>JAFTTE010000045.1 GCA_017466905.1 Clostridia bacterium | reverse complement strand
TTATTATTTGTACAAACAAAAGTTTTTTCTTTTATTGCACAAATATTTTGTATAAGCAAGAGAAGCGGAAAATCGAAAAAGATTGTTTTTATGCAGATGATAAATTTTCTCATTATCGCCACCCCGTTTTAATTGTTATCTCTATATATACAACAATTAAAGCTTACAAACAGGGGACAAAATTTCCAATTTTTTTATATCGTAATTACAATTATATGCTACAGTTTACATCCTCCTTTCATCCATTAAGTACCCTTTTTTATGCCAAAGGTCACAAAGAAAGTAATGTTTTGCCGAAATTAACACCAACATTATGTTTGCGGTTTTACAAAGATAGTTTTAATTATATTTTTCAAAAGTACCTCATATTTATTTTTGTAGGGGGAAATTATTATGAAAAAGTTTAAAATATTTGTATCCTTAGCTCTTTGTTGTGTTTTGATATGTTCTATGCTTTCGGTAAGCGCCGCAACCGTTTCAAGCGAGTGTGATATTTCGGATATCGAAATTCCTATTGATGCCACCGTTACCGATGCCGCCATTGGCACCACACTTGACATAAAGGCAAAATCGGCGATACTTATGGAGGTAAACACAGGCAAAATTCTTTATGAGATGAATGCCGACGAAAAACTACCTCCTGCATCTATTACCAAAATTATGTCATTGCTGCTCGCAATGGAAGCAATTGACAGCGGCAAAATGTCGGTCGAAGATGTCATAACAGCAAGCGAACACGCCTGCAGTATGGGTGGGTCACAGATATGGCTTGAACCGGGCGAGACTATGACGGTAGACGACCTGTTAAAAGCGGCGGTTATTGCCTCTGCAAACGACGCCACCGTGGCATTGGGCGAGGCAATTGCAGGCAGTGAAGAGGGCTTTGTAGCAATGATGAATGAGCGCGCAACGCAGCTTGGTATGACAAATACCAACTTTGCAAACGCGACAGGCCTTGACGCCGAGGGGCATATGTCCACGGCACACGACGTTGCGATTATGTCCGCCGAGCTTATAAAGCACGATCTTATAAAAAATTACTCTACCGTCTGGATGGATTCCTTGCGCAACGGCGAGAGCGAGCTTGTAAACACAAACAAGCTTGTGCGTTTTTACGAGGGTACAACAGGTCTTAAAACGGGTACCACCTCGGGCGCGGGATACTGTCTGTCTGCCACCGCCGAGCGCAACGGTTTGGAGCTCGTAGCTGTTATTATGTCGGGCGATACATCAAACGACCGTTTTAACGGAGCAAAAAAACTCCTTGACTATGGCTTTGCCAATTATGAATATGCGTCTATCGCGCCTCAATTAGATGTAACCGAGCTTGGTGTAAAGAACGGTGTTGCGCAAAAGGTGAGAATATCGGCGTCAGACAACTTTGGCGCATTGCTTAAAAAGAGCGAGACGACAGCCGTGACCCAGCAGTTAAATCTAAAGCAAAACCTTACCGCGCCTATCAAAAAAGACGAGGTTGTAGGCACGGTTGATTTTTATTTAAATGACGAAATGATAGGTCAGGTCGATATAACTGCCATGGAAAATGTGGATAAGATGAGCTTTTTAACCGCTTTTTTGTGGATTTTAGACGGATTACTGAAATAAAATCAAAGTTTTTTGTGAAATTTTGTGTAATATGCTTGCAAATCTACACAAAATAATGTAAAATAAGTTAAACAGGGTAGAATATCCATTTTTCACCCAATAAAAATACAAGGATTGATTCAATGTCACTTACATTCAGCAGCGCGTACGCAAAGGATTTTATCCGCGAAAATGATATAAAAGGGTTGCTCGGTCAGGTTGCCGACGCTCACAAAACCGTAAACGAAAAAAGCGGTCTTGGTAATGATTTTTTAGGTTGGGTTGACTTACCCGACAATTACGACAAGGAAGAGTTCGCCCGCATAAAAGCGGCGGCTAAAAAAATTCAGTCTGACACTGACGTTCTTATCGTTATCGGTATCGGCGGCTCTTATCTTGGCGCCCGCGCGGCGATAGAGTTTTTAAAGGGACCGTATTATAACACAATACGCGACAGTGCGCCCGAAATTTATTTCTCAGGCAACAGCATCAGCGGTTCTAATCTTGCTGACTTGCTAAAAATTTGCGAGGGCAAGCGCGTATCTGTAAACATTATTTCAAAATCAGGTACAACTACCGAGCCTGCGGTTGCTTTCCGTGTGTTCCGCAAATTGCTTGAAGAACGCTATGGCGAAGAAGAGGCAGCAAGCCGAATTTACTGTACCACCGACAAGGCTCGCGGCACACTTAAAGCTCTGGCAGACGAAAAGGGTTACGAATGTTTTGTAGTACCCGATGATGTCGGCGGCAGATTTTCGGTGCTTACCGCAGTTGGTCTTTTACCAATCGCGGCGGCAGGTTGCGATATTGACGCGCTGATGGCAGGCGCGCAAGCAGCAGCAAAAGATTATAATGTAGAAGATATCGACACTAACCCCTGTTATCAATATGCGGCGCTTCGTAACGCATTTTACCGCAAGGGCAAGGCGATTGAATTGCTTGTATCTTATGAGCCGCGCTTTACAATGATGGCAGAATGGTTTAAGCAGCTGTTTGGCGAAAGTGAGGGCAAAGACAACAAGGGTCTGTTCCCCGCGTCGGTTACCTTCTCAACCGACCTTCATTCTATGGGACAGTTTGTTCAGGACGGCGCCCGTCTTATGTTTGAAACGGTTGTTACCATCGGCGACAACGGCAGCGATGTTGTTATAGAAAAAGAAGACAACGACGGCGACGGACTTAATTTCTTGGCAGGCAAAACAATGTCTTATGTTAATGAAAAGGCATTTCAGGGTACAGTTCTTGCCCACACCGACGGCGGCGTGCCAAATCTTGTAATATCGGTAGACAAGGCAGATGAGGAAAACCTTGGTCGTCTTATCTATTTCTTTGAAAAGGCATGCGCAATTTCAGGTTATATGCTAGGTGTAAACCCATTTGACCAACCGGGTGTTGAGAGCTATAAAAAGAATATGTTCGCGCTTCTTGGCAAACCGGGATACGAGGATATGAAAGCCGAACTTGAAGCAAGATTATCAAAATAAAAGAGTAAAATAACCGTGTTTTGCGGTAAATATAAAGGAGTTGTTTTATATGATTAAACTTATTATCGGAAAAAAAGGCGCAGGCAAAACCAAACGTTTGGTAGAGCTTGTAAATAATGCTGCTGAAACCAGTCTTGGCAACGTTGTTTGTATAGAAAAGGGCGGCACACTTACATTTTCCGTTAGTCATAAAGCCCGTCTTATTTATGCAGATGATTTTTCAATCTGCGGTTATGATGAATACTATGGCTTACTCGCAGGCGTAAAGGCAGGCAATAATGACATAACCCACATTTTTGGTGACGCTACTTTGCGTATCGGCTCACGCGATTATGGCGAGCTTGCAGCGTTCCTTAAGAGACTTTCAAAGATTGAAGACGTTGAATTTGTATTCACCGTATCCTGCGATGAAAGCGAGCTTCCTGCTGAGATTTTCGAGGTTGCAGAGAAAATCTAAACTATACTTAAAATTAAAACTCCAAGGCTATTTGCCTTGGAGTTTTCTTTTATATGAATATGTAATGTCCGCGATCTCGTTTGTCAGAAACAACAGCGCGGTTATATTTGGCAGAGCCATAAGTCCGTTTAAAATCTCAGCTATCACCCACACCGCATCGGCTCGAAAAACAGCGGCGGGCACCATTGCTGCTACAAATAAAAACAAAAACGGTTTTTGAGCCTTGTCACCCAACAAAAATGTTACAAACTTTGCGCCGTAAAGCCCCCAACCAATTACCGACGAAAAGGCAAAAAAGCAAACTACGGGGCAAAAGATAAATATAATATTTTTGCCGTAAACTTGTGTCAGCGCGTTAAGCGTAAGGGAGGACGCCATATCCACCCCATAGGTAATATCCCCCGCGCAAAGCAGGGTAAGGGCGGTCAGCGTACAAACCACTACGGTGTCAATAAACACTTCCATTATGCCCATAAGCCCCAAGCTTACCTCATCGCCGTCACTGCAAGCGTAGGCGGTGGGCGCGGTGCCAAGCCCCGCCTCGTTAGAAAAAACACCCCGTGACATACCAAACCGCATACCGACAAATGCCGAGCCGATAACCCCGCCCGTAACGCCCTTGGGCGAGAATGCCCCCACAAAAATCTGCGCAAAAACAGAGGGTATTTTGGTATAATTAAAAGCAATTGCCCCAACCGTAATACCAATATATAAAACGGTCATAACAGGTATTACCTTTTCGCAAAAGCTGCCTATTCTGCCATCGTTTTTGAGCACATATCCGCAAAGTATCGCACAGATAAGACCTGTTGCAAGTTTAATTAAGAAATCCCCACGAGGTGAAATATCGATAACCGCTTTTACCATCTGGCTAATGCTTTGTGACATAGTGTTTATCTGTGTCATATTACCTGTTCCAAAAGCTGCTACTGTTCCGCAAATGCAAAAGACAACCCCCAACGGCGCAAAAAAACGAGGCAAAGCATTTTTTATATAGTACATAGCGCCGCCCATATAGCTACCGTCACGGGCTGTTTCGCGATAACGTACGGCAAGAGCGATTTCAGCAAACTTTACTATCATACAAAAGAGCGATGACACCCACATCCAAAACACTGCGCCCGGACCGCCAAGCGCTACCGCGCCCGCAACCCCCACAATGTTACCCGTACCCATAGTAGCAGACAGCGCCGTGCTTGCAGACTGCATAGGCGAAAGGCGCTTTCCGTCACCCCGCACTTTATTACCGCCAAAAAAGGCTTTTATGGAAGACTTAAAAAAACGCAACTGAAAAAAGTTTGTGCGAAGGGTAAGAATTACACCTGTAAAGAAAATCAGCAATAAAGTGGGTGTTCCCCACACAAAAGAGTTGATTTTATTGAGCGTTTCCATCTGTGTTTCACCAACTTTTTAAAATAAATTTAAAATTTTTTAAAATTTACTTGATTTTACAAAACTTTTGTGCTATTATACTATGGCGGTCAAAACGGACTGCAAACATCTTAATATGTTTTGCGCTGGTAGCTCAGCTGGATAGAGCGTCTGGCTACGGACCAGAAGGTCGGGAGTTCGAATCTTCTCCAGCGCGCCAAAAAGAAAAGTCGCATTTGTGCGGCTTTTTCTTTTTGTTCTTTTCACTCTTCTCTGTTCTCTTTTCGCTTTTCTCTAAAACCTGCGACTTTTCCAGTGAAGAGATAAGAGAGAAAAGATAAAAGAAATGTGCTTTGCTTCGCAAAGCGTTGAATATAAATCCAAGTTATGCTATAATTCAAATAGAGGTGATATAAATGAGCAGTCCATTACTTGAAAAATCTCTTGATTTTGCAACAAAAATAGTTTTATTTTACGAAGATTATTCTAAAACAAGAAAAGATACAACAATAGCAAAACAATTACTTCGCTCTGCAACGAGTATTGGAGCAAATATAAATGAAGCTGTATTTGGAAACAGCAAGGCTGATTTTATATCCAAATTACATATTTCACTCAAAGAAACGGGAGAAAGCATTTATTGGCTTACATTGTTAAAAAGAACGAAGTTGATAGATTATAACTTTGATGATTTACTTTCTCTTGCCGAAGAAATTAAACGAATGTTAATCGCCTCAATAAACACCGCAAAGGAGAACAAGTGATGAAAAATATATTTAAAAAATCTTTATTGATTGTTTTAATAATCACATCTGCGTTTATTGTGTTTTGGGTTGGTTCTCTTATTAAATGCGAAATATTGACTAATAAATATTATGATGATTTCGAATATGCATATACAAATAATACTATGCTCGGCGAAATAGAATACTTTAAAGTTTTGAATTGCGATAACAAAAAAGCGGAAATTTATTATGTATCAAAGGGTATGACGGGTGGAGACGTTTTAACCTTTGAAAAGGAAAATGACATATGGACACAAACTAACTGGGAAACGGTTTGGTCAACAACAGGAAGCGCTTCAAGTGTGATTTATCCTTATTGGTGGCATTTTATTTATAGCGGTTTATAACTGCATAAAATCAAACTAATAAATTTTTCAAGGTGATTAAAATGAAAAACCAATTTCCATTATCTTAAATATTTATCAATCATCGCGGCGGCGATATCGCTGATTTTAGCCGCATTTTGCGCTTACGATTGGATTACGATTGCAAACACAGCATACGCATATACCATAGAATTCTGGTTGGTTGTAGATTATTACGCTGTCGCAATGCTTATCTTTTCGGGCGCGGGATTGGTGTTTTCTATACTCAATTGCTTTATTGCGACAACAGAAAAGTCTAAAAAGACGGCAAAAATTCTGACGGTTGCGTTTGCCGCAGTTATTATAATTTCGGTGATTTTATATTTTTTACCTTTTAATTTTTAAAGCCCATTTGTGTGGGCTTTATTTTTTTATAAGACTACACACCCCAAAATACACCGCCACAATAAACACAGATATATTAACCGTTCCGCTGACCCAAAGATAAACACCTAACAAAAATGCAATAAAAGCAAAAACGGCGGTTATAATCCTCACGATTCTTTCGGCGCGGTATATATCGGTAAAATGCGCTATCGCGAGTGTCAGAAGCGTTCCGCCGAGCGAATCCTCTTCGGCGCGCCAAAACACTTGATAACAAAGAGGATGTATGTTATAATTCAAGCAGTGGTGATAACGATGAAAAAAATAGCAATTCTAATTATATTTGTTATGCTTTTTTCCTTTGCTGGATGTTCTCAATCTTACGAACTTGAAACTAATGCGGTCGATGGTTGGGATGTGGGGTATAGTGATTATTATGAAGATGCATATTTAGGTGTGTATAATTGGGATGGTTCACAAGATAATGTGAATATTGTTGTGCCTGAAAAATATAAAGGATATAAAATTACAAAATTCGGTGGATATTCGGGTTCCGGATATCCTTCTGTGGTTAAAATTGAGCCTACAGATGATGCGAAAAAATTGCTTTGCAGCGACGCAAGCGAATGGTATCATATTTCTCACATATCAAAAATCAAAAATTGTAATATTAAATTTGTGACCGTTAATGTTCATATCAGCAAAAATATTAAAGAAATAAAAGAAGTGGATTTAGGTGGATTTATAGGCGGTAAATATATCAAAGACGGAAAAGAATACTATGATATATATGTCTTGTTATGTAATGTTACTTGCGATGAAAACAATGAAACTTTTTACTCAAAAGACGGAAAATTATATTACAAACAAGATGATGCTTTGGTTTCTGGTATTGTTTATACCGATTTTAATCTCGAAAAACATATAGAAGACCATAAAGACGTAGTGAATAACTTCGCTGCTTTTTAAAAACAAAATAAATTGTCCGTTCACAAATGTGGACGGACTTTATCTTTTCACCATCCCACACACTGCCAAATACACCGCCACTATAAACACAGATATATTAACAGTGCCACTTACCCACAGATAAACACCTAACAAAAATGCAATAAAAGCAAAAACGGCGGTTATTATCCGCACAATTCTTTCAGCGCGGTATATATCGGTAAAGTGCGCTATTGCAAGGGTCAAAAGTGTTCCGCCGTCAAGCCCCGATACAGGCAGCAGATTAAACACGGCGATTACTAAATTCAGCAATGCAAACATAAGCGACTGTTCGCTTTTAAAGATATAAAAGTTGGCAGTCAGCACACCGAATATAACAAGGTTTGCCGCAGGTCCGCAAACGGTTATCGCTACCTCACCGCAACGTTTTGGTGAAAAGCCGCGTACTATCTGCACGCTTGTCGGAATCAGCCTTATAGCGCGCGGCTGACAATCCGCCGCCCACATAGCAAGCAGATGCCCCGTCTCGTGTATGAATACGGCAAACAGGGTAGGTACAACCAACCCCGTGCGGTCTACCACCAGCATAAAGCACACTACCGCGCAAAACAAAAACGATATGTAAATTTCTGTTCCAAAAAATTTAAGCTTCACTTGTCACTTCCTCGTCAAAGACATCACTTATGGTTGTTTCTTCCAAAAGGTTACCTGAGCACCAATTCTGTAATTTTGCATAACTGCTTTCAAAAAAGAATTTTATTATAAGCACTGCGATTAAAATTACGGCAACACAAACGGCTTGCGTGATACAGATTGGTACAAACATATTTTTAGGTTTAATTTCTATTATTTCGGTTTGGTCTTCCATTTAATTAACACCTCTTGTAACAAACAAAAAATTATGGTACAATAAATTATATTTTATGTGAGGTTCGCTTTATGCCATTTTTACCGCTTACTGTAAAAGAGATGAAAACTCGCGGCTGGGAGACGGCCGATATAATAATTGTTGCGGGTGATGCTTATGTAGACCACCCGTCCTTTGGCACGGCTATTGTGTCGCGCGTTCTTGAAAATGCGGGCTTTAAGGTGTGTATTATCTCGCAACCGCGAAGTGATGAGGATTACAAGCGCTTTGGTAAACCCCGACTTGCTTTTTTTGTAAACAGTGGCAATATTGACTCTATGGTAGCGCACTATACCGCCGCAAAACGAAAACGAAGTGATGACGCATATACTGCGGGCGGCAAGGCAGGCGCCCGACCCGACCGCGCGGTCATTGTGTATTCAAAGGCGCTTCGCCGTATTTTTGGCGATACACCTATTTGTATTGGCGGTATCGAGGCATCTCTCCGCCGCTTTGCGCACTATGATTATTGGGATGACAGGGTGCGCCCGTCAATTCTTGTTGACTCTACCGCCGACCTGCTTATGTACGGTATGGGAGAACGGCACGTTGTAGAGATTGCAAAGCGACTGGATGCGGGCGAAAATATCTGCGATATGCAGGATATACTTGGCACGTGTTATGCTGTAAACACCACCGATTATCAGGTGCAAAGCGCAAAGGAATGTCCGTCTTTTGAGGCTGTCAGCGAAAATTCTGAGCAAGGACGCCGCAAATATGCCGAAGGCACGTATATTCAGCAGACCGAGCACGATGCTGTTCGCGGCAAAACGGTCATTCAGCGCCACGGCAATAAAATTGTGGTGCAAAATCCACCTATGCCGCCGCTTAGCACAGAGGAAATGGACGAGGTTTATTCTCTGCCGTTTATGCGTGACTATCACCCAAGCTATCAGGCTCTCGGCGGTGTGCCGGGTATAGAAGAGGTTAAATTTTCGGTAATACACAACCGCGGCTGTTTCGGCGCGTGCAATTTCTGCGCGCTTGCTTACCACCAAGGTAGACAGATTACCTGCCGCAGTCACGAATCGGTTATAGACGAGGTTAAAAAAATAACCGATATGCCCGATTTTAAGGGATATATTCACGATATAGGCGGTCCTACTGCCAACTTCAGAGCGCCGAGTTGTAAGGGGCAGCTTACCCGAGGCGCTTGCAAGGACAAAAAGTGTCTGGCGCCGACAATGTGCAAAGCTGTCGAGGTTGACCACAGCGATTATCTTGACCTTTTGCGTAAACTGCGCAAATTACCTAAAATCAAAAAAATCTTTATCCGTTCGGGAATTCGTTTTGATTATCTTGTTGAAGATAAAGATGAGGGATTTTTCCGCGAGCTTGTCGAGCATCACGTAAGCGGTCAGTTAAAGGTTGCGCCCGAGCATTGCTCCGCACGCGTGCTTGACTGTATGGGCAAGCCGCATATAAACGTATATGAGCGCTTTAAAAAGCGTTTT
Source organism: Clostridia bacterium (assembly GCA_017466905.1). Lineage (GTDB taxonomy): Bacteria > Bacillota > Clostridia > Oscillospirales > Acutalibacteraceae > UBA737. The sequence goes on along the minus strand of JAFTTE010000045.1, from coordinate 3,567 downwards.
TATGAACTGACAGAAAGGGCGGGCAAAAAGCAGTTTTTGGTACCGTATCTTATGTCGTCACACCCAGGCAGTACCATAAACGACGCTATTGAGTTGTCGCTCTTCCTTAAAAAAGAGGGTCTGCATCCCGAGCAGGTGCAGGATTTTTATCCCACACCGGGTACAATTTCCACCTGTATGTTTTACACGGGTCTTGACCCGATGACAATGAATAAGGTCTATGTGCCGCGCACCCCTGAAGAAAAGGCGCAACAGCGCGCGTTGCTGCAATACTACAAACCCGAAAACCGACAGTTTGTGTTATCGGCACTGCGCAAGGCGGGCAGGCAGGACCTTATAGGTTATGGCAAAAATTGTCTTATCGCACCCGATAAGACCGCGGTCGGTAATAAACAAAATCAAAAACCTATTCAAAAGAAGAAAAAGAAAACTATAAGAAATATCCATAAACCCAAGAAGAAGTGATTTAATGAAAACCTTGATAGGTATGAGCGGTGGTGTTGACTCTGCCGTTACGGCGGCTCTTGTTTCGCGAGAAAATGCTGCCGCAGGTATTACCTTGCAGCTTTATGACGGTAATGACACCGCTATGATAGAAAAATTTAACCGCGAGGCACGGGATGCCGCGGATGTGTGTGAAAAACTTGGTATTGACCATAGTGTTTTAGAACTGAAAGACCTGTTTAAAAAATACGTTATAGACCATTTTATAAATGAATATATCGCGGGTCGTACACCAAACCCCTGCATACAGTGTAATATTAATATAAAGTTTGGCGCTATGCTTGAATATGCCGAGAAACACGGCTTTGACACTATAGCCACAGGTCACTATGCCCGTATTGAAAAGTCGGGCGACAAATATTTGCTAAAGAAAGCCGCCGACCCCACCAAAGACCAAAGCTATGTGCTTTACGGACTTACACAGAGCCAACTGTCGCGCACGGTTTTGCCGCTGGGTGACTACACTAAGCGCCAAGCGCGCGAGATTGCCGAGAGTTTAAACCTGTGCGTAGCGCGCAAATCCGACAGTCAGGATATTTGTTTTGTACCCGACGGCGATTATGCTGCTTTTATAGAAAGAAACAGGGGATTAAACTTTGCCGCAGGTGATTATCTTGACCTTGACGGTAAGATTTTAGGCAAGCATAAAGGTGTAATTCACTACACCGTCGGTCAGCGAAAGGGTCTTGGTATCGCACTTGGAAAACACGCTTTTGTACTAAGTAAAAATGCCGATACAAATGAGGTAGTGCTTGGTGATGAAGAGCATCTGTTTTATAATCAGGTTGAGGTAAGCGGTGTTAATATTATTGCCGCAGATAACCTCGACGGTATAAAAGCCGCAGGCAAATTGCGTTACCGCCATACTGAGCAGCCCTGCGTTATACACCAGACGGGCAAAGACACCGTTATATTAGAGTTTGACACACCACAGCGTGCCCCGTCCCCAGGGCAAGCGGCTGTGTTCTATGACGGTGATATAGTTTTAGGCGGCGGAACAATAGTGAAAGGAATAAAATAATGACAGAGCAGATACAAAAACTTTTTAAGAATCTCCAAAAGAATAAAATGCAACCTCTTTATGCCGAAACAAAAGAAGATGCAGTAAAATTAGCAAAAGATATGCTGTTTGACGGCGCGGTTATAACTTGGGGCGGCTCAATGTCTGTTATCGAATGTGGTATAGATAAGCTGTTAAGAGATGAAAAATATTGCTTTATGGACCGAAGCCGCGCGGGCATTACGCCCGAAGAACAGCAAGAGTGCTTTAAAGCGGCAATCGGCGCAGACTTTTTCTTTTGCTCTACAAATGCCATTACCGAAGACGGAGAACTGCTTAATGTGGACGGCTTTGCAAATCGCATTTCATCTATAGCCTTTGGACCTAAAAAGGTTGTTATGATAGTTGGCATAAATAAAATCGTGCCCGATTTAAAATCGGCATTTTTGCGTGTTAAAAAGATTGCCGCGCCAAAAAATTGCGTCCGCCTCGGTATTGATAATCCTTGCGCAAAGCTCGGTCACTGTGTATCTTTACTTAATAACCCCGACCCCGATTTTGCCGACGGTTGCCAAAAAGATACCCGCATTTGCTGTGACTACCTTGTAAGCGCGTTGCAACGCCAAAAGGATAGAATCACAATAATTTTGGTAAACGAAAGCTTGGGATATTAAGAGGTGAATTTTATGTCAGGTATGACTTCGGTAAAAGAAATCTATAAAATAGGACGTGGTCCGTCAAGCTCGCACACCATAGGTCCCGAGCGCGCTTGTAAGATATTCCGTGAGCAAAATACTGATGCTGACGGCTTTAAGGCAATTCTTTTCGGCTCGCTTGCAAAAACAGGCAAGGGCCACGGTACCGATACGGTAATAGAAAAAACCTTTGCTCCCGTTTCTTGCGAAATAGAGTTTAATATGGACGAAACGCAAATTCCCCACCCCAACACAATGACACTTATTGCCTTTAAAGGCGGCAAGGAAATTGCTCGCACGCGTGTTTTCAGCGTGGGCGGCGGATATATCGAGTTTGAAAATATGAGCCCTGAAAAGTTAGAAAACGTTTATCCCCACGATAAGTTTACCGAAATTGCCGATTATTGCAAAGAAAACTCAATCAAACTGTGGCAATATGCGCTGAAGTTTGAGGGTGATTCATTAAAAGAGCATATTGCTACCATATGGGATGCTATGAAGCGTTCTATAAAAAACGGACTTGAGGATGAGGGCGTATTGCCCGGTGGACTCGAGGTGCAAAAAAAGGCAAAGACTCTGTTTAACAGTCAGCACATTGACGAAAGTGCAGAAACCCGACAAAACCGTATGGTCTGCTCTTACGCTTTTGCGGTAAGCGAGCAAAATGCAGCGGGCGAAACGATAGTAACCGCCCCCACCTGCGGTGCCGCTGGCGTACTGCCCGCAACTCTTTTTTATCACCAACAAAAATCAGGTTTCAGTGATGAACAGATTTATCACGCGCTTATAACCGCAGGTCTTATAGGTAATCTTATTAAAACAAACGCATCAATTTCGGGAGCGGAATGTGGCTGTCAGGCAGAGATTGGCTCGGCTTGCGCTATGGCATCTGCCGCTTTGGCAGAGCTTTTTGACCTGACAATTGACAAGATTGAATATGCCGCCGAGATTGCAATAGAGCATCACTTAGGTCTTACCTGCGACCCCATTTGCGGACTTGTGCAAATACCCTGTATCGAGCGCAACGCGGTTGCCGCAATGCGCGCTATATACGCCGTTAATCTCTCAAGCTTTTTGTGGAATACGCGTAAAATCTCGCTCGACCACGTAATCCACACTATGAAAGAAACAGGACTTGACCTGTCCTCACGTTATAAAGAAACATCCGAAGCGGGACTTGCTAAGATAAAATTATAAGGAGATTTTATAATGAAATACGGTTGTTTCAACAATAAATCGGGTGGTTTTGAAATAAATATCCCTCGCACACCGACACCTTGGAAAATGCCTCTTTTTAATGATAACTATGTCACCTTTATTGACCAGATGCTGTTGGGCAAGAGCTTGGCGGTCGAACCCATAAATCAC
>JAFTTE010000044.1 GCA_017466905.1 Clostridia bacterium | reverse complement strand
CGACTGTCCGTAAAAATATGATTATATGCCCTTGTTAAACCAATGTACGCATATGAAATCGCATTAATTTAATTTACAATATAATTAGGTCTTAGTGGACAGTCGAGGACGCCTGTCCCTACAAAGTGAATTTACGTCTTTGCTTAAAAACTTTGAATCAACTTAATTATCTGTTCTGCTTCCCCGCTTAAATTTTCTTTTATATATTCTTCGATTGTTTGGGTCATTTTAAATTTATCCCCTTCAGAACTTCGTTTGTGGTTATGCCGTTAAGGTTATAGTTAAGCTTATCAATATCAAACGGCAATTCCGCCGAAGCGTCGAGTTTTATTAATTTATAGTTTGTCTTTAGTCTTTCGGTGTTTTTGATTACCGACTCTTTTATTGACGGCTTTTTTATATTTTCTGCGTTTGCAAGTATATTTTGGAGCGTGCCAAACTGCCCGAGCAGCAAGGCGGCGGTTTTTGGTCCTACCTTATCTGCACCCCTGATATTATCCGAGGAATCACCTGTAAGCGACTTAAAATCAGCATATTGTGAAGGCTCAATCCCTAACCTTTGATTTATGTATTCGGGTGTGCAAATAACGGTATTATCGCCGCGATACCTTAGCACCGACACATTATCCGTTATAAGCTGAAAGAAATCACTGTCAAAAGAGGAGATAACAATCTCATTTTCCTGCCCGTAGGTATAAGCGTACGCCGCAATTAAATCGTCGGTTTCGTTTGTTGTAGTTTCGGTATGCTTTATACCAAGATAATCAAGCGCCGCATACACGTCGGAAAGCTGTGAAAAGGGATTTTCCTGCTCGGGTATATTGCTGTAATCCGTTCTGTTTGCTTTGTAGTCAGAATCAAGCGCAGAGCGGTCATTATGATGCTCACCGTCAAATAACACAACCACGTGTGTAGGCTTTGTCATACGTATTATTTTAAGCAATGCGCCAACAAAGCCAAGCGTTCCTTGTATTGCAATTCCGCGCTCGTTTACTATTCGCGCAGGCATACCAAAAAACATCTGAAACAGCAGGTTGCTGCCGTCAACAATCAATAATCTGCTCATAATTTATTTTACCTTTTATCAATTATCTCTTCTACCATACTTTTTGCCTCTGATTCACCAATCAGAACATAAAAAAGTTCTTCCATATAGTCAATCAAACTTTGCCTGCTTTCTTTTATAAAACTCTTTATTTCATCAACATCATTTTTCACAAAGAGTATATTGTTTAATTCAAATTCGCTGTTTTGTGATTTCTTTTTATATCTGTCAAATAAATCTTTAATATCTTTATGTGACATATCTATCTCTGCTACATACAGGATATTAACGAAAGATAAATTAGCTCTGGTCATAAAATATCGCGGGGTGATATTGATATTGCTTTCAAATTTTAATCCTATTTCCTCATAGGTTTCACGTTTTACACACTTTAAGGGGTCTAATATGCTATTAGTTAAATCTTCTTCAGATAAAGAGCCTCCAATAAATTTCACTTTGTTTGGTAACGATGTTTTGCCTGACATCACTGCTAACACATAATAATTATCCGATGTCAATATAAGTATATTTGATGCTAAAGAACGACAAATATGTTCGCCAATAAATTTCTTACCTACACTATATAAATAATGATCATATAATGTCTTTTTTACATTTATTTTTAATTGAAAATCTTCTACTTCTATCGAATCGATGGTAAATAATTCATTATTCATAAATTGCTTACCCGAACTGATAAGATTGTCCCAATTTCTTTTGATTTCAAATTGAACACTTTGGGGTAATGACACCTTTGACCCGTCAAAACTTATTTTACATGGCACATAATCATAAATTAAATTGCTTTTCATAAATTTCTTTCCAATATTTTTATCAATTCATCCCACTCGTAAATATGCAGGTGTTCGCAATTTGGTTTTATTTTATCATTGCTTTTTTTATCGG
>JAFTTE010000043.1 GCA_017466905.1 Clostridia bacterium | reverse complement strand
GTTAAGGGTGTTATTAAAAACTTCTATTATGAAGAAACGGATACATCAGGCACTGTAGAGTTCACTTGGGACGAAGCAAGTCAAACCGAAGTTGTTTTAACAAAACTTGAAGTAAGTCAAGAAGTAGAAAAAACACTTTCAATCGTAGATAACCCAGTAGTTGGTACCGCATATAAATTTGGCTTGTTCTCAACTGCTAAAAATGCTACCTATTATGCAGCAGGCGGTATGAGCGGTTACTATATGGCTACAACTACGTCATCAGCTGCTGCTATTGATGTATATCTTGAAGCTGCAACTGGCGGTTATTACCTTTACACAATGGAAGGCAGCACAAAGAAATATTTAAACATTCAGCCAAACGCTGCCGGAACACACATCAATGCTGTTTATCGTGATACACCTGATATGGTTTTCGTGTACGATAGCGAAAAGAAAACACTTGTTACCAGCAAAGAACTTACAAAAGGCGATAAATCAGATAAATATGTATTTGGTACTTATGATAACTATGTTACTATCGGTGCAAGCGGTGCTTCACACGATGATACCTATTACTGTCGTTTCTACAAATAATCTCTAAACCACAAAAACAGCAACGGAAACGTTGCTGTTTTTACGTTTGTAGATGTATCTTTATGTATCATTGCGAGTGCCAAAGGTCACAAAGCAATCCGTTTTGCGGACAGTCGGGGACGCCTGTCCCTACGATGTGAAATTTATTTTTCTGCGTAAGGTGCGGATTAATCCGCGCCGCAATTTGCATCTGTTTCGTGCAGGCGTAACAACAAAATTTCCAACTTTCCGTTTTTAATTTTCCGTTTGAATAATTTCGACTTGAAGCGAGTTTTTTCTATTGACACATCCCATAATTTAGGTTATAATAAACTTACCATTATAGGCACGATGGAATGATTGCGCCTATAGGAAATTAAAATAAAGGAGATTTTAAAAAATGAAATCGCAAATCAAAAAAATCGTTTCCATTTTTGCTTGCATTTGCTTGCTTTTATCAGCAATGGTAATCACAGCATCTGCAGCAACGACTGAAATTGTGTTCAATTTCGGTGAGAACGTTGCTACAACAACGCATGCAGACGGTACCACTATCGACCCAAGCAAATCGTATACCTCTGGCGACTACACTTTAACATTAACTGATACCGTTAAGTGCTATGACGGTGCGAACGATGCTACTGGTGTTTCAGCTCTGAAGATGGGTACTGGTAGTGCAGTTGGTAGCTTTACTATGACTGTACCGGACGATGTAACTTCGGTTATCTTTAAGGTTGCGAAGTATAAGGCTAAGGACACAACGGTTGATATCAACGGTGCCCAACATGTTATTAATACTTCTTCTAATGATGGTGCGTACACCGCAGTTACAGTTGATACCACAACAACCAAAGCTATCACATTTGCAACCGTTAGCGGTAAGACTCGTTGCATGATTGATTCTATTACCTATGTAATTGGCGACACCACAGGTGGCGACGATAATACAGGAGACGAAACACCTGTTGAAATTTCTGAAAAGACAATAGCTGAAGTTCTTGCTATGGAAGACGGCGATACCAAGTTCTACATTACTGCTGAAATCGTTGACACATATAGAGATACTTGGGCAACATACGGCAACTTCATTCTTAAAGATGATTCCACAGAAGATACAATAATTTTATATGGTTTGGCAGATGAAAATGGTAATCGCTATGATGCAATGGAAACAAAACCTGTTGTTGGCGATACAGTTAAAGTATTAGCAAACCGTAGCTCATATAAAGGCGTTGGCCAGTTGGCGAATGCTGTTTTGGTAGAACTTATCCCTGGTGAAACACCAGAAACACCAGAAAATCCCGAGACACCTGAGGAACCCGAAACTCCTGCTGCAACACTCGAAGTAGTTGATACTCCTGTTGCAGATACTGCATACAAATTTGGTATGGTTCAGGGCAACTTAGAAAACGCAGTATACTATCTTGCAGGCGGTATGGATGGCTATTACATGGCTACCACCACTGACGCTGAAGCAGCTATTGATATTTATGTAGAAGAAACAACCGGTGGTTATTATCTCTACACAATGGTAGATGGCGCTAAAACCTACATCAATATGGTTGTAAGCGGCACACACGTAAACGGTGCTTACGAAGCAGCAGCTTCTACCGTTTACACTTATGATGCAGAAGCTAAAACAATGGTTGCTACTGTAAATGACGAACTTTACTGGTTCGCTACACGTAATGACAACACCTACACAACACTTGGCCCTGCAATGGTTTCATACGCAGGCTTCTACGGCCAGTTCTATGCTGAACCGGTTGTTGATGATGGTAACGATGATAGCACCAATACCGGCGATGATAACACCGCAGGAGATACCACAACTGGTGGCACAACCGCAGGCGGTTCAACCACCAATAACAACGCAAACACAAACACCAATACCGACAACAGCACAAAATCTCCTGACACAGGCGATAACATGGGTGCAGTTGCAATGGTAGCAATTGCAGCAGCTGCTGTTCTCGTAGCTAGCAAAAAGCGCGCTTAATTTATACAAACAAAAAACAGACCCTGCGGGGTCTGTTTTTTTGTTAGAAAAATTTAATTTGATAATTGCGTAAGAAATCATACCATAAATGACGTTCTTCTTTTGTCATATTTTTGCGTAAAACTCGTGCTATGGGTACGTTGGTTTTGTTGTGCATTCTATCTATAACAATCCCTCCGTCAAAACTTTGTTTTGCCACCTCCCTTTACACAAGGGAGGCTTTTATTATACTAATTGTTTACGAGTTTCTCAAAAATTAACCTATCCGTCATATTAATCGTTATAGGTGTAATCGAAATATACCCTGCCATTACGGCGTCGGTGTCAAGCGTTAAATCGTCTGAATTGCGGTAAGCGCATATACCGCTTGCCTGATACATATTCTCGCCTTCTGCCTCAACAAAGGTGTCCGAAAAATAAACTCCGCCCTGACGGGTGATTTTTATTTCCTTTGATTTCGGCGGAATATTGATATTATACAGACTATGTACCTCTAAAAGCTTGTGGCCTGTTATATAGTCAAATACCGTGTCCAGATGATTTAAAGCCTTATCATAATACTCGGGACTTGTGGACAGCGCGATTGCGGGAAAACCTAATATCCCTGCCTCACGTACTGCCGAAACTGTTCCCGAATACAGCATATCGGTACCCATATTAAAGCCGCGGTTTATACCCGAAATAATCAAGTCAAATTTAAGCTTTAACCCAAGTACCGCAAATCTCACGCAATCGGCGGGTGTAGAGTCAACCACATAGACAGGTATATCACCGTCAAACGTCTGCTGTGTTACCTCAAAAGGATGATGAATATTTATGCCGTGACTTTTGGCGCTTTGCTCGTACTTTGGCACTGCTACAGTTATCTCGCCAAGCTTACGGCAGTATTTTGCCAAAGGCAACAGTTGTTCTGCGCTGATGCTGTCATCGTTAGTAATAAGTATTCTCATAGCCAACCCTCGTGTGTTTGCTTGTATTCTTTTATATGCGCATCAGCGTCACGAAGTAGCTGCTCTGCCTCGTCCCAACTGTAAACAGTAGCGCCGCTCGCACACGCGTGACCGCCACCGTTATATTTTTCGGCGATGGGATTAATAGCTACAAAGCGCGAACGCAATCTCACGCGGATAGAACCCTCGGCATCGCCGTTTTCAATAAACACCATCCACGCAATCGCGCCGCGGATAGAATCGAGCGTGCCAACGCAGGCGCTTGCCTGCTCTAAAGTAAGATCAAATTCCTCTTGCATAGCTTTATCGATATAAATATAAGCAACGCCGTTTTCGGTAATCTGCATACGCTGATAAATTTCTGCCTTAAATTTTAAGTAGCCGTAGGCCTCAAGATACAAATGCGCATACAGCTTTTCGGTGTCTACACCGCAGTCGAGCATTATAGCCGCATTGCGCATAGTCTCGCCTGTAACACCCTCATACTTGAAGCGACCCGAGTCTGTCACCATACCCGTATAGATATATGTTGCCGCCTCGCTGTCAATTTTTAGCTCTTCACGGAAAGTTGCGTAAAAATCGGCAATCATTTCGCAAGCAGAAGAACGCTCTTCTTCAACCCACATTATATCGCCGTAGTTTTCAAGCGGAATATGATGATCTATCTTTATAAGCTCTTTGCAGAGTTTATATTTTTTGTTAGAAATTCGCGCCTCGCTTGCGGTATCAATAACAATACCCAAAGCATCGGTATACTCGCAGTCCGCGACAGGCTCGTCCTCAGGGCCTAAAAATTCAAGATATTCTGCCCTTTCGTCATCTATAAGATAAACCTGCTTTTCAGGAAACGTAAGCTGTAAAATGCGCTTTAAGCCTTTTGTAGAGCCTACACAGTCGCCGTCGTTACGAATATGACGAAACAGAAAAATTTTGTCGTATTCTTTTATTTTATCAAGTATTTGCTTTTTTACAGCGAAATTCATTAATTTTCTCCTTGTAATTGGTCTAAATCATTAAGCATCGCCATAGCGGTATCTCGGTCGGGCACAGTGGCTCCGCTTGCCTTTTGGTGACCGCCGCCGCCGTATTTTACGGCGATGGGGTTAATGTTAAAGCGGCTTGAACGCAGTTCGCATAACACGCCCTCCGCGCTTTCGGTAAAGTTAACCCATATATCAACACCCTTTATATCCGCCATAGTGGCAACCATTCCGCGCGAGATAGAAAATTCACTTACACCAAGCTCATTTACCTCATCACGAGTGGTATAAATATATGCGACATTGTTTTGAGTAAACTGTATTTTTAAGGTAAACTTTGCTTTAAGCAGTTTGTTATCGAAATTGTCGGAATAAAGCTCACGGTAAAGCTCGTTTGTGTCAAAACCCGCTTCAATAAGCTCTGACGCTAACCTGAATGTTCGGGAGCTCGTGCTGTCATACCTAAATCTACCTGAATCGGTAAGCATACCCGTGTAAAGCGCCTTGCCTGCCGTTTCGTTTATACGCAAACCGCACTCTACAGCAAAGGCTGTTACCATACCGCAGCAGCTCTCAAAGCTTGAGTCTACCACTTCTACGTCGGTAAAGGTTTCGCAATAGATGTGGTGGTCTATGCGCGCGGTTTTTGCGGCCTTGGTATAACGCTCATCACTCGCAAGATGAGGTGAAGCAAAGTCAAGCAAAATCGCCAATGCGCCGTCATAGGTGCTGTCGTCAATTTCATCCATAGTTGAATCGGGCAAAAAGCCAAAAAATTTGGTTTCGTCACCAACCATATACACAGCTTTATCAGGAAAATTTTCCAGAATGATATGCTTCATACCAATCTGACTGCCCATAGCGTCACCGTCGGGACGAGAATGCCTGTGAATAATTATTGTATCGTAATTTTTTATACAGTCAAGAACTGCTTCAAACATAGTTTATTTATCCTTTTTATCCTGTTTAATCATAATGCGAAGAGCCTCAATAGCGGTCTTTATTGCGGCAGAGGTGTCCTCGTTGCGCTCTTTAGGCATAGCAGACTGCGAAACTTCTTGATTCCATACACAGTGGAAGACCGCACCCGAACGAAGCTTTCTTGCGGCGCTTACTATAAAAAGCGTTGCGCCCTCCATTTCGCTGGCTAAACAACCGCCGCGTTTCCAGGCATCCCACTTGCTAAGCAGTTCGGCAGAATTAGGCATACTCTCGGGTGAATGCTGACCGTAAAAGCTGTCCTTTGCCTGAACAACACCAACGTGGTTTGGATAACCAAGCTTTTCAGCTGCGTTAAAAAGCGCGCTTGTTATATGAAAATCAGCAACAGCGGGAAACTCTATTGGCATATACTCTTTGCTTGTGCCATCCTGACGAATAGCAGCAGTCGCAATAACCACGTCACCAGGTGCCACCTCGGGCTGCATACCGCCACAGGTTCCAACGCGTATAAAGGTGTCAACACCAATTTTTGCAAGTTCTTCAACGCAGATAGCGCAAGACGGACCGCCTATACCCGTGGATACCACAAGCACCTTTTCGCCGTCGAGGTAACCAAGATATGAGTTGTATTCACGGTTATAGCCTACCTGCTTTGCATCATCCAAAAAAGCGGCTATCTTTTCTACTCTGCCAGGGTCACCCGGAATAATAGCGTACCGTGCGCCATGCTCCTCTGAAAGTCCGATATGGTACTGTTTCATATAATCACCTTAATCTGTTATGTTATTTTTAGAAAAGCCAAACGGTAATAATTCTGACAATGGAAATACAGTAAAATCATCTTCGCTGCGCGCAACAATTATCTCGAAATCGCTGTCACAAAACTCTGCCATAACCTGACGGCATACGCCGCAGGGCATAAACATATCTGTAACAACACCATCTTTGCCGCCTACTACCGCGATTTTTGAAAACTCGCGTTCTCCCTCGCTAACAGCCTTAAAAAAGGCTGTGCGTTCGGCGCAGTTTGTAGGACCGTATGCCGCATTTTCAACATTGCAGCCTGAATAAACCTTACCCGATTTACCAAGTAATGCGGCGCCCACTTTATAAGACGAATAAGGCGCATAAGCCTTTTGCATAGCGTCAAAAGCCGCTTTAACTAATTCTTTATTATTCATTTTATAATCTCCGATAAAATACTTTCGCCCGCAATTTCTGCCTTTGCATCAAGATAATCGCAAACAGTTTTACCTATGTTGCAAAAGCCTGATTTGGTACCAAGGTTTACAGGGCTTATTTTGTTACCGTAAACAATCAGCGGTACATATTCGCGTGAATGGTCGGTACTGACGGTATACGCAGGGTCACAGCCGTGGTCTGCAGTTATTATAAGCAGATCATCCTCTTTGAGTAGGGGCAAAAAATTATCAAGCCAGCAATCAAACTCGCTAAGAGCCGCAGCATATCCGTCTACATTATTGCGGTGACCGTAAAGCATATCAAAATCAACAAGATTGGTAAAGCAAATGCCGTTAAAATCGCGTTTCGCATACTCTAATGTCTTTGCCATACCGTCGGTGTTGCCTGTGGTATACACATATTCGCTGATGCCTTGTCCCGCAAAAATATCATAAATCTTACCCACAGAAATGGTATCAAGACCGTGTTCTTTAATGCAGTCAAGCATTGTCTTTTGGGGCGGTTCAAGTGAAAAGTCGTGGCGGTTTGAGGTGCGCTTGAATTCGCCGTCAACCGTAGTAAACGGGCGGGCAATCACACGACCGACACCATGCTCGCCTGTAAGGATTTCTCTTGCAATGCGGCAATAACGGTATAATTCGTCGAGTGGCACAACATCCTCGTGAGCCGCTATCTGAAACACGCTGTCAGCAGAGGTATACACAATTAAAGCACCTGTTTTTATGTGTTCTTCACCGTAGTCTTTTATAACCTCGGTGCCCGAATATGGCTTGTTGCATATAACCGTTCTGCCTGTACGGCGTGAAAACTCTGCGAGTATACTCTCGGGAAATCCGTCAGGATATGTCGGTAGCGGTTTTTGGGATACAATGCCCGCTATCTCCCAATGTCCGATTGTGGTATCCTTGCCGCGTGACAGTTCGGCAAGTCGACAAACT
>JAFTTE010000042.1 GCA_017466905.1 Clostridia bacterium | reverse complement strand
TGTCAGATTATGCACGACTTGAAGATTCTTATAACCGTATTGAAAAAATTTTTCCTGATCATAAGCAGGTTGTTCCTTTTTATACGGATCCCTGTGATGGTGACGGCATCAGAGCGGTTGATATTCTTGATAAATACAACATTGTATGGTGCCCTAAAACAAATCTTTTTAAAGATGATTGGCTAAAATATTATATGAGCGAGCGCGGTAAAAAGGGTGATCGTATCTGGTGGTATTGCTGTTGGGAACCACCGCTACCGTACGCTAACCTGTTTATTGATATGGAAGGTTTTTATCACAGAGTTCTCCTGTGGCAGCAATACCTTTACGGAGTAAAGGGTTTCCTTTATTGGAATACTACGCACTGGATTGATGGTGATCCGTGGGATGTTACAACCTCTGTGCCATATCTTTCACACTATTGCTTTGGTGACGGATCGTTGTTTTATAACGGTGATAGGATAGGCATTGATGGACCTGTCGGTTCTGTTCGTTTAGAACTGCTTCGCTCGGCTATTGAGGATTATCATATGTTTGAGCTCGCGGAAAAGGCTTTCGGCAAAGAATATATTGAAAATCAGATTAAAAAAGTAACCACAAGCGTTCGCGAATACAATGACGACCATCGTTCTCTGGCACGGGTGCGCGTAGAAATAGGTAATAAATTAAGCGAATACTATAATTCAAAAGAATAATAAAACAAAACAGACCTCTGCAACTAAAAGCAGAGGTCTGTTTTCAGATATTTTGTATTTTCTTTTTGAAAAATTCAGGGGTTTGGGCAAGAACTATCGCAGCAAAAACAAGCAGACAACCTATGATTTCGTTGCCCTTTAGCGCATTGCCTGTAATTACCCAACCTCCAAGAGCTGCGAACACGCTTTCGAGACTCATAGATATAGATGCAATCGCTGGTTCGGCATATTTTTGACCTACGGTTTGCAGCGTATAGGCAATACCGCTTGATACGATACCCATATAAAGTATCTGCGGTATAACCGAAATAATGTTTGAAAGACTTATCAGGTCAGACTCAAAAATCAGTGACATAAACCCTGACACAATGCCGCACACTATAAACTGAAATGCCGAAAGTCTTACCGCGCCTATGGCATCGCAGTATTTGTCAATTACGATAATATGTAGTGAGAAAGCGAGCGTACAACCAAGCACTAATATATCGGCAAAATAAAATCCGCTTACACCCTCAAACAGACAAAGCATATAAAATCCGCCGATTGCTACAAGCGCCGAAAGCCAGACTATAATCGGCACTTTTTTTCTTACAAACACCGAAAGTAACGGTACAATAATTACATAAAGCGCTGTCAAAAAGCCTGAGCGTGCTTCTGTAGGTACACCGTCGGGATAGGCGGCAATACCAAACTGTTGAAAGTTGGTAGATATTGCAAGAACAACACCGCATACAATACTGCCTGTAAGCAACAGCTTTTTATCCATTGTTTTCGGAACGGGTACATACTCTTTGTTGCTGATTGATTTTATACCCATAAACCCAAACAGAAATGCCGCGCCTATAAACGAGCGCATGCTGTTAAAGGCAAATGGCGGAATTTTGTCTGCAGCATCATTTTGCACCACAAAGGCAAGTCCCCACAGCAGTGCGGCAAGGCAAAGGATAAGACTGCCTTTTAAATTACTTTTCTTCATTTAACTTGTCCTTTCTCATAGTAAGGGAAATACGCTTTTTGGCAGCGTCAACAGATAATACCCAAACGGTAACAATATCACCGACTTTGAGCACCTCTGACGGATGCTTGATAAAGCGGTTGGTTATCTGCGAAATGTGAACAAGTCCGTCCTGATGAACGCCAATATCGACAAATGCACCAAAGTCAATAACATTGCGCACTGTACCCGTAAGCTCCATACCTGTTTTCAAATCTTCCATACTCATAATGTCTTGCCTTAACATTGGCTTTGGTAACTCGTCACGTGGGTCGCGACCCGGTTTTTCAAGTTCTTTTGCAATATCCAGAAGGGTGGGTACGCCAACGCCTAATTCTTCGGCAAGTTTTTCTGTACCGCGATTTTCGACCTGCTCTGAGATACCGTTTATTTTGCGGTCGGTAATATCTTTTTCACTAAAACCGCAAAGCTTTAAAAGTTTAGTTGCGGCATCATAGCTTTCGGGGTGAACGCTGGTGCTATCGAGCGCGTTTTTACCGCCTATAATCCGTAAAAAGCCTGCGCACTGTTCATAGGCTTTAGGACCGAGTTTTGATACCTTTTTAAGCTGAGCGCGGTCGGTAAACACACCGTTTTCTTCGCGATAGGCTACAATATTTTTAGCGATAGCGCTATTTATACCTGATACGCGCGAAAGCAACTGAACAGATGCGGTATTAAGGTCAACACCTACAGAGTTAACGCAATATTCTACAACACCGTCAAGGCTTGACGCAAGCTCCTTTTCGGGCATATCGTGCTGATACTGACCTACGCCTATGGCTTTGGGTTCAATTTTTACAAGTTCGGCTAAGGGGTCTTGCATACGGCGGGCAATTGATACGGCGCTTCTGAGTGATACGTCAAACTGCGGAAATTCTTCTGCTGCGAGTTTTGATGCTGAATATACACTAGCACCCGCTTCGCTTACCACCATATAGTTAAGACCGTCATTTATCTCTTTTATAACATCAGCGGCAAAGCATTCGGTTTCGTGGCTTGCTGTGCCGTTGCCTATTGCAAAGGTGCGGACATTATATTTTTTAACAAGGTTTTTAATAATTGCTTTTGCCTCGTCTGTTTTGTTGTGAGGGGGAACAGGGTATATAACACCCGTGTCAAGCAGTTTGCCTGTGCCGTCTACTACTGCCACCTTACAGCCTGTGCGATAGCCTGGGTCAAGACCTATGGTTACGGTGTCTTTAACGGGTGGTTGCATAAGCAGTTGTTGTAGATTTTGTGAGAATACTTTTATAGCGTCAGCGCTTGCCTTTTCGGTGAGCGCGTTTCGCATTTCGCGCTCAATTGATGGAAATATAAGGCGGGTGTAGGCGTCTTCTGCCGCTTCTTTTACCGCCGCGGTGCAGGGCGAGCCCTCTTTAATATGGTCGCGGCTAATTATAAACATAGCTTTATCGCGGTCAAATTCAACCGCTACCTTTAAAAATTCTTCCTTTTCACCGCGGTTTATAGCAAGAACACGGTGATTTGCAATTTTAGATAACGGTTCACGGTAATCGGCGTACATTTCGTAAACATCAAGCTCATCGCCCGCGGCCTTTACTGTAAGTATGCCGTGTGCCATACAAACAAAACGCATACGCTTTCTGATATCAGCGTCATCGCTTATCATTTCGGCAATAATGTCTTTAGCGCCCTGCAGCGCATCCTCGGCAGTTTCTACGCCGAGTTCTGTATTTATAAAATCAGCGGCAAGAATAATCGGCTCTGCACTATCGGGAGCTTGCGCATATATTAAATCCGCAAGCGGAGAGAGACCCTTTTCTTTTGCTTGGGAGGCGCGTGTCTTGCGTTTCTTTTTATATGGTCTGTAAAGGTCGTCAAGCTCTGTAAGTGTTTGTGCGGAATCAATAGCGGCGGCGAGTTCCTCTGTCAATGCGCCTTGTTCCTCTATCGCCGCCTTTATTTTTTCGGCGGTCTCCTGCATATTCCGCAGATAAGAAAGTCGCTCGGAAAGCGCACGTAAAACCTGGTCGTCAAGACTTCCTGTAACTTCCTTGCGGTAACGCGCAATAAAGGGCACGGTGTTGCCCTCGTCAAGTAATTTTACGGCGCTTTCAACCTGCCATACCTTTAAATTTAATTCATTGGTTAGTTTTTCGATAATGTTCATTTTACTTCTCCGTATCAAAATATAAAGTATTATAGCACAAAAGGTATTATTTAGTAAATAATAATATTGCTTTTTGTTTATAAAAAATGTATAATATCTATGTATGATTTAAAACTTTGGAGGAAGTTAATGTTACAGCTTAAAAATATTTCTTTTTCTGCCGAAAATGAAGACGGGGTAAAAGAAATTTTAAAAGATATTACAATGGATATTGACGGAGGTTTCCTTGCCATAACCGGTCCTAACGGTGGCGGCAAGTCTACTCTTGCTAAAATTATTGCAGGTATTTTAAAGCCTACAAGCGGCAAGATTTTGCTTGACGGTGAGGATATAACCGACCTTTCAATTACCGAACGCGCTCATCGCGGAATCAGCTTTGCTTTCCAACAGCCTGTACGCTTTAAGGGAATTACGGTTAATGACCTTATCAGATTGGCGTCGGGTAAAGAGATCAGTATGTCAGAGGCTTGTGACTATCTGTCACAGGTTGGTCTTTGCGCGCGTGACTATATAAACCGCGAGGTCAATGCATCGCTCTCAGGCGGCGAGCTAAAAAGAATTGAGATTGCTACCGTTTTAGCGCGTGGTACAAAGGTATCTTTATTTGATGAGCCTGAGGCAGGAATTGACCTTTGGAGTTTTAGCAACCTTATAAATGTTTTTGAAAAAATGCACGAGACTTTAGGCGGCTCTATCATTATAATTTCGCACCAAGAGCGTATTCTAAATATTGCGGACAAGGTTGCAGTGCTTTCTGCGGGCGAGCTTAAATCTTACGGAAAACGCGATGATATACTGCCTGAACTTTTGGGTAAAACCAGTGCTGTTTGCCCCGTGCTTACTAAAAATATAGAGGGGGCAAAGTCGTGAACAATATCGAAAAAGATTTACTTAAAATAATTGCCGATATGGACGGCATACCACAAGGCGCGTTCAATATCCGCGCTAACGGTGCTTTAGCAGAGCGCCATACAACCCCTAATATAGATATCCGCACCAAAACCGACAAAGACGGTATTGATATCATTATCCGCCCGGGAACCAAGGGTGAGACCGTTCACATACCCGTTATCATAAGTGATACGGGTGTCAACGATTTGGTATATAACGATTTTATAATTGGTGACGACGCTGATGTTACCATTATGGCGGGTTGTGGTATCCACAACTGTGGCAGCGAGGAATCGCGTCACGACGGCATACACACATTTTTTGTAGGAAAAAACGCAAAGGTTAAATATATAGAGCGTCATTACGGCGAAGGCGACGGTAAGGGCGGCAGAAATATGAACCCTACCACCGTTGTTAATGTAGCCGAGGGCGGCTATATGGAAATGGAAACCAGCCAGATAAAAGGTATTGACAATACCAGCCGTGTGACCAGAGCTACACTTGATAACGATGCTACGCTTATTATTCACGAAAAGCTTATGACTCACGGTGTCCAGCGCGCCGAAACCGACTTTTCAGTTGATATGAACGGTACAGATTGCAGCGCTAATGTTGTATCACGCTCGGTTGCACGCGAAGATTCGGTGCAGATTTTCCGTTCTAACATTAACGGAAATAATAAATGCTCGGGTCATACCGAATGTGACGCTATTATTATGGATAACGCGCGTGTAAGCGCTATACCCGAAATAAGTGCAAATCACATTGATGCGTCACTTATTCACGAAGCAGCTATTGGTAAAATAGCAGGCGAACAGCTTATAAAGCTTATGACATTGGGTCTTACTGAAGCTCAGGCTGAAGAAGAAATTGTCAACGGTTTCTTAAAATAAAAATGTATTGATTATTTTGTAATAAAATGGTATTATTGTCTATGTGAAAGGGGACTTGTTATGAGCGCGGATATTTTAGTTTCGGCTTCTGTTGTTACCTATAATGATATCAACCGCGCGCCTGACACCATTCAAAGTGTTGTTTTAAACACCAAAAGACATCCCCTGAAACTCTATGTCATAGACAATAATTCTACCGATGGCACTGCTGATTTAATAGAAAGCTCGGGACAGGCTGTTGTTATAAGAAATTCTAAAAATCTTGGCTTTGGTGCGGCACATAATATTGTGTTAAGTCAGGAGCTTGGGAAATATCATTTTGTTATAAACCCCGACATAACATTAAAATCCGATGTTATATCAGATATAGTGGATTACCTTGAGAGCAACCCCGATGTTGTTATGGCAACGCCTAGGATACTTAACACCGACGGCACCGAGCAAAAGCTGCCAAAGGAGCGTCCCACATTTAAAAGGCTGTTTCTTGGCAGACTTTCTGATAAAATACGAAGCGAGTATGTTTGGGCTGATAAAGAGATAACAGAGCCTACAGAGATAAATTTTTGCACAGGATGCTTCTTTTGTATAAGAACTGATATTTTCAAAAAAGTATGCGGTTTTGATGAGCAATATTTTATGTATCTTGAGGATGCCGATTTAGCGCTCAAAGCAAAGAGTAAAGGCAAGGTAATGATTTTACCGCAGTTTTGTGTTACTCACGCGTGGGAACGCGAGAGTTCAAAAAGTTTGAAATATTTATTTATTCATATAATTTCTTGCTTTAAATTTTTGTTTAAGTGGAGGGGAAAATATAAATGAAAATAATGATAACAGGCTGTCACGGACAACTTGGTAACGAGTTGCAGTCAATCCTCGTAAACGGTAAAAGTGAGATTGGCGAGGCACCAAAGGCTGTGCTTGGCGCCGAGATTTTGCCTGTTGACATTGATACGCTTGATATTTCCAATATGGCGGCGGTAAGTGAATATGTGTCGGCAAATAAACCTGATGTTATAATTAACTGTGCGGCTATGACCAATGTTGACGGCTGTGAAAGTGATTACCAGACGGCGTTTAAGGTAAATGCGCTTGGTGTTAAAAATCTGGCTGTATGCGCTGAAAAAATAGGCGCAAAGCTAATTCACGTTTCTACCGACTACGTTTTTGCAGGCAATGGCAAAAAGCCTTACTGCGAGTGGGATAAGGTGGACCCGCAAAGTGTTTACGGCGCATCAAAGGCTTTGGGTGAAAAATATGCCCTTGCTTTTTGCAAAAAGTCATTTATTGTTCGCACCTCATGGCTTTACGGTTATATCGGTAAAAACTTTGTTAAAACCGTTCGCCGTGTGATAAAAGCCAACGGCGGCATTGGTGTTGTTTGCGACCAGCGAGGAAATCCAACAAATGCAAATGATTTAGCTCATCATTTATTAAAACTTGCAGTGACAGAGGAATACGGAATTTATCACTGCACAGGTGAGGGCGAATGCTCTTGGTACGAATTTGCGGTTAAAATTGCAGAGTATTCGGGACTTGGTGATACGGTTACACCCTGTACTACCGAGGAATACAATACAAAATTCAACGTACCAACTAAACGACCCGAGTATTCATCATTGCGAAATCTCGCTCTTGAATGTACGGTAGGCAATGAAATGCGCGATTGGGAAATCGCTTTAAAAGAATATATTTCCAATTTGACAGACCTTGAGGCTGTCGTGTCTGACAAATGATCTTTTTGATTATCGGATCGTTTCATCACTTGAAATACGTCGGTATATCGGCGTTCTTCAACTTCCCGATAATACAAAAATTTTTATTTGTCAGATTAAAAATTACTGCCGTCGAATTTTTTATTTGGCGCAGTGCGAAGTTTGCAACAAGGCTAGCGCCTTGTAAAAATAAGTGCAAAGCCTAATGAAAAATTAGGCGAGCGTAATCACGGCAGACCCAAGGTCTGTCAAATTGATGTGGAGGACTAACTTTATGAAAACCTATTTAGTAACAGGCGGCGCAGGCTTTATCGGCTCAAACTTTGTCATCTATATGTTAAATAAGTATGATGATGTAAAGATTATCAATGTTGATAAACTCACGTATGCAGGCAATCTTGAAAACCTCAAGAGCGTTGAAAACAATTCCCGTTATAGCTTTGTTCAGGCTGACATCTGCGACAGAGAGGCTATCTCTAAAATCTTTGCTGAAAACGATATTGACTATGTTGTAAACTTTGCAGCAGAAAGTCACGTTGACCGCAGTATCACAAACCCCGAAATATTTGTTAAAACTAATGTTGAAGGTACCGTTAATATGCTTCAGTGCGCAAAGGTTGCGTGGACTGTTGGCGATGACCAATACAAAGAGGGCGTAAAGTATCTTCAGGTATCCACCGATGAGGTTTACG
>JAFTTE010000041.1 GCA_017466905.1 Clostridia bacterium | reverse complement strand
TTTATTACAAAAATCAAAGACGGCAATTTTGAGGACGCATATAATGTGATTACACAGTCCTCTTCCCTGCCCGCAGTTTGCGGACGAGTTTGTCCACAAGAAACACAGTGCGAAAGCAAGTGTACTCTGGGCGTTAAGTTTGAACCCGTTGGCATCGGTAGACTCGAGCGCTTTGTTGCCGATTGGCATAATAATAATTCAAATGAACAATCAATTAAACCCGAATCAAATGGTCACAAAGTGGCTGTTGTAGGCTCAGGTCCGTCAGGTCTTACCTGCGCAGGTGACCTTGCTAAACGCGGTTATGCTGTTACGGTTTTTGAGGCTCTTCATACTGCAGGCGGCGTGCTTGTTTACGGCATACCCGAATTCAGACTGCCAAAGGCAATTGTCGCAAAAGAGGTTGATACATTAAAGGCTCTTGGCGTTGAAATTCAAACCAATGTAGTTATCGGTAAAACCCTTACTGTTGACGAGCTTTTTGATATGGGTTATGAGGCAGTATTCATCGGCTCGGGCGCAGGACTGCCTAACTTTATGGGAATCCCCGGTGAAAGTCTTAAAGGCGTTTACTCGGCAAATGAGTTCCTGACCCGTAGCAACCTTATGAAATCCTACCTGCAAACCCCTGAAACACCTATAATGAAAGGCGGCAAGGTTGCGGTTGTAGGTGGCGGTAATGTTGCTATGGACGCGGCGCGTACTGCATTGCGACTTGGCGCTGACAAGGTATATATCGTATACCGTCGTTCTATGGACGAGCTGCCCGCCCGTAAGGAAGAGGTTGAGCACGCAGAAGAAGAGGGTATTATCTTTAAACTGCTTTGCAACCCGACAGAAATTTTGGGTTACAGCAACCCCGATAATCCAAGAGACGAGAAAAACGGTTTTGTTACGGGTATGAAATGCATTAAAATGGAACTGGGCGAACCCGACGAAAAAGGTCGCCGCCGACCAGTGCCTGTACCCGACTCCGAATTTACAATAGACGTTGACACAGTTATTATGTCAATAGGCACCTCACCTAACCCACTTATTAAAAACACCACCGACGGACTTGAAGTAAACCGCTGGGGCGGTATAGTTGTAAACGAAGACGGACTTACCTCCCGCGATGCCGTATATGCAGGTGGTGACGCTGTTACAGGCGCCGCAACCGTAATCTCGGCAATGGGAGCGGGTAAAGTAGCTGCAAAAGCGATAGATGAGTATTTAGGCAATAAATAAGATTAAAGGCTTGAGAAAATTCTCAAGCCTTTTTGGTTTCATTATCTTGCAAAAATAGTTATTATCCAACCTATAACAAACACAAATGTCGAAGCAATAGCAATTGGTATAAATGCATCGGTAACACAGAGAACCGTCCCCTGTGTTATTTATTGAAAAATTGTTGTAAAAGTAATCCATATAAAATTTTATGGAATTATATTGAATTTTTATCCATAATTTTTGGTTTTATTAGTTTTTTAATAAACTTAATGAACCAATTGATTAAAATAAATATTGCTCCTCCAAATCCCAAAATTATAATTTCATCTATCAAATTATCTGAAAATAATCGCAAATAAATTACTGAAAAATAAGAGAGCATAACAATAACACTAATTGCAAAACATATTATATCAATAATCGTGCATTTTTTTTTGAAGATTTTATAGATGGTGCAACCGACCGACACTAATCCAAC
This sequence comes from Clostridia bacterium, assembly GCA_017466905.1. Classification (GTDB taxonomy): domain Bacteria; phylum Bacillota; class Clostridia; order Oscillospirales; family Acutalibacteraceae; genus UBA737. Next base: position 11,808 of record JAFTTE010000041.1, on the reverse strand, counting down.
AAACGGAGGAAAAGTTAATATACTCCAGGTTGCAAAATGAAACCAGAACCCTAGATCCCACCAGAGTGTTCGTGTATAATATGGCCAATCAAGCGATATCAATAACAAAGCAGTAAAATATAAAATAAATAAAAATTTTGGAATTATTGATATTTTTAGTTTCATGAAAATCTCCTTAATTTACAAGTATTATGCTTTCTTAAGTTCTATTCCTTGTTTTGTGGTTATTGAAGAATCACATTTTTTGATTGTTATAATGTCGGCGCAATTAATGTTATCAAACATGCGCATTGTTTCACTTAAACCATAGTTGCAATAGTCAATTCTAATAGAAGAAGTAGTGTCCATCGCGTGCATGTTGGACAGGATATATTCGTCATGGTAACACAGGGGACGGTTCTCTGTGTTAGCACCTTGCACGCATCCTTTACAGTACGGTTTGTTACTCTGCTTAAGTCATCATAAGTATAACATAAAGTTGTATTGTTATCAAGGTGTTATGTGTTGCAAAAGTTTTATACATAAAAAAGAAACGGCTGGATTTTATTCCAACCGCCCCTTTTGTTAGTGAAAGTTAAATTACAAGAAGGATATTTGAAAATCTGCCATTTATGTCGAAAAATGCAATATTAAGCAGAAGGCTCCCTCTGACGAGGGAGCTGGATTTTGCGAGGCAAAAGACTGAGGGAGAGACTATAACCCTTCTATACTTCCGTCACGGCTACGCCGCGCCACCTTCCTCGTCAGAGGAAGGAAGGTTATGATGCTTCTTTTAATTGTTCTTCCGCCACACTCTCCGCCGTTTCAAGCATATTCTCGGCATAGATACCATACCCCGTAAGGCTGTCTGAAACGAGCACGTGAGTCAGTGCACCAACTAACTTCCCATCCTGCAAAATCGGGCTGCCGCTCATACACTGTACTATGCCACCTGTGGCATTTATAAGTTCTTTATCGGTTATTGTTACAATAAGGTTTTGGGTTGACGAGTCGTTATCTCCAATTCTTTTTATCTCACAGCTATAAAGCTTTGGTGTGTCACCGTCTACGGTGCAAAGCAATTGTGCCTTACCGTCAACAACCTCTTGCTTTAGGGCAATCTCTGTCAGGTTTGGAGTTTCTACCTCCTGCTTCATAACACCGTACACACCCATTTCACAATTAAGTGATATGTCTGCAATACTGTCATAGGTAAGCTTTCCTTTAAGAGCTCCGGGGCTTCCCGCACTACCCTTTTCTACCTCAACAATATCGGCTTCCACAAGCTCGCCATCTTCTATAGACAGCAGAGTTTCGGTATCGGCATCACATATACCGTGACCCAAGCCACAAACTACATCGGTTGATGGACTGTAAAAGGTCAGTGTGCCAACACCCGCCGAGCTGTCGCGCACCCAAATTCCAATGCGATAAAGCCCACTTTCGTTATCAATTATCGGCTGGACGTTACACGTAAAGCTTTGACCGTTGCGAGCTACCTCAAAGCTCATAGATTTTCCGCCCGAATCGGTAACTAACTGCAGCAAATCCTCATTACAGGTAACCTTTGTGCCGTTTACCGATTTTATATAGTCCCCCACCTTAATGCCCGCATCTGCTGCGGGGTTTGCATTTCCGTTTTGCGTTGTGATATCGGCGCTTTCAATCACGAGCACGCCGTCGGTATAGATTTTCATTCCAAACGGATTTCCAAGAACGGCAACATACATATCATCCACAATCTCAACATTTACGGTAGAAAAAGGTATAACACCAAAAATTTTTAAATCCACCTCAAAGCTGTCGCCCACCTGACGCGTATACACACCCTGCGACATTTTTAAACCGTTATAAACCGCTGTAATGGGCATAAACGTATCTACCTGCAGTTCTTCGCCGCGTCCAACCTTATAGCTTGACGCTACGTCGTCACTCATAATATATATTGAAGTAAAAATATAACTGCAGGCTATAAGCAAAATTGCAAAGGATATTTTTATAAGCTTTCTCATTTTTGTCCCTCCAAAACAAAAATAGTTCTGTTTTTAATTTCCCCGCGTTGTTAATAAATAGTATAGGTAAATTTTAATTTTAAAAACAAAAAAAGACAGTTGCAAAAAATGCAACTGTCCCCTATTGATTAAATTAATTATTCTCCATACGGAAAATCAAATGTTCCGCCTGAACCACCTGATTGTGAGTCGCTTGATGGATTTTCACGCTCACCCACAACCGACGAATAACTTGATTCGCTTATGTTGGCACGCAGTGTAACATCAAAATCAGCCTCACCGCCATCGGATAACAACACCGTCAGTGATATCGTATCGCCAGCCTTGCAGTCCTCGATAACATCAAGCACGATATCGTCGTTTGTGATAGCTCTACCGTTTACGTGGGTAATAATATCACCCTCACCGATTTTCTGGTAAACGTCACTGTCCTCGCCAACCGATACCACCAATAAGCCAACTGCGGCATAGTTTTCAATCTCGGCGGTTACTGAGTTAACCTCTTGATAGGTTATGCCCAATTTTGCGCGGTCGGTAACCTTGCCCTCGGCAATCAGCTGCTCTACAACACGCTTCATGGTTTTGGTCGGTATCGCAAAGCCAATGGCATCATACTCTACGCCTGCAAGCTTTGACGAGGTAATGCCCACTACCTGACCGTACATATTAACAAGCGCGCCGCCCGATGAACCTGGGTTTATTGCGCTATCGGTTTGTATAAGTCGCGCGGTATAGCTTGATGTAGTTTTTACTCTGCGCTTGGTAAGCGAAATCACGCCGCTTGTGATAGATGAATTGTCGGTAGCGTCACTCGGTCTGCCAACGGCAACCACAGCTTCACCGTTTACAAGCTGTTCAGAGTCTCCAAACTCTGCCACCTTAAAGTTGTTGCCGTTTTCTATCTTTAAAACTGCAAGGTCACTTACCGTGTCCCCCGCAACATAAACTGCATCATACTCGGTACCGTCAAAAGTGAACACCTTAAACTTTGGCGCACCTATTTCAGAGTAGATATGGTCATTGGTTACAATATAACCGTCCTTGGTATATATAACTCCCGAAGCATCACTCATCTCGCCTGCCTCGTTATAAACCCTGATACCAACAACCGACTCATTAATCGACTCATACACCTGCGCTGGTGTGCTTTGGTCGGTATCGGTTGGCTTTGCCGCAAGGTCAATATCAACCTTACTGCCTATATAACTGCGGGATACACTGCTTCTTCCCATAAAATATCCTGCCGCAGTCGTCGCTGTAAGTGCTACCACCAACGCCATCACAGCGCAGAAAATTTTAAGTCCCTTACCCATCGGCTTGTAATCTTCTATTTTTCCTACAGGTGTGTACTCAACCTTGTTCCAAACAGGCATATCATCACTTGAAATATTGGTGTCTATTGAATCAATATACGAGCTTTGAGGATCTTCGTTCTGATTATATTCGCTTTGTGGTGCAGAGCTTATCTCCTCGGTATTTTCTGCACTCTCATAATTATTGTTCTGATTAAATTCGTCCATATTCTGTCTCCTATCCTTTTATGGGCAATGTAAACTCAAATGCGGTAAAGCGATTTTCAACACTTGAAACCGAAATAACACCGCCGTGATTTGTAATTATTGTTTTAACGATATAAAGTCCAAGACCTGTGCTTTCTTTGTTTGCCGAACGTGATTTATCCACCTTATAAAATCTTTCAAACACATACGGCAGCTCGCTTTGCGGTAGGCCGCGACCTGTATTTTCTATCCTGAAAGCAAGGTTTTTTTGATCGCATTTAATATTAAATGTTATTTTGCCGCCCTCGTCGGTAAATTTTATTGCGTTATCGACAAGGTTATATACCACTCGGTATATCAAATCCTTATCAGCATTTACAGTAACATCGGGCAGAACATCCAGACCTGATATATCAATATTTTTTTGTTCAATACGGCGTTCCTGACTGATAACAACACCCAGAAGCAGCTCTTTAAAATCAAATGCTTCTTTTTTTATTTCTGTTTCACTGGCTTCAAGCCTTGAAATGCTGAGCATTGACTCGACCATTCGTGACAAACGCTTTATCTCATCATGGACAATACCAAGATAATACTGCTGTTTGTCAGGTCCTATGGTGCCGTCGATTATTCCGTCAATAAAACAGCCTATTGTGGTCATGGGGGTTTTTAATTCGTGAGACACATTTGCAATAAAGCTTTTACGCACCTCTTCCAAACGGGCTAACGAATTGGTCATTTGGTTAAAAGATACCGCAAGCTGACCGATTTCATCATCGCTCGTCACAGGAATACGACGCGAAAAATCTCCCCTTGCCATTGCTTTTGCCGCATCTGACATAAGGCGCAGCGGCTTTGTAAGGCGGTAAGTCATAACCGATATTGCCACAAACATTAATGCAAGCGGCACAATCGCCGAAATGATATATATGTGCGCTATGCGCTTCATAAGATTTCTTGCTTCGTCTATTGAATCGGCAGCAACAACAAAGCCTTGTCCCGAATCAAGCGCTGTTGCAGCGGTATAATGCGGACCGCTGTAAAAATCAAGTGTACTGATTGTGTTACGCTTGTCTGATATAATCGAATTGATTGTTTCGGCATTAAGCTGTGTGCCTGAATGCTCACACGTAGCATCTAAGCCCCATTCTGAACAACCGCATATTTTTATAACACCGCTCTGGTCGGTTATAAAAATATCGCACTCTGAAACGTCCGCAAGATTATTCATAATGTAATAAATCGCATATTCGCTATAGTTGTCCTGCTTTTCAGTTTCAAGCTTTACAAAATCGCCTATTGACTCGCACGATTTCTGAAGCGTTTTGTATTTTTCTTCCGCAAGATAATTATTATACATAAAAGTAAGAATTATAAGTATGGAAGAAAGACTTAAAAAAACAATTAACGCAATGGCGCCAAACTGTTTTTTAAATAGCATTTGACGCATAATTTATTTTACCTCAAACTTATATCCTACACCCCATACGGTTTTAAGCGACCACTTGTCCGATACTCCCTCAAGCTTTTCACGCAGTCTTTTAACGTGAACATCAACTGTACGGGAGTCGCCGTAATAATCAAATCCCCATACCTCATCAAGCAGCTGGTCACGTGTGTAAACACGGTTTGGATTACTTGCCAAATGATACACAAGCTCTAATTCCTTGGGCGGTGTGTCAATTTGCTGTCCGTCTACCTCAAGCTCGTAGTTGGTAATGTTTATACGCAGCTTGTCATAACGTACCTCACGAGCGTCATCAGACTTGTCGCTATCACCAATTCGGCGGAGCACCGCCTTAATACGCGCTACCACCTCTTTAGAATCAAAAGGCTTGGTGACGTAATCGTCCGCTCCAAGCTCTAATCCTAAAACCTTATCAAAGGTTTCGCCCTTGGCGGTAAGCATAATTATAGGTACATTAGAGCTTTTTCTGATTTCGCGGCACACCTGCCATCCGTCAAGTACGGGCAGCATTATATCAAGCAATATAAGATCAGGATTGTTAATCTGCGCGCACTTTATCGCCTGCTCGCCGTCATTTGCAACAACGGTATTAAAACCGTCTTTTTCAAGATAGAGCCGCAGCAACTCGCATATGTTCTCATCATCATCAACAATAAGAATTTTTTTGTTATCCATAAATTTCTCCTCCAAATCAAAAATGCGAAAAAGATTATCTAACAATCATATAATAAAACATCTTTTCAAAATTTATATTAAGAAAATGTGAATTATTTATTATTTAATGTATGATTTGGACTGCCAGAATAAGATGCAGAAAGTCTTGTCAAAGTTTTCGCTTTAACAAGACTCTTTTTAAAATTCAACTTTTTTTGATCTGCGCTTATTTTGGCAGTCATTTTAAATTATTCAGCCTCTGCTGCTGTTTCTTCTTCCTTCATCTTTGCAAAGCATTCGCTGCAATAAACGGGACGATCGTCACGCGGAACAAACGGTACGCGTGCTGCGCCGCCACATGCTGCGCATACAGCTTCGTGCATTTCACGGGGTGCCCTTCCTGCATTTTTGCGCTTGTCACGGCAGGGTTTGCATCTCTGCGGCTCATTCTCAAAGCCTTTCTCTGCATAAAATTCCTGCTCTCTTGCAGTAAATACGAACTCTTCTCCGCATTCCTTGCAAACTAGGGTCTTGTCTTCAAACATCTCTTTTTACCTCTCTTGATTTGGTTATTTAGCCCCGGACGGAATCGCACCGACATCTTTGTGAAACACAACGCTCTGCTAATTAAACTACATAGGGCATATATAAATAAACGGTTACACGTTTATTTTTTTATTTTAGAACGAATGCGACTAAGTGCATTGTCAACTGACTTTGCTGTCACATTTAATGCTTTTGCAATATCGGCATAGCTTTTACCGCTTAAAAACTCACAAAGCACCTGATATTCAAATCCCGATAATTCGCTTTTGATAGTATGCTCTAAATCATTGTAGCTTTCTTTTTCAATCAAAATGCTTTCCGGACTGTTGTGGTCAGCAAGCTCAACATCATCGATAGGTGAAATCAAACCGTCAGGTACATGCTTGGCCGCGCCCGAAACACGCGACAAAGCCGAAGACATCGCCCTGTTTATACATAAAGTAACAAAGGTTTTAAATGATGCCTTCTTGTCATCAAAGGTTTTAACCGCAGAAAAAATCGCCAGAATACCCTCTTGTATAAAATCTTCGGTATCAAATCCACTTGCCTTATAACGCGATGCTACGCTTATTATATATGGCATATAACGATTGATAAGAATTTGCAAACAATTGTATTCGCCGCGATTTATAAAGGTAACCAACTCATTATCAGAAAGCTTGTCCTGAGCATCCAAAGAAAATTCCTGCATTAAAACTCCATACTATTTACTAATATTATATTAAATATACATTATTTATTAAACATTGTCAAGTATTTTTATTGATTTCGACAAATTTATGCAAAAAAACGGTAATTAAAGCAAAAGCTTTAACTACCGTTTTAATTATTTATTCAAAAATTTTTTATATCCCCTACCGTACTGCACACAGCGCGAAACACGGCTGAGAGTTGCCGAGGATATCTCGCACTGTTCCATTACCTGATTGTAGGTGTTTCCTTTAAGTAAAAGCCGTGCAGCTTTTATTCGCTGAGCCATCTGTTCAAGCTCCTTTGCCGTACACAAATCCTCGAACAAATCCGTGCAATCCTGGGAAGTTTCAAGCGATAAAATCAGCGAATATAAATCGTTAACATCCTTATTATCAGCAAACATATTTTACCGCCTCTAAATTTTTTCTAATGAATTTTGCAAGAAATTACGGGTTTTTTCAGACTTTGGATTTCCAAACACCTGCTCAGGTGTACCCATTTCTTCAATAACACCGTCAGCCATAAAGATAATTTTATCCGACACATTTTTAGCAAATTCCATTTCGTGAGTTACAACAATCATTGTGCTGCCCGACTCTTTAAGACCCTTTATAACACGCAATACCTCGCCCGTAAGTTCGGGGTCAAGCGCGCTTGTTGGCTCATCAAAGCATAGTATGTCAGGGTTCATCGCAAGCGCTCTCGCTATAGCAACACGCTGCTGCTGACCGCCCGAAAGCTCACAAGGATAATTTTTTATCTTGTCAGTAAGACCTACTTTTTCTATAAGTTCGCTTGCCGCAGCATCTATTTCCTCATTAGTGCCCTTTTTCAATAATTTTGGTGCCAACGTTACATTATCAAACACATTGTACTGCGGAAATAGGTTAAACGACTGAAATACAAGTCCAAAATGCAAGCGGTTCTCTCTTATCTGCTCATCATTCAGCATGTTTTTATCATCACCGTCAAAAAGCAGCTTGTCACCCACGCTTATTGTACCGCTGTCGGGCGTTTCAAGAAAATTAAGACAGCGAAGAAGCGTGGTCTTTCCACCGCCCGAAGAACCCAATATAGAGAGAACTTCGCCTTTTTCAAGATTAAAGCTTACGCCCTTTAAAACCTCGGTCTTGCCAAAACTTTTTTTAATGTCTTTTACTTCTAAAAATGACAAGTCGTTCCCTCCTAACTTTTAAAATAATTGAGTTTCTTTTCAAGCTTTCCTAAACCTATTGTAAGCAGCCCCACAAACAGCAAATAGAACACACCTGTATAGAAAAGCGGCCAGATAAGCGCCTTTGTAGCAGCAAGCTCTTTTGCCTGTAATATTATTTCACCCACCGTTATACAGTTAGCAAGCGCGGTGTCTTTTATAAGGGTAATAATTTCGTTAGACATAGGCGGGACTATACGCTTGATAACCTGTTTGAGTACTATTTTTCTGAACACTTGTGACTTTTTAAGACCAAGCACATAACCTGCCTCATACTGTCCTACAGAAATGCTCTCAATACCGCCGCGATAAATTTCCGAAAAATAGCAGGCATAGTTAATAATAAATGCAATCAGCACCGCCATCAATCTTCCCGCATCGGATATGCCATAGTTCATATAGAAAAACTTATCTACATTGCTGAACATAGGATAATCAAACATAAGACCGGGAACATAATAAATAATAAATATCTGGAGCATAAGCGGTATACCGCGTACTATCCACACAATTGTTTTTGATAATGCTTTAAGCGGTTTAAACTTGCTCATAGAACAAAAAGCAATCGGCAAACCCAACGGTGCGCCTAACAAAAGCGTAACAACAAATATTACAAGAGATATTTTAAAACCGTTAAGCAAATACAGTGTAACCTCTAAAAAAGACATATCTTCCACCTAAACATACACAAGGCTGGCTTAAAGCCAGCCTGTTTTAATATTTCTTACTTCTGGTCAGAGAAATCGGTAATTGTTGTCGATGCAACGTCATACTTTTCAGCAAGCTGAGCGATATAACCCTCTTGAGCAAGTTTATCAAGCTGCTCATTAACCTTTGCTGTAAGTTCGCTGCCCTTTCTGAAACCGATAGCGTAATATTCAACATCGCTCGAAAGGCCATCAACTATTTTAAGGTCAGCGTAATCTCCCTTACCTACATAAGCCTTTGCAAGCTGCGCATCAACAACTGCAAAATCAGCAGATCCTGCATTTACTTCAAGTAAAGCATCAGTCTGAACTATAACGCCCTTAAAGTTGACACCCTCAAAGGTCTTTGTATATGTATCACCGGCAGAACCGCTTTCGGCAGCTCCTGTTTTGCCACTTAAATCAGCGGCAGTTGAAATTTCCGCATCGTTTTTAACAACAATAACTTGACGGTTTTCCATATAGTTGTATGAAAAATCAACCTTTTCAGAACGCAGAACACCGTCATCATCGGCAGTGTTAGCGGTAAAACCGTTCCAGATGCAGTCAATAGATTTTGAATCAAGCTCGGTATACTTGGCGCTCCACTCTATCTTTTTAAAGATAACCTCATAACCCAGATTGCCAAAAACCTTCTCTGCCAATTCGGTGTCAAAACCAACAAGCTCACCTGTTGCTTCATCTACATAATTGAGAGGGTCAACAATTGTGTATCCTACAACGATTGCTTCCTTGTTATCGGCACCGCTGTTGGTATCCTTTGTGCCGCAGCCTGCAAAACAAAACAGCATAGCCACTACCATAAGTAATGCAATAATCTTTTTCATAATAAAATTCTCCTTTTCCCTTTCGGGTTTTATTTGATGTTGCTATTATACTTTACTAAGCTAAAGTTGTAAAGTGTTTTTTGCGTTTTTCAACACATTTGTATATCTGCACAAAAAAGTGTACAACTTTTGGTCATTATCACTTCAGTTGGGTAGAGCGTTAAATCGAACGCTCCTTATATCCTTGATGGATTATTGCCGGTTTCACGCTTATATGTAGCTGAAAAATAGCCTTGAGAGCTAAAGCCCAAGCTTTCAGATACCTCGTTTACCGACATACCGCTTTTTAAAAATAACGTAGCTGTTTTAATTTTTAATGTTAAGAAATATTTATGCACACTCATACCTGCATATTTATCGAAAAGCCGTTTAAGGCTTGATACGCTTATATTAAGTCTGTCTGCAAGCTCGTTTACCGAAAGTTGCTCGGCAATATTTTCATTCATAATAATAAGTGCGCGCTTAAAAAGCTCGGTTTCATAGGTTTTGTATTTTGCAAGAGTGCTTGTACCGCTTGAAAATGACAGTATGATACGGCAAATAAACAGTGTGATTGTTTGTAAAAATATATCATCAGTCTGAAATTGGGGTAATATATTCCAATAGTATTCATCCTTATTATTTTCAGTACGCTTTTCCATTTCAAGCTCAATATACTCTAAAAAATCTCTTATTATTGAGCGAGTGCGCTTATCAAGATGATATGCCGATTGCAGATTGCTGCAAATCGCACCACACAGTGAAAAAGAAAATATAAGCAGTGTTACACCGCTCGGGTCCTCAACATTAAACTTATGCAGCTCAAACGGCTTTAAAACAATAATCTCTCCTTTCGACAGATTGTGTACTCGGTCATCTGCCGATATACACATTGAGCCGTCTAAAACGTACATACATTCCCAGAAGTCGTGCATTTCACCTAAAAAATGATATCCCTTTTCAAAATGCATTTTAAACAGAGTGTATAATTTATCAATTTTAATTTGTTCCTTTACCTCATAAAATTGCCAAGACATTTTTTACCGCCCTTTTGAACTAAAATCATATATTTTTAACTTATTTTGTATTGATTTATATTTTTTGACCTTGTATACTGACAGTATATAATAAAAACTTTGTTATGTAAAGGACTGATTTTGTGAAAAAGATTAAGGTTATACTTATAGGCGCTGGTGACCGAGGCACTACGTACACCGATATTATGGCAGATTTACCCGAACAGTTTGAGGTCGTTGCTGTTGCCGAGCCTGTAGAGGACCGCCGCAACCACGTAAAAGAACTTCATAATATTCCCGAAAATATGTGTTTCACTGATTACAAGCCGTTGTTAGCGCTTGGTAAAATTGCAGATTTAGCGGTTATTGCAACACTTGACCGCGACCATTTTGAGCCTGCTATGATGGCGATAGATTTAAAATATGACCTGTTACTCGAAAAGCCCATCACGCCCACCGCAGAAGAATGCATAGCACTGCGCGACAACGCCGCTAAAAACGATGTGCGTGTAGTTATCTGCACAGTACTGCGCTATACATATTTATTTAATAAGCTTAAAGAGATTATCGACTCGGGCAAAATAGGTGAGGTTATGTCAATTAACCACGAGGAATGCGTAGGCTATATTCACCAGTCGCACAGCTTTGTCCGCGGCAGATGGGGTAATGAAAAGCGCAGCGCGCCTATGCTGCTTGCAAAATCCTGCCATGATATAGATATTTTGCAGTGGCTTATAGGCAAAAAGTGTAAAAAGGTACAGTCATTTGGCACACTTTCTTACTTTACACGCAAAAACGCGCCAGAGGGCTCTCCCGAATACTGCATACAGGGCTGTCCCCACGATGACACTTGCCCATATAACGCGGTTAAACTTTACTTTGACGATAAGGGCAACAACTGGTTCCGCCGTTCATCAACAACCCTTTACAATCCCACTGATGACGACGTTAAAAAGGCGATTACCGAAACACAGTATGGTAAGTGTATTTACAAGTGCGATAACGACGTTGTTGACCACCAGACAGTAAATATGCTGTTTGAGGATGACGTTACCGTAACCTTTACAATGAACGCCTTTAACATCGGCGGTAGATTTATAAACATTATGGGCACCAAGGGTCAGATCCGCGCCTCCCTTGGCGACAATAAACCGATAAGAGTTTATAACATCGAAACCAAAGCCACCGAGGAAATTGAAAGCACAGGCTCTAACA
>JAFTTE010000040.1 GCA_017466905.1 Clostridia bacterium | reverse complement strand
TATTGAAACAAAAATTAAAAACTTTTTACTATGTGAAAACATAAAGGTCATAAACCAAAATGAAATTAAAAAAACAATAGAAACCGAAAGGTTTGAAAACGTAGGTTCGGCGCAATATAGATTAGTCATAGAAGCGCTAATAATATAAAAGACAAAAAACAGTAAGACAGAAACCGTTTTTAAAGTTCTATTTTTCATTTATCATCTTTCCTTTTTATTTTACTAATCACTAATTCAACCAACCAGAATATAAACGTAACAATAAGTGACACTTGCAAGGCAAATACAAGATTACTGGTAAAATCAAATTTTTTTGTAAATGCAATTATATAAATAACTGGTATAATAAATCCAATTGCAAACAAAATTATGTAGTCTGTTTTTCTTGTTATATTTATACTTTTGCGCAAAGTAAAAGTTATAACTTTATAAACTGCACAAAGCACACCACCAATTATAACAGGCGGAACGTAAGAGTTAAAAAGAGCTATAAAAAAGATGGGGTCTTTAAACATAAGTCTTAAATATCCGGCACCACTTACAAAACCTGCAACACCTGCGCTTTTCCATTGCAAAACAAAAGTTAATATAGTAAAAACACTTAATATTATAAAGGTGATTAAGAACCAAAAAAACTCTTTAAACTTTTTCACGAAAGATGCCCCCGATTTTAAGTGATATAGCAATTATATTAATTAAAGAAATGACAACAAGCGCATACTTAGATAGCAGGAAAGATAATATCAAAAAAAGAGGTTGGGTATTATTAGAGATATTAAATAATGTTATAATTGTTGTCATCTCATACACTACGTATGACATCTGCGGAATAAAAACGAGAATTGCAGTGTTAACGCCAAGCCATACAATAGAAATAATTTGTTTTTTAAATGAATGCTTTTTGCTGAAAGCATTATATATTAAAAAAACGGATAATGTTATAAATGATAATGGAACTAAAAAAGATAATATGGTTAAAACAGAAATGTTGTCCCAAGACATTGAGTATTTTACTCCGTCCATAGTTACTGTTACTTTTGAAGTATAATATATAATTGACATAATTGTAATATAACTTCTATATACCGCCCAAACGCTATATAATATCGCCGCAATTTTTTGAAGTATTTTCATTTGTCCGCTCCTTTGAATAAATTTGCAACTAACGGTTAAGTCTTTAAGATTCTTCACAACTACGTTGTTCAGAATGACAAATGGGTATAGATGTTACTAACGCGTGTCATTCTGAGGAACGGAAGTGACGAAGAATCTAAAAAATCAAATTAATCTGTGCATTTGAATTTATTCTTGCACTTATCAATATCTCTGATTTTAAGGGTTAGCAAAAGAATATTTGCAAGTGAAATAATTACAAAAATAACAAGTGAAGTTAAAATTGAAAGAGAATCATAGATAAAAGGAACTATAATTTTACCAAGTATTGCGTACTCAGATACTCTGTAGCTATGAACGGGTACAAAAACAAGCATTACTGCATTTATAATAATCCAGATAATTAATCCCATTAGCCAATTGATAGAAACTTTTTTAGAAAAGGTTTTCCATATTAGCAAAGCAGATGCTACAAGTAACGAAAGCACAACAAATGCTATAAAAAGCACAGTTAGATTTATTGCTCTTATAGTTGTATACACACCATTATCACCAACAGTAATTACTGAAGCACTGTATATAGCGGTAATAATAAGTACATAACACCTATACGATGCTAATGCCGCATAAATTATCGCCGCGATTTTATGAATTGTTTTCATTTATTTTCTCTCTCCTTATTCTAAGTAAAGACAAAACAATATTAATACCGGCAATTGCGTAAAGAACATTTCTTGACGTTATAAGCGAAAAAATTAAGTTAAGGTCGCGATTTTGGGAGTTAAGGTAAAAGACCTTTAAGCGAAACATATCAAGTGTTATATATTCCATTTTGTATATAGCAACAAGACAAATGATATTTATGGCAAGCCATATAACAGAAATAATAAAACGCTTTAACGAATATGTTTTACTAAATGTATTATAAATCAAAAAGGCTGATGACGCAAATAATGATATTGCTATTACTGTTGTAAACAAACATAATAAATCAAGAAAAGGCAAATAGGTTGTTTTAATGGTTGCGTACATTCCGTCCAATTCTATATTTTTTATATTGTGTATTGTTGTATATGTGTACACACAACCCCAGTATACCGCCCAAACGCTATATAATATCGCCGCAATTTTTTGAATTGTTTTCATTGGTTTCATCCTAAATTTAATTTTTTATTCTGACAATAATTCAAGTTTTTCTTTTGTTAGTTGGTTTTCTTTATCCGCCGTATAAAAATCATACGATATATCAGGCACTTCACTGTCGCCGCACATTTGGACTTTTGCGATGCTGCCATCTTGCATAACATAAAGATAAATTTCTTCACCCGTTTTTGTAACAACCTCTAAACTAAAATCGGTTTTGTCTTTGAGTAATTGCTCTGCGTATTCTTTTTTTGTAGAACGATAGTGACTGTAAGTATATTTTTGTAAAAATTCTAAATCTTTTTTGTCAGTAATTACAGGTGCGCCTGTAGCACAAGAGCCAGATAATATTTTTATATTCTCAATATTGTTAAGGTCATCGCTTGCGGTCATATTGCGAAGCAAAGTGGTGTTTTGATATATAGAGTCACTTAAATACTTTTCTATTTTATACACTCTTACTTCATATAACGATTCATTATTAATAAATATCGGCTCTGCTGAAAGAAAAGCAAAAGTATCGGTGTTATTAGTGGCAAAGCGTCGCCAGTCTGCCAAATTCATTTGCAAATCATAGGTTATATCGGCATCAATATCAGTAATGTAAAAATCATTGTTTTTATCGGCAAATAAAAGACATTCACCAATTTTTTCTTTAAGTGGTTGGTAATTGTAATTTTTAAAATAAGTTAATGCGGCATCAATTTCATCTTGCTGTGACAATTGTGTCCATTCTGCTTTTGCAATTATGTTTTCAATAACTGAAATGTGTTCTTGGTCGTTATTATCAAGCCATTTGCAATATATTTTTCCGTCATTTACAGCTATTTCGGTAGATGCCATATTATCGGTGCAGTATACCAAATAGTAGTTTAGTGGGTTTATATTATATTCTTTAAGAACGGGGGTATAGGTTGAAGAAATGTGAGATGGTTTTGCTTTGCAAGAGCAAAAAGTTAATACGATAATAACTGAAAACAAAACGGCGAATATTTTAATTGTTTTTTTCATAAAATCAACCTCCTTATATCTATTATATAGTACGATAATTGCGTTTTCAATTAGCAATAAATATAAAATTTTTGATTACGATATGTAAAGTTAGACAACATTATAATATATAAATATTATAATAAAAATTGTAGTAATATTTATCCTTGACAAGTTATACCTATAAATAGTAAAATATAATGGATATTATCTTGGGGTATTATTACTCTTGATTTAGAACTTTACTCTGTATCTGTGGGATACAGATTTATATTTACATATTTAAAAAATTAATGGAGGAAAAATTTAATTTAATGAGTGAAAACAAAACTAAGACTAAGCGTACAAACACAGCAAACAGTAAAAAACAGACAAATTCTGCCGCAAAAAAAGCGGTACAAAATCTTGTAAGCGGTAGCAATAAATCCACACAGACAAAGCAGTCGAAACCCAAAACCGCTAAAAATTCAAAACCGGCTAACAAACCCGCGCAAAAGAAAACCACATCCCAAAAGCAGCAGGGCTCTGCGCCAAAAAAACGCAATACAACGACTAAAAAACCGACAATACCTGTAAAAATCATTCCTCTTGGAGGTCTTGGCGAGGTAGGTAAAAATATCACCCTTTACGAATATGATGGCGATATGCTGATTGTTGACTGCGGTATGACCTTTCCCGATGAAGATACTCCAGGTATCGACAGCGTAATCCCAGATTTTACCTATATACTTGAAAATAAGGATAAAATTAAGGGTCTTGTGGTAACACACGGTCACGAAGACCATATCGGTGCGATACCGTATCTTTTAAAGCAGTTTAATGTGCCCATATATGCAACCCGCCTTACCATTGGTCTTATATCGGGCAAGCTTAAAGAGCATAAGTTGTTGGCTGACGCCAAGCTTAATGAGGTTGCGGCAGGTAAAACCGTGACTCTTGGTAAATTCAGCGTAGAGTTTATCCACGTGAACCACTCTATACCCGATTCGGTTGGCTTTGCCATTACCTGTGGCGCGGGTACTGTGGTGCATATGGGCGACTTTAAGATCGACACAACACCAATTGATGATAAGGTTATAGATATTGCCCGCTTTGCCGAGCTTGGCAAAAAAGGTGTGCTTGCAATGCTTTCTGATTCTACCAACGCAGAGCGTGCGGGTTATACCTCGTCAGAGAAATTGGTGGGCGAGTCTTTTTCAACTCTGTTTAAAAAGGCAGAGGGGCATCGCATAGTTGTTGCAACCTTCTCTTCAAATATTCACCGCATACAGCAGATTATTGATGAGGCGGCTCGCTGCAAGCGCAAGGTTG
>JAFTTE010000039.1 GCA_017466905.1 Clostridia bacterium | reverse complement strand
GTATCGTGCTTGTTCATAAGTATTGCAAGTTTGACCTTAGTTCCGCAACCATCGGTACCGCTTACTAAAACGGGTTCTTCGTAACCCGTAGGCAAACCAAAACAACCGCCAAAGCCGCCGACATCATCAAGGCAACCAGCGTTACGGGTTCTGGCAATATGCTGCTTCATAAGCTCAACTGATTTATAACCTGCGGTAATATCAACGCCCGCAGCAGCGTATGCTTCTGATTTAGAATTGTTATGCATAATTTATTCCTTTCCGTTCCAGCAATAAGTACAAAGTTCACATTCCGGAAGACCAATTGCCTTTATAATTCCCTCAAGCGTTTGGAACTCTAAAGACGCAAAATTAAACTTTTCACAAATAGTTCGACGCAGTGCCTTGCCGCGTTCGGTTTCGCCGTTTGAATATTCGTCAATATACTTAAATCCCTCTTCGCCCTCAAGTTCCATGATAACACGACGGGCAATAAGCTCCATATCACTTGTAGAACGTGAGAAATTAAGATATTTACATCCATACATTATCGGCGGACAGGCAGAACGCATATGCACCGACCTTGCGCCATTTTCATAAAGAAAATCAACCGTTTCTTTAAGCTGTGTTCCGCGAACAATCGAATCGTCAACAAATAGTAAATTTTTATCAACAATAAAATCGTGTACGGGTATTTGTTTCATACGTGCTACTTTATTACGCTCGGTCTGCTTTGTAGGGGTAAAGCTGCGAGACCACGTAGGCGTGTACTTAATAAAGGCACGTGCAAATTTTTTACCACTTTCGTTTGAATAACCTATTGCGTGCGGTAAGCCCGAATCAGGCACGCCGCCAACATAATCAACATCCTGTGCGACACCGTTTTTACGGTCATATTCCGCCATAATTTCGCCGTTACGGCAACGCATAGCCTCAACATTTATACCTTCGTAAGTAGAGGTTGGATAGCCGTAATAACTCCACAGGAAAGAACATATACGCTTTTTCTTACCGGGCTTTGCAAGTTGTTTGATGCTGTCAGGTGTTATCTTCACAATTTCGCCGGGGCCAAGTTCCTTTTCATCAACGTAGCCCAACTTTTGATAAGCAAAAGACTCAAAGGTTACAGCATAGCCGTCCTCATTTTTACCAATAAGCACAGGTATTCTGCCAAGCTTATCACGCGCCGCAATAATAGCGCCCTTGCTGGTAAGAATCAAAATTGACATTGTGCCGTCTATCAGCTCTTGCGCGTGTTTTATACCGTCAGCAAAAGTATCCTTTTGGTTAACAAGCGCTGCTACCAACTCGGTTGTGTTTACCCTACCACCTGTCATAGCATCAAAATAACCGCCTGTTTGAGCAAGACACCTGTCAATAAGCTCATCAACATTATTAATGACACCTACAGTACAAATAGCATAGGTGCCGAATTTTGAGCGTATAAGCATTGGTTGCGGGTCAGTATCACTGATGCAACCTATAGCCGATGTACCCTTCATTTCGTCAAAGATTTTTTCAAACTTTGTTCTGAAGGGCGAATTTTCAATATTATGTATTTTTCGCTGCAGACCGATTTCACTGTCATACGCAGCAAGACCGCCGCGACGGGTGCCAAGGTGTGAATGATAATCCACACCGAAAAAGACATCCATCATACAGTCATTTTTTGAGGTGATTCCAAAAAAACCGCCCATAGTGACCTACTTTCTATAAAACGAAGAATTTATGCAAAGAAAAGTTTTGAAAGTGTCATAGGATCGATATATTCCCCGTCCTTATAAACACGCATATTACCCGAAGCGATTTCGTCAATAAGCATTACATCGCCGTTTGGATCGTAACCGAACTCAAACTTAATGTCATAAAGGTCAAGGCCTTTTTCTTTAAGGTCGTCAGCAACTATCTTTGTAATCTGCTGAGTCATAACCTTGATATCATCATACTGCTTGTCGGTCATAACGCCGAGTGCTACAAGAGCATCTTTAATTACAAGCGGGTCACCCTTTTCATCGTTTTTGAAGGTCATTTCAACATATGCAGGAAGATCTGCGCCCTCTTCGATATAATCACTGTAACGGCGGATAAAGCTACCAACTGCTTTATAGCGGCAGATAACTTCAAGACCGTGACCGAAAACTTTAGCGGGAAGAACTTCCATAGTAGTATCTTCAAGGTTTGCATTTACATAGTGTGTCTTAATGCCTGCAGCATTAATTTTTTCAAAGAAGTAAATAGACATACGAAGGTTAACATCGCCAACGCCTTCGATTGTAAGACCTACAGAGTTTTCGCCCGGATCAAATACACCGTCTTTACCTGTGCAATCGTCCTTGAATTTTAAAAGGCAGTTGCCGTTTTCTAATGCGTAAACATTTTTAGTTTTACCTGTGTACAAAAGTTTGTTTTCCATAATATATTACTCCTTTAAAATAAATTACAATTTTTCCATTACTGCGCTGTCTTTTTCGAGCACTGCAGCTGCATCGCTTGCGCGTTTTGCATCAAGTCTTGCGGCTAAATCTTTATCTTCAACTGCAATAATCTGCGCAGCAAGAAGCGCCGCGTTTGCACCGCCGTTTATTGCAACGGTAGCAACGGGTATACCCGTAGGCATCTGCACGGTAGAAAGCAGTGCATCCATACCGTCAAGATTTGAAGATTTGCACGGAATACCAATTACAGGCAAAGTAGTATTTGCCGCAATAGCGCCTGCAAGATGCGCTGCCATACCTGCAGCTGCAATCAAAACACCAAAGCCGTTTTGATGGGCGCTAAGAGCAAAATCACGAGCCTCAACAGGTGTGCGGTGGGCAGAATAAATATGTACCTCAAAGGGTATTTCAAGCGTTTTTAGCATATCGGTTGCTTTTTTTATGATTGGTAAATCACTGTCGCTACCCATTATAATTCCGACTTTTTTCATAATATAAATTCCTTTCACAAAAAACACAAAAGGGCGCACTTGGACGATAATAGTTCAAGTGTGCCCAGACGGTCGGCTAAAAATATACAATCTTTGTTCCTTCGTGGTGCTCCACAATATATTCCGTCAGTCACAAAGAACGGTACAATAAGTACTTTCACAGTATATCATTTTGTCAAATTTCTGTCAAGAAATTTTAGCGAATTTTGTAGTGAAAAAATCACTAAAAATTTTACTCAAATCAAGCCTTTGTTTCACAATAAATACAACGGTAAACCTTAGCCTCTTTATCAGTAAGCTTAAAGATATGGTCAAGCTCTTGCTCACAAGATGTTATACATCTTGGATTTTTGCATTTAATTACGTTTGTTAAAGTTTCAGGCATAGCAATACTACGCTTTTCGACCAAAACACCGCCTTTAATAATGTTAACAGTGGCATCGGGATCTACAAAACCAATAACATCCAAATCAACAGGAATATCTGCATCAATCTTTATAATGTCTTTTTTACCCATCTTTTTGCTTGATACATTTTTAATGAGCGCAATTGAAGCGTCAAGTGAAGCAAGGTCTAAAAGTTCATAAAGCTTCATACCAAGACCAGCTGTAATATGGTCTATAACAACACCGTTCTGGATTGAATCTATATTCATATTGTGCCTGCCTCCTTAAGTAGTTTAAGAATAAGTGCCATGCGCATATATTTGCCGTTAAGAACCTGCTTAAAGTAACAAGCGCGCGGGTCGTTATCTATAGCGACACTTATCTCATTGACACGCGGTAGCGGATGCAGGATAGACAAATCCGCCTTGGCGTTTTTGAGTTTATCGGGAGTCAGTATATAACTGTCCTTAAGACGCAAATAATCCTCCTCGTTAAAGAAGCGTTCACGCTGAACACGGGTCATATAAAGTATATCAAGATTTGGCATTGCAGCCTCTAAATCTGTAGTCTGTTCATAAGGGATATTGTTTTTAACAAGGACATCCTTTTTAACATAACTTGGTAATTTTAACTCATCAGGTGAAATAAGCACAATCTTGATATTGCTGTAACGGCTCATAGCATTTATAAGTGAGTGTACCGTTCTGCCAAACTTTAAGTCGCCGCAAAAACCAACGGTGAGATTATTGAATCTTCCCTTTTCGCGACGAATGGTAAGCAGGTCTGCAAGTGTTTGTGTGGGGTGGCAATGACCACCGTCTCCTGCGTTAATTACAGGCACACTTGCGTTATTTGCCGCTACAAGTGCGGCGCCCTCTTTGGGATGGCGCATAGCTATAATATCGGCATAACAGCTTACTGTTTTTGCAGTGTCGGCAATGCTTTCGCCTTTAGCGGCAGAAGAACTGTTGGACTCTGAAAAGCCTAATACATTGCCGCCAAGCTCATACATAGCAGCCTCAAAACTCAGTCTTGTTCTTGTTGACGGTTCAAAAAATAAAGTAGCCAATTTTTTACCGTCACAAATATGTGCGTATTTTTTAGGATTGTCGATTATGTCGAGTGCGGTGGCGATAAGCCCGTCAAGCTCCTCTACAGTTAAATCCAAAATGTCAATAACGCTTCTCATTTTTATCTCCTTTTAAAAGGGTTTTATTCTTTTGCGCCGTTAACAGCAAGATAATTCTTTATACGGTCAACGTTTTCTTGATTTGCGGGGTCTTCTTCAAGATATTCTATAATGTCGTACACGTCAACAACCGAATATACGGGGAAGCCGTACTCCTCGCCCACCTCTGCCATAGCAGATTTTTCGGTCTGACCCTTTTCTTTACGGTCAACCATAACAAATGTTGCGGCTACCTTTGTACCTTTAAGACCTGAAAGTATTGCCATACTCTCACGAATTGCAGTACCTGCGGTGATAACGTCCTCAACGATAACGATTTCTTCACCCTCAGTAGGCTTGTAACCTACAAATACGCCGCCTTCACC
>JAFTTE010000038.1 GCA_017466905.1 Clostridia bacterium | reverse complement strand
GCTTACACGGGACTTTTAAGTCAAAGATTTGATTAGATAGCTCTGGTAACCTTGCCCGAACGTAAGCAACGGGTGCAGACATTTATGCGACGGGGTGAACCATCAACGATAGCCTTTACCTTTTTAACATTGGGCTTCCAAGTTCTGTTTGAACGTCTGTGTGAGTGAGAAACCTTAATACCATACGCAATTTCTTTGCTGCAAATTTCACATTTTGCCATTGGTTGCACCTCCTTTTCGAATCGACCGCGAACTACGTCGGTCACATAGCAAACACTATAATAACAGAAAACTCCAAAGATTGCAAGTGTTTTTTTAAAAAATTTAAAAATTTATTCTGTCAAGGAAGCTGTAGGTTCAATTTGAGAAATAGCTGCTAACCAATTTTGACATTTTGCTTTCATCTCTCCCAGTTCTGTGCGTTGCAACTCGGTAAGATTTTTGGTAGCAAGAAGCGCATCTATATCATTTATAACTGAATATAAATCCTCTGAATCAAAATCCTCGGCTGATTTTTCATATATGCTTACATTATCTGTAACGCGTGATATATCCTTGGATATATCCTCTATTTTAGCAAGCAGGGTGTCGCAAGTAGTTATAACATTTTCAAGGGCTCTGCTTTCTTCGGGTGATGAGTAACGTGTGTTTGTTTTGAGTGCAGTATTCTTTATATCTTTAATGGCATCAACATTATCGGCAGTTACTGTAGATGCGTTTAAATTTCCAAGCGGCTCTAACAATGCTGATACAGGCTTGGTGTAAATAGTATAGGTAACGGTGTTGCCGTTAAGGTCGGTTGCTTCTATGACATACATATTCACAGCATTGCCGTATATGAGGAAAGCGGTTTCGCTTTCCTCACCGTTAACGGTTACCGAAGAAAGATTATAGTCCGCTATCGTAACATATTGTGTGGTGTAGTAAACGGCTCCGTTTTCAATACCGTTAATAACGGGAATTTCCTCAAGCGCAACGCACTGCATGTGTAGCGCTAAATATCGCGTCTTTACAGTTTCAAGGTCATATTCTACGATACCGCGCTGAGGGTCAGACATAATTGCAACACCGCGGTCAATATCATAGCCTATAAGCACCATACAGTGTTCGGGCGCTATCCATTGGATATCCTTACCGTCAACTGTCCATTGTACGGTGGCGAATGGTTCGCGAAGGTCTTTTTCCTCTTCGCCGTACATTGTGATCCAGATAATTACAGGGGTGCCGTCTTGTACAAGCTTTAACAGCTCTTCAAACTCTGTACCACTGTAATTTACAGCTTTATGTCTGTTGTTTTGGGTTGCGAGATAACGGTTGGCAGCGTTTACAATCGGTTTTGCATAACAACCAAAGCCGTTTTTGCGAGGATTGCCGACATAAATTTCCCAGAAGTTACCGATTTTATCAATGGTTTTGTCCAGATACTCATCTGACATTTCGGTCTTTGATATGTCATAGCCGTAGTAATTAAGCGCCGTGGTCAGCGCTGTGATTTCGCAGCCTGTTGGCAACTCGGGATTTTGAGATAAATACTTAACCGGCAGCTTTACCTGACGCTTACTAAGTCCGCTTGCATCTACAGGCTTGGCTTTTACCACCACTTTATTTTTGTTGGTTAGTTTTACCGTTTCGGCAGCCTCTACAATTTCAGACACTTTTTCATTTTCACCTTCGGGGGTAACGGTAATTGTAGCTTCGGGAACAAGAATTCCCGATGAACCTTCAAACTCGCTGAAAATTGAGGTGTAAGAAGCGCTGTTTGAATTAAAAATGATAGCGGGCGGATTGTTGACAATATGTACTATAGCTACGACTGCGACTATCGCCGCGGTCACCGCCGCCGCGGCAGATGACGCATATATAATAATCTTTTGCTTTTTGGTTAATTCTTTTTGATGACGGGACAATTTTTTGACTCCTTTTTATTGATTGTTTCTTATGTAATGAAAAATATATTGTTGCACTATGCCACCGTATTTTTTGGCGCAGTCCGGTATATTGCCGTTAAACATCTGCTGGAGTGCGCGGTTTATCCATACATCGCGGGGAAAGGCGTTTTTGTGACCCAATCCGTAAAGCAGTACGCAGTCGGCAACCTTTGGACCGACACCCTTTATTGTCATTAAAATTTCACGCGCGTTATCATAATCTGTGTCTTTCAGCGCCTCAAGCACTATTTCACCCGATACTACCTTTTGCGCCGCGTCTAAAATATATTTTGCGCGAAAGCCCGATCGAATAACTGATAACTCATCAAGAGTTAGTTTTGCAACAGTTTCGGCAGACGGAAAGGTGTATCCGTCGTTTATTTTTTCGCCGAAATTTTCACAAAGGCGCTCAACAATGCCTTTGATTCGCGGAATATTGTTGTTTTGTGAGATTATAAACGAGCACAGCGCCTCCCAAGGCTCCTGGTTTAAAAGACGTATACCATTGCTATATTCTGCTGCTTTTTTTACGGTGGGATCAATGCTTATTTCTTTTATAATCTGCGCATAGTCGCGCTCAAGGTCAAAATAATTCTTCCAAAGCTTTTCAAAATCTTCTTTACTCGAGCCGTTTATTATAATATCACCGTTATTTTCGTATAATTCTATATATCTGCCAAACGCTATACCCTGCCATACGCCGTTATCATTCTTGCGCCAGCGAAAAGCCTGACCGCAGTCAAGTGTCTGAGCCAGGTCAAAGTTAGTAGCACTTGTTATGAAAATTTTATCATTATCAAATTTTATATCCATATTACACCTCGTATTTACAATTATACCTACTTTGTGTTATAATGTAAAGTAAGAAATTAAAACAAAGGTTGTGATTATATGCGCGATGATATCTGTACCATACCTGTCTCAGAGGTGTTTGAGGTAAACGACGGTTGCCCGCTTTGCCGTATGAAGCACACGGTAGAGGAGCATCTTATAACATATATTTTAGGAGATGCTATGATGGAGCCTGATGTGAGGATAGAAACCAATCGTGTTGGCTTTTGCGATAACCATTATGATAAGATGATGGCACATCGGGGCAGATTGCAGTTAGCACTTATGCTTGAAACTCATATAAAAGAGATAAGCGAGCAGATTTTTGAAAAAAAGCTGTTCAACAGTGCCGATAAAAAAGCATCTAATGTAAAACGTGTGATAGATAGCTGTTTTATATGTGAAAAGGTGAATTGGGGTATGGAGCGAATGATTGAGACCATTTACCGATGCTATGAAAAAGAACGCGATTTCAGAGAGCTGTTTGATGCGCAGCCGCAGTTTTGTATGCATCATTTTGAAGCGCTGATATGTGGCGCAGATAAAAAGAAAATGCCCAAATATGCTGGTGAATTCAAAGAAAATCTGACCCGAATTACAGCCGACTATGTTAAATCCTTGGGTGAGGATTTAAACAAATATTGTTCTATGTACGATTACCGAAATGCAGGCAAGGGAGATTGGGGCAATTCGGCAGATTCGGTTGAACGTGCGGTATCATATCTTTCGGGTAAAATCTGATTTACATAATGCGACAAAATAATTGCATTTTGTAACCGATGTGGATAAGTGTTTTGCCCATTTTAAGCGGAGTTTTCAACTTTTCCACCGAGTTATCCACATTTTTATGTTAACCTGAATATAATAACTCTTGTTAGTCAAAAATAAATTTGAGATTAAATGGCAGGAGAAAATTATATGGTTAAAGGTGTAAATAAAACGGTTATTGAGGTTAACAACACAGGCAGTAAAGTATTTGACAGAATTGTTTTTTATGTAAGTCCTGCTTGCAGCAATTTAAGCGCAAAAAATCTTAATCGCGCAATCAAAAATTTTACATTCTTGCTTGATGAAAGAGCAGGTAAGGGATATAAAACATTAAGACAACAGCGTATTGTCCGCAGACGGGTGTTGATAGGTAGCATCATAGGTGTAGCGGCAATAGCTTTTGCAATAACACTTACAATGTTTTTATGAATATATTGTAAAAAAAGCAAGAAGGGATTAATCCCTTCTTGCTTTTTTTTGCTCTTTGAGTTAAAATATTATATATCATTTTTAAAAAGAGGATTTTTTGATGAAGATATTCAAAAGTGGCTTAAAAATGTGGGGCAGCATTATAGTGGCTGCGGTGATAAGCTTTTTTTTATGCATTTCTATGAATATTATCTGTTCAGCGCTTTTTACATACGAGACGGGCTATAAGGCCTTTGTTTACGAAACCGAAACAAGTGAAAAGTCGATTGCCGAGTATGATTATGCATATACCGATAAAGATGGTGACGGCAAGGATGATGGAACCGATACAAAAAAAGAGGAATACGAGGACGAGGGCTACACCGTTATAACTGTAAAGCAGCGCTCAACCCTTACGGGTGCCGGTAAGACTGTGTTTTTAGTGTCAACTCAGGTTTTAAGTCTTATAATGGTTATAGCTTTTGCCAGCAATGCAAGCTACAAGCAAGGCTTTAAAGATAGTAATCTTGTAAAAATCGGTCACACAAAAAACGACACTCTTAAGGGATTTAAAATAGGTTTTATAGGCAATATACCGTTTCTGGCAATTTTTGTTATGGCGGTTGTAATGTCGGTAGGCTTGGCGCCTGATTTCCGTACGGTGTGGTATGCTTTTTTGAACTCGCATTATTATTCTGCTGTAATGTGGATAACGGGCAACGCATCAACATTGTCACAGCTTGGCATCCTACAATATGTATTGCTGTTTTTGTTGCAGCTTATTGTACCTGTCATTTCGGGTGTGGCATATATTTTAGGACTTAAAGAAATTAGTCTTTCGGAAAAAATAGTATATAAAAAAGAGGTAAATTAAATGGCGGGTTTGTTTGGATTT
>JAFTTE010000037.1 GCA_017466905.1 Clostridia bacterium | reverse complement strand
TTGCACGAGCACTGCTTAAAAAGCCAAAGATTTTAATTCTTGACGACTCAACCAGCGCAGTTGACACCAAAACCGACGCGTTTATCAGAGCAGGCTTTAAAGAGTATATACCCGAAACAACAAAGATTATCATTGCTCAGCGTGTATCATCAGTGCAGGATGCGGATATGATAATTGTTATGGAAAACGGCGGGGTTTCAGCTGTGGGTAACCATAATGATTTAATGCAAAACAGCGAAATTTACCGCGAGGTTTACGAACAGCAGACAAACGGAGGTGATTTTGATGAGTAAGGGACAAATGCCACAGCAAGGCGGCAGACCAAGACCTAAGTTTAATCCAAATACCTTTAAGCGTATTATCAAAATGCTCTTCAAATTCTACCCCGTAATGATGCCTATAACCATTGCGTGCATTCTGTTTTCGGCTGTAACCGCTGCACTACCCGCGGTTTTTCAACAGCAGGTAATTGCCGATATCGAAACCTTTATTACTACGGGAGATTGGGAAGCCGCAAAGCAGGTAATTTTGCCTAAAATATTTATTCTTATAGGCCTTTACGTCGTTTCAATAATTGCTATAACCCTTTATAATCAGTTAATGGTATTTATAACACAGGGCTTTTTAAATAAAATGCGTTGTCATATGTTTGAAACGATGCAAAATCTGCCTATTAAATACTTTGACCAGAATAAACACGGCGATATAATGAGTCATTATACCAATGACGTTGATACTATGCGTGAACTTATTTCCCGTTCGTTGCCGTCTTTACTGCAAGCATCGGTTGTGGTTGTATCGGTACTGAGTATTATGCTTTATTACAGTGTCTGGATGACTCTTGTGGTATTGCTGGGCGTAGTTGCTATGGCGATGGTTTCGGCAAAGGTAGGCGGCGGTTCTGCAAAATACTTTATGCGTCAGCAAAAGGCTATTGGTAAAACCGAAGGCTTTGTTCAGGAGATGATGAGCGGCCAGAAGGTTATAAAGGTTTTCTGTCACGAAAAAGAATGTAACGAAGACTTTGATAAGGTAAATGAGGAACTGTTTAACGATAGTTTTCGTGCTCATGCTTTTGCTAACTGCTTAGGTCCTATTATAGGCAATCTGGGCAACATACTTTATGTTCTTGTTGCTACCGTTGGCGGCGTGCTGCTACTGACACAGGTACCCAATATATCAATAGGCGCTCTTGTTAAGGGTAGTATTACTGCTATTACAATAGACTTAGTTGTGCCGTTTTTAAATATGTCACGTCAATTTACAGGTAATATAAATCAGGTAACCCAGCAGATAAATACCGTTGTTATGGCTATGTCGGGCGCTGAGCGTTTGTTTAACATTATAGACCAGAAGGCAGAAGATGACGAGGGCTATGTAACGCTTGTTAACTGTGAACTTGATGCGGACGGCAACATACTTGAAACCGATAAGCGCACAGGTCATTGGGCATGGAAGCATCCGCATAAGGACGGTACACTCACATACACACTGCTTCAGGGTGATGTGCGTATGGCAGGCGTTGATTTCGGTTATGAAGAAAACAAGCTTGTACTGCACGATGTATCCGTTTATGCAGAGCCCGGTCAAAAGGTAGCATTTGTTGGAGCTACGGGCGCGGGCAAAACAACAATCACTAACCTTATAAACCGTTTCTATGATATTGAAGACGGAAAAATCCGCTATGACGGCATAAATATCAATAAGATTAAAAAGTCTGATTTGCGTCGCTCGCTTGGTATAGTGCTTCAGGAAACCAACCTCTTTACAGGCACGGTTATGGATAATATCCGCTACGGCAGACTTGACGCTACAGATTGCGAGTGTATAGAAGCCGCCCGTCTTGCAGGTGCTGATGATTTTATTACCCGCTTGCCGCAAGGGTATGACACCCAGCTTTCAAATAACGGCTCAAACCTTTCACAAGGTCAGCGACAGCTTATTGCTATTGCGCGAGCCGCCGTTGCCGACCCACCTGTTATGATAATGGACGAGGCAACATCGTCAATCGATACCCGTACCGAAGCGATAGTTCAGCGCGGTATGGATAAACTGATGGAGGGCAGAACGGTATTTGTAATCGCACACCGCCTGTCTACCGTTATGAACTCTGATGTAATAATGGTGCTCGACCACGGACGAATAATTGAGCGCGGCAGTCACGCCGACCTTATCACCCAAAAGGGAACCTATTATCAGCTATATACGGGTTCTTTTGAATTAGAATGATACAAATTTACAAAACATTAAAGGCTCTGCTGTTGCAGAGCCTTTAATGTTCCATATAATAAATATTATTTCGTACCGAATATACGGTCGCCTGCATCGCCAAGACCGGGTAGGATATATGCGTGGTCGTTAAGGCAGTCGTCAAGCCCTGCGCAATATACGGGTACATCGGGGTGAGCCTTGGTGAATGCTTCAATGCCTTCGGGTGCCGCTATAATGCACATAAACTTTATTCTTTTAGGGTTAAATTCTTTAATGCGAGATACTGCGTCAATTGCGCTACCGCCGGTAGCAAGCATCGGGTCAAGAACAAATACGTCGCGCTCGGGTATATCGGCAGGCAGCTTGCAATAATAATCAACAGGCTGATGTGTTTCAGGGTCACGGTACATACCGATATGACCTACCTTTGCCGCAGGTATAAGGCTGAGTACGCCGTCTACCATACCAAGACCTGCGCGCAAAATGGGTACAAATGCCATTTTTCTACCTGCGAGAACCTTTGTCTTAGCACTCATCATAGGTGTCTTGGTTGTTACCTCGCGAAGAGGCAGATCGCGTGTCGACTCATAACACATAAGCATGGCTATTTCGCTAACGAGCTCGCGGAACTGCTTAGAGCCTGTACGCTCATCGCGTAAGATAGTAAGCTTGTGTTGAATAAGGGGGTGGTCCATTACAAAAACATTGTCTTTCATTTTAGTACCTCCGTTAAGCATTTTCAATTGCTGTTATTTTATCAACTCTTGTCTGATGTCTTCCGCCTTCAAATTCGGTGTCAACAAAAAGGTCAACAAGCTCTATCGCCGTACCCACACCAATAACTCTGCCTCCAAGGCAAAGTATATTTGAATCGTTGTGAAGACGTGTATATTTTGCCGAAAAATGCTCACTGCAGCAAGCAGCACGAATACCTTTTACTTTATTTGCGGCAAGCGACATACCAATACCTGTGCCACAAACCAATATACCGCGTTCGCAGTTGCCGCTTGTAATTTGTTCACAAACCTTTACGGCAATATCAGGGTAGTCCACTGATTTATTTTCATAAATACCGCAGTCAACTATCTGGAATCCTCTGTTTTCAAGGTGCTCGGCTATAGCGCTTTTATGCTCGAAGCCGCCGTGGTCACAACCAATTGCAATTTTCATTTTTTTGCCTCCGTTTTTGCTTTTAATTCACGCTCTGCTTGTGGCAGGCGAAGATATATGGGTAGTAAATTTTCAGGTGATACCGTTTTTGTTGTATCAAGGTTTTTATAAGCATACAGACCTATACCAATCGCTGATTGAAATTTTAAATGTTCAGGCGCTAAAGTAACGTTTTTAATATCAGAAACATTTTTATAAAACAAATCGGCACCGTCACCGCAAACAATTATTTTTGTATCAGATGATATATTTAAAATTTCAGTTTTTAATTCATCAGCCATCAAAGCGCGGTCTTCGCAAAGCCTTGTGATAACGCCTTTTTTTATCTCAAACAGCGCGTTATAAAACTGATTGCATCGCGCGTCCATAACAGCACAGACCACACAGTCACAGTCGACAAACTGCTCTGTCATACCGTCAAGCGTTGATACGGGTACACAAGGTATATTCGTAGGTGCTGCTAACCCCTTTACCGCACTGATTCCAATGCGCAGTCCCGTGAATGAGCCGGGACCCACAGCCACTGCAATTCGGTCAATATCGCAAAGCCTTGTAGCTGAGTTATCCAGTGTGTTTATAATCATCTGCATGAGTGTTTGTGAGTGGGTGAGCTTGGCATTAACATACGAGCTTGCCTTGATTTTGCCGTCGTCAACAATTGCGCACGAAGCAGGGGAAGCCGAACATTCAACACTTAAAATTTTCATTTAATCTCACCTTTCAATCGTTATTTCGCGCTTCGCTTCATCAAGCCGCTTAATTGTTATTCGTATCACATCATCAGGCAGAGCGGATTCGATATTTTCACTCCACTCAACTGCCAAAACACCGCCTGACTCCATATATTCAAAATATCCCGTGGAATAAAGGTCATCCCAGCCACTGACTCTGTACATATCAAAGTGGTATAAATTAAGCCTTCCGCCCAAATATTCATTAATAATAGCAAAGGTAGGTGAGGATACCTCGCCCGTAAACCCAAGTCCCTCGGCAAGCCCAATCACAAAGCAGGTTTTACCCACACCTAAATCACCATAAAAGGCGATAACCTCGCTACCCTGCAATGTAGTAGCAAGCTGGGCGGCTATTTTTTTAGTGTCACAAGGAGAATCTGATATAAAAACATTATTCATTTTTTAAAATCTCCTTTCAGCATTATTCTACTAAATTTTATCATATAAGAAACTTGCTGTCAATTGAATAAATTTAAAAAATAGTGTTTAATATTTAAAAAAATTGTGATATTAT
>JAFTTE010000036.1 GCA_017466905.1 Clostridia bacterium | reverse complement strand
TTAGTTATAATAATATATATTATTATGTGGAGATGATTATATTGTCAAAACCGTACGAGCCCGAAGTTTTAAAAAGACTTCAACAATGTGAGCTTGAAATACTTACAGACTTTATAAAAATTTGCAAAGAAAACAACATAACCTACTTTGGTTTGGCAGGCACAGGAATAGGTGCACTTCGTCACGGCGGATTCATTCCATGGGATGATGATATTGATATAGGACTTTTATATGACGATTACATTAAGCTTTTAGATGTTTATAAAAAAGAACATTCCGACAAATACACCGTCATAAATGCTGTCGAGTTTTCAGACTATCCTCTTATGACAACACAAATAGCCTTAAAAGGCACAAAATTTGTTTTTGAGCCTTTTAAAAATCTCGATTGTCCTTTTGGTATTTTTCTTGATATTTTTCCGTTTTATAATGTTCCTCAGGATGCAAAGCTTCACAAAAAGCAAGCCAAAAAAGCTTGGTTTTTAGGCAAGCTTTTAGTTCTCAAGCATCTTCCATTCCCCTATGTTCCATTTAAAGGCCTCAAGGCAAAGCTCGCACATTGTGCAACTGCCGTTTGCTCAACAATTATAAACATTCTGTTTACCCATAAATCACTTTACAATAAAATACTTAAAGAATGTCTTAAATATCAAAATACCGATACCGGAAAATATGAATTTTTCTTCGATACTATAAATGGCAAATCGGTTTACACCAAGGAAGATATATTCCCTATAAGAGAAATTCCATTTGAAAATATCAAACTTGATTTTCCAAACAAATTAGAAGATAAACTCAATACACTTTACGGTGATTTTATGAAAATTCCGCCACCAGAAAAAAGAAAGAGTCATCACCCATACGCTCTGGAATTTTTAGAAGACACCACAACACATAAATAATGTTAAAGGAAATTTGTGTATGCTATTTATACATAATTATAAAAACGAATTAGAAAACTACATAAACCAAAACAAAGATTTATTCTCTTCCTTTTCGGGCAAAAGCATTTTTATAACAGGTGCGGCAGGTCTTATTGGATCTTATATAATTGATTTGATAATTGTTGCTAACGAAAAGTTTAATACTAACATTACGGTTTTTGCCGCGGATAAGAATGAAAGGCTTTTAAATGAGCGTTTCCCCGATAAATATGGCAACACCGTTAAAAAGTTTGTTCTTGACATTAATGAGGACGCTATTCCTTTAGAATATGCTGATTACATAATTCACGCGGCAAGTAATACTTCGCCAACCGATTATGCAACCAAACCGATTGCTACAATGCGTACAAACGTTATCGGCACCGACCGACTGCTTGCACATTTTTGCAACAAGGGCATCAAACGTTTTATGTTCTGCTCATCGGTTGAAGCATACGGACAGAACAACGGCGATGTTGACGAATTTTTTGAAGATTACAGCGGGTACGTTAACTGCAACACATTGCGCGCAGGGTATCCTTCGGCAAAAAGGGCGTCAGAGGCGCTTTGTAACGCTTACGCTGAGGAACACAAAGATTTTGATTTTGTAATATCCAGAATTGGCAGAATATACGGACCTACCGTGATTTTAGGTGACTCAAAAGCGCCTACACAATTTATAATGAACGCCGTAAAGGGCGAGGATATTGTCTTAAAGAGCGCAGGCACACAGGAATTTTCTTACGGTTATGTTGGCGACTGTGCTATCGCTATGCTTAAAATTTTAGCAGACGGCGAGCGAGGACAAGCATATAACATAGCCGACCCGAACTCAAGAGTATTGCTTCGCGATTTTGCTCAAAGCTGCGCCACAGCGGCAGGCAAAACACTTGTTTTAGGAGAACCTACCGCCGCCGAAAAGGCAGGATATTCAAAAATCACAAAGGCAGTAATGAACACTGATAAACTTACCTCTTTAGGTTGGACCGCACTTTACAATGTGCGCGAGGGCGTTTCGCGAACGGTAAACTATCTTAAAGAACTAACAGGAGGGGCGCTTTGATGCAAAGACTCAAAGCCTTGGTTACGGCAGAAGTTATAAAAGAAAAGCTTGAGATTTTATCCGACAGAATAGAATTTGTTTACGACGGTTATAATCTCGACCACGAGGTTATGCCTCCCGACGAGCTTGTTCAAAAAGTCAAAGACATCGACATACTTGTTTGCGAATATGATATGATTACCGCCGATGTCCTTGATGCAGCGCAAAAATTAAAGATAATAATATGCTGTCGCGGTGGCGTAAAATCAGTAATTGACCTTGAAGCTGCGGCGGCTCGCGGCATCACCGTTTGTAACAATGGCGGCAGAAACGCTGAGGCTGTTACCGATATGACAATGGGTTATATTTTAGACCTCACACGTAACATATCATATACAAACTCCTTAATTCACAACAAAGTCATCACCTCTGACGAATCAACCAAACCCAAGGAATACAAAGATACTGTTTGGGGGCTTGACAAAAACAGTCCTTTTATACGTTTTCGAGGAAAAAGTCTTAATTATATGACCCTTGGCATTGTTGGTTTTGGTCACGCAGGTAGACTTATTGCAAAAAAAGCATCGGCTTTTGGTATGAGTATTATTGCCTGTGATCCATTTATAAAGGACTATAAAATTGACGATGTCAGAATAGTAAGCCTTAAAAAGCTTTTAAAAGAAGCCGACATCGTATCTGTGCACTGCACACTTACCGATGAAACAGCTAATATGTTTTCACACGAGCAGTTTGCTGCTATGAAAGATGGCGCTTACTTTATCAACACTGCGCGTGGAGAAATTGTTGACGAAGATGCTCTGCTTGACGCACTTGAAAGCGGCAAGCTTTCCGGTGCCGCAATTGATGTTACACGGGTAGAACCTATATCGTCTGACTCAAAACTGCTGAACTATGACAATCTTATTATTACCCCACATATCGCCGGTTCTGCTTATGATGTTCAGGCGACGGGTACCAGAATGATAGTTGACAGTCTCGAGGATTGGCTTGGCGGAAACAAACCGAGAAATTGCGTAATAGAGGGAAACAAACGTTAGGCGGTGAAAATATGAAATCTATAGGAATTATTTTGGCCGGTGGTATCGGATCACGCTTTGGTGCTGACCGCCCAAAACAATACTGCAAAATTTTAGGCAAAGAAATGATAAGTTATTCCATTGATGCATTCAGAAACGCTGAAAGCATAGATGATTTTATAGTTGTTCTTGATAAAGAACAGTTTGAAAAGGGCGAAATTAAAGACCGCTACGGTGTAAAGACTGTGCTTGGCGGTTCTTCAAGAAACGAATCGTTTAAAAACGCGCTTGATTATATTGCCACTCATTATCCCGATTGCGAAAAGATAATAGAAAACAACGCAGCATGTCCAATGATAACAAGCGATGTGCTTGACAAATATATTGGCCTTCTCGATGAGTATGATTATGTTGAAACCGCATTTAAAATAACCGACGCATTAGGCGCTTACGATAAACGTGACTGTGACCGTGAGGACTTTTATCTGATACAAGCGCCCGATGCATACCGTTTTAAACTGTTGTATAAATATTTTGACGAAAATTCAACTCTTTGCCATCCCGCGCAGCAACTTCCTAAAGAAACGCGCGGATATCAATATTTTGATTACGGCGCCAATCATAAGGTAACTTATCCTTACGATTTAGAAATCGTTGAAATACTATTAAAAAACAAAAAATAAACAAAACCCTTTGTCTTTTTTGACAAAGGGTTTTTTCTATCTATGTGTTTGTAAAGATTGTTCCATCCGCTGATATATCTGCTCGCCGAGTTCCGCTGTGTGCGGATTTTCGGCGGTATCAATTACCTCTAACACATCAAAATAAATATCGGTCTTTCGCCGCAGAAGATTTTTGGGTATTTGCTTTGTGCCCCAAAGGGTGCAGACTACAATTTTACTTTGTGATTTTGTTGCAATTTTGAGAGCACCGTTGCGAATTGGCAACAGCTCGCCGCTTTTGCTGACATAGCCTTCGGGGAAAACAGCAACTGAATTGGTTTTATCTTTAATAAGTCGGGCGGCGTTTATTATTGTTTTTGCGGCTTCGCGATTATTTTCACGGTCGATTGGTAATCCGCTTAATTTGTGTAACGCTTTATATATAAAAGGAAACAGGTCGCGCACCTCACGCTTTGCAATAAACGCAAGTCTTGCGTCGGGAACTGCGTAATAAATTATTGCAGGGTCAAGGTCGTGTATATGGTTGCTTACAAGCAAAAACGGTTCATCCTGCGGTATCTTTTCAAGTCCTGTAGTATGTACCTTTACTCTGAGTATCGGCAACGCCATCTGCAAAAATCCTTTTACCAGCAGGCGAAAGAAATCGCTGTCGCGTGGTGGCTTGTTTAAATTAACCGCTAATATACTTAACGCAAATATTACTATATGTAAAAGTATCAGCGCGACAAAAGCGCCTAAAAGTATTGCCGGTACCAGCCACCAGGAATGTGGCTGCCCGAAAACATCAAACGGAATATCAAGTAGCAGCGTTACAACCGCTGCTACGAGAGCGTAAATTTTAAATATCATTTTTTTGCCCCTCAATTTTGTTTTTGTACTATTTTATACTCATCATAAAAATTGTAATACGGACAATTAAAGGTTTGCGATGTCAGAAATCGCGCCATTTCATCTTCGTCAAGACGACAGTCGCAAAAATATTCATCGTACTCTGCGTCATATATATAATTAGCGCAGGTTTCGCAGTTTGTTCTTTGCTTTTTCACGCACTTCGCCTCTTTTTACGGTGTAGTATCTTCTGTTGGGTCCTCAGTTTCCGGAGGTGTAACAGGTGTGTCGCTGCTTGTGCTTTCGTCCGAACTGCCATCGCTTGTTATATCGCTACTTGAACTGTCTGTGCTTTCGGTTGGCGTATCACTTGAGGTATCGCTCGAGGTGTTATCCTCGCTTGAAGTGTCCTCACTAGAAACGTCCTCACTTGAAGTGTTTTCTTCGCTTGACGTATCATCTTCGCTTGATACATCCTCTTCACTGCTTGTGATTTCGGGTTCTTCACTTTCCACTGGCTCTTGTTCGCTTGAGGTTGTAGTTTGTGGGGTGGATGTTGTCGACGACGGTTTTCTGCCACTGGTGCCCGTCATTTCATAATACCAGTTATTGCGTTCGATGGGATTAAGCTCTATATATTGCTCCATAGTGACATCGTCATATATTATAGAGTTTATCATCTTTGCGGCATAATCAAGGTCATAATATATTATAGAGCCGTAGCCCGATGGACTTGTCATTAAAAATTCGCTCTGATATTCTGATGGTGGCAGACGGTATTGTTCAAAGGTCGGTGAGCTTAATAGTATATTCACCGCAAGTCCCAAAACATCCGAATACGAAAGCGAGGTTTCGCTGCAGGGAATAAGCGCTTTTATAAGGCTTACGTACTGTGTCTTTTTCATAGTGATTGCTTTGTTAAACAACTCCTGCATAACGTGGCGCTGACGATCGGTTCTGCCAAAGTCGTCACGCGTGCCCCAAACCGTAGTACAGTGTCGCACACGGGCATAAGCCACCGCCTGAACACCGTTAAGCGTCTGCTCACCCGCAGTGTGTATATAATAATCCTTGGCATTAAGTCCCATCTCACTGCATATTTCATCCATACAGTTGTTAAGATTGGGATGATCGTTACCCTTCCAGGTGAGCTCGTCCTGTGTGATGGTTGCTGTTATGCCACCCACCGCATCAATAATATCGGTCATACCGTAAAAATTAACGGTTGCATACTCGGATATATCCAAATCAAATGCCTGATTTAAAGTCTTTATGGCGTGTTCGGGACCCTTTGAATAGGCAGAATTTATCTTGGCAAAATAACTATCCCCCTCGTATTCCATAGGCACAAGGGTATCGCGCATAACAGAAAAGATTTTTACCTTTTTAGTGTTGGTATTAAGACTTAAAATCATAATACTGTCGGTATTGCCCTTAAACACCGTTTCATCACGCGAGTCAACACCGAAAAGCGCAACATTTATAACGCCTTTTTCTTTTACATTTGTAAAGCCTAACTTATCAGGGTCGGTCGTTATTGAGTTATAGTTATATTTAAAATAACTGAAGAACCAGCCAAGCACTATCGCAACAACCAGAACAATGCTTGTCGCGCTGATAAGCGCGGCTTTTTTGCCGCGGGTCAAATGCTTCCACCAATCCTTGAAGCCTTTTTGCTTTTTATTATATTTACCCGAAGAGCTTGAGCTGATATCCTCGTATACGTGTTTTCCGCCTTTAAGACTAGAATCAGAAACTATATCCTCGTATTCTTCATCCTGTTTTTTTTGCATTGCGGCGATAATCTCTTCGTACTTGTCGTCAAAATTAATGTCAAAATTATCTTTTTCGCTCATACTGCACCACCATTTTTACATAAGCATCTGCTTATATATATCACTTTTTTTAATTCCTGTAACCTTTGCCGCTTCCTTTGCCGCAGCAGAAGCGGGAAATCCCTCATCAATAAGTTTTTTTGCGAGTTTTACCGCATCGTCCAAAGTATAACTTACGCTTTCCTCTTTGGCACCCTCTATAATTAAAACATATTCTCCGCGCGGCTCGGTTTGTTTATAAAACTCTATCGCTTCGCTTAAACTTGTCCTCATTACCGTTTCGTGTATTTTTGTAATTTCGCGCACTATGGCGATTTTGCGGTCACCAAATACCTCATACATATCGGCAAGCGTTTTTATAAGTTTATGCGGTGCCTCGTAAAAAATTAATGTGCGGCGCTCGTTTTTTATTTCATCAAGGTGCTGTTTGCGCGAAGGCTTGTTAACCGACAAAAAGCCCTCAAAACAAAATCTGCCACTAGGCATTCCCGACAAAGCCAACGCTGTCGCAAATGCTGTAGGACCCGGCACCGACTCAACCGCAATTCCGTTTTCGTGACACTCGCGGATTAAATCTTCACCGGGGTCAGATATTGCGGGCATACCCGCGTCGGTAACAATAGCGCAGGTTTCGCCCGATAAAATCCTATCTATAACGGTAATCCCGCGCTCTTTTTTATTATGCTCAAAGTATGCCACCATAGGCTTTGAAATACCTAAATGATTAAGTAATTTTACAGTAACCCGAGTATCCTCGGCGGCAATAAAATCCACTTCTTGTAAAATTCTTCTGCCACGCGGCGAAAAATCTTCAAGGTTGCCTATGGGCGTACCGACTATATAAAGTTTACCAGACATTATAAATACGCTTCCTTATAACTTCCGTAAATTTGTATCATTTCATCTGAAAAGTTACCGTTTCCGTCCTCTACATAAAGCGTAGGCTCAATAGTAAGTCCTGTGTTTCCTGAGCGCCTACCTTCAATGAGCACCAGCCACGGCGACTGACCCACACACTTGCACACAAGGCGAAGTCTTTTGGGCTCTACTTTATATGTACGCATAAGCGCCATCATTTCGGCAAGCCGCTCGGGGCGCTGGCACATACAAAGTCTGCCGCCCGTTTGCAAAAGCTTTGCACCGACAGCTATTATATCTTCGAGAGTACACTCAACCTCGTGGCGCGCTACACTTTTGACACTATCGGGGTTTTTAAGTCCCGCGCTTGGCGCCTTATAGGGCGGATTGCAGGTAACAAGGGTATGACAGCCGAATGGCACCTTGCCCTTTAAGTCTTTTAAATCGGACAAAACAGGTGTGAAATTATCGCTATTATAATCCTCTTTTGTCTTTTTTGCAAGCTCTATCGCCTCGCCCGATATATCAACGCCGTATGCCGTTTCACAGTTTCGGTCACGTAGCATTAAAAACGCGATTATGCCACAGCCTGTGCCTAAATCAACCAACTTATCGCTTCGCTTTGCCTTTGCAAAATTTGAAAGCAGCACGGCATCGGTACCAAAGGTATGGTGTGGTGAAACGTAGATAAATCTGCCGTCGCCAATCGGCTCGCGTTTTATGCTCTGGTCCATTTTACGCCTTGTGGGGTATCTTCAAGAATAATACCCATCTCTTTAAGTTTATCACGGATTTCGTCAGCGGTCTTAAAATCACGGTTTTTTCTGGCTTCGGTACGCTTTGCGATAAGCTCTTCTATTTCGCTGTCGAGCGCTTCGGTCTTGCGATTGTAAACCAGACCCAGAACACCCGTAAGCTCGTCAAATGCAGCAGCGCACGCATTAAGTGTATCACGACCCGCACCATTTGCAATAGCAGTGTTTATATCGCGTACAAGCGTAAAGAGCGCAGCCAAAGCATCGGCTGTGTTAAGGTCATCATCCATAGCGGTGATAAATTCCTGTTTTCTCTCTTCTATAAATGCAGGCACTTCGCCGCCGTCAGCCGCGTTTTGCAGTGCGAAATCTATATTATTACGGCAGGTGTAAAGGCGTTCAAGCGCATTTTTGCCCTGCTCGATAATATCAACCGAGTAATTGATAGGTCCGCGGTACTGTGAAGAAATCATTAGGTAGCGGATAGGCTCATAGCCGTATTTTCGGCAACATCACGAACGGTAAAGAAGTTGCCCAAAGACTTTGACATTTTGTGATTGTCAACATTTATAAAGCCGTTGTGCATCCAATAGTGAGCAAAGTCACAGCCGTTGGCGCACTCGCTTTGCGCGATTTCGTTTTCGTGATGCGGGAATATAAGGTCAAGACCGCCGCAGTGAATATCTATGGTTTTACCAAGATATTTTTCTGCCATAGCTGAACATTCAATATGCCAGCCGGGTCTGCCGTCTCCCCACGGAGATGCCCAGTAAGGCTCGCCGGGTTTTGCGCCTTTCCAGAGGCAGAAGTCCATCGGATCTTCCTTTATATCATCGGTAGCAATGCGCGCGCCTGCCTCTAAATCCTCAAGCGGCTGGTGCGAAAGCTTGCCGTATTCGTCGAATTTTTTAGAGCGGAAATATACGTCGC
Organism: Clostridia bacterium; assembly: GCA_017466905.1. Taxonomy (GTDB): domain Bacteria; phylum Bacillota; class Clostridia; order Oscillospirales; family Acutalibacteraceae; genus UBA737. The sequence goes on along the minus strand of JAFTTE010000036.1, from coordinate 25,878 downwards.
CGCCTGCAGTATAAGCGTAGCCTTTTTCCACAAGCTCGCTGATAATCCGCTGAATTTCATCAATGTTTTCGGTAGCTCTGGGGTGAACGGTTGCCTCGCGAACATTAAGCCCCTTTGCATCCACCCAGAATTCTTTGATATATCTTTCGGCTACCTCAGGTACAGTGATGCCCTCTTCGTTTGCCTTTTTGATAAGTTTATCGTCAATGTCGGTAAAATTCTGAACAAAGGTTACCTTATAGCCGCGCCATTCAAGGTAACGGCGCAATACGTCAAACACGCAAAGCGGACGGGCGTTGCCTATGTGGATATAGTTATAAACGGTAGGTCCGCAGGCGTATATTTTTACTTCACCCGGTGTAATGGGGATAAGTTCGTCTTTGGTGCGTGTCAGGGTGTTAAATACTTTCATTTGCGTGCTTACTCCTTTATTTGCTTCTCTAATTCTTTAAGTTTTTTGTTTATCTTGTCAATTTCCAGTTGAACAGGGTCGGGTATATGAATCTGGTCAAGCGGTGTAATATCAACCTTTTTGCCGTTCTGACGGACAACTCGCGCAGGTACACCCACTACGGTAGAATTTGGCGGTACATCCTTAAGCACGACGGCACCTGCCGCTACGCGCGAATCATCGCCTATGGTGATAGGGCCTAAAACCTTTGAGCCTGCGCTTATCATAACGCGGTTGCCGATTGTCGGGTGTCTTTTTCCTACATCTTTACCTGTACCGCCCAAGGTTACGCCCTGATAGATAAGCACATCGTCGCCGATTTCGGTGGTTTCACCTATCACTATACCTGTACCGTGGTCGATAACAAGACGGCGGCCTATTGTCGCGCCGGGGTGAATTTCAATTCCCGTTTTACGCGCCGCTTTTTGTGAAATATATCTTGCTCTGAAGCTGTGACCTTTAAGATAATGCTTATGCGCGCGGCGGTACATTCTAATGGCTTTAAGACCGGGATACAGCAGAAAAATCTCAAGTGAAGATTTTGCCGCAGGGTCTCGGTCTTTTATAGCCTGTATATCCTCTTTTAATAAATCAAACAATTACATCAACTCCAAAAAACGCGATGGCGTTTGCACCTCATCCACCGCAAGCGGTCTCCCCTCTCCTCAAGGAGAAGGTATTATTTTGATGAATTTATATAATCCTTGCACTCGTTAAGGTAAATAAGTCCTGAAATTACGCAAAGAATTGCTGAAATCCAGAAGAGTACCATTATTATTATATCACAAATAGGCTGTATTTGTGAGAGACCAAAATCAACTATCAATGTGTAGAAGAACAATGCCGCTACAAGACCTACCATCTGCGATACGGTTTTTAGCTTGCCCCATATATTTGCCGCTACAACCAAGCCCGATTTAGCGGTAACAAGGCGCAAGGATGACACCATAAACTCACGGAACAATACAATAAATACTATTGTTGTCATCTGCCATCCGTAACTGCCGTTTTTTGCAAAAAGGAACATAAATCCTAAATAGGCAGATGTTGTAAGCATTTTATCAGCCAATGGGTCTAAAAACTTACCAAAATCGGTTACAAGATTATATTTTCTTGCCATTTTGCCATCTATCATATCGGTAAGGGATGCCGCCGCAAAAAGAACAAGCGACACAAGATAATGATAGGGGAATTCTATAAGCATTGTAGCCATAAAAATGGGGGTTGCTATCATACGGGCGAGTGTTAATTTGTTTGGTGTATTCATATCTGTTCTCCTAATAAATCATACTCAATAACATCGTTTATCTGAACCTGGACAAAGTCGCCTATAACAAGCGCTTCCTTTGCCATAAAAAAGACTTTTCCGTCAATTTCGGGGGCGTCGGCGGCGCTTCTGCCATAGTAGCATTTAATGTAATCGTCCCATCCCTCAATAAGCACGGTCTGAACGGTGCCGATTTTTGCCTCGTTTTTGGCTGATGCTATATCAAGCTGGGTTTCCATTATATGCTCAGCGCGGTCCTGTTTGGTTTGTTCGTCTATCTGGTCGGGTAATTCTGCCGCTATAGTTCCCTCCTCAGCAGAATATGTAAAGCAGCCAAGCCTGTCAAACTGCGCGTTTCTCACAAATTCGTGCAGTTCTTCATACTGCGCTTCGGTTTCACCTGGGAAGCCTGTGATAAGGGTTGTGCGAAGTGTAATGTCGGGAACTGTCGCTCTGATTTTATTGATCAAAGCGGTAAGTGATTGCTTATCGCCACGGCGGTTCATACGCTTAAGTATCTCGCCGTTTGCGTGCTGAATAGGAATATCAAGATATTTAACCAACTTTTCTTCGCTTGCTATCAGCTTTAAAAGTTCGTCGGTTATACGCTCGGGATATGTATAAAGGGTGCGTATCCACTTTATACCATCAATTTTGCAAAGCTCACTAAGCAACTCGCAAAGTCTGCTCTCACCGTAAAGGTCGGAGCCGTATGCCGTGGTATCCTGCGCCACAACTATAAGCTCACAAACACCGCCCGCCGCTAACTCACGCGCTTCTGCTACACAATCTTCGATTGTGCGGCTACGCATTCTGCCGCGGATTTTTGGTATTGCGCAATAGGTACAGCAGTTGTCGCAGCCGTCGCCTATTTTAAGATAAGCCGTAAATGGCCATCCGCCTAAAATGCGTTTGCCGTTTAAATCTAAAGCTTCTTTTTCGCCGTAACTGTTTCGAGTCTTGCCCTCGATTGCGTCCTTAACAATCTGAACAATATTGCTGTTAGACCCTATACCCACGCAGACATCCGCCTCGGGTATTTCAGCCGTTACGTCGTCACGGTAACGTTCGGCAAGACAGCCTGTAACAATTACAGCCTTACAGTTACCGTCAGTCTTATACTGCGCGGCTTCAAGTATGTTTTCTATTGCTTCGCTTTTTGCGTCCTCGATAAAGCCGCAGGTGTTAATGATGATTGCATCGGCTTCTGCCTCGGGCACGCCGATTTCAAACCCCGCCTGCTTTAATGAGTAAAGCATCATTTCGGCATCAACCTGATTTTTAGGACAACCAAGTGATACCATGCTGATTTTATACATTAGTATTCCTCGCAAAGTTCAATTTCTTGTGTGTATTTTTTTATCGCGCCGCGCACCGCCGAGTAGGAAAAGCCCTTGCGGATAAGCGCGGCATAAACCTTTTGTATACTGTTCCTATCGGACATTTTTGTTCTGTACTTTTTTTGTATTACGGCTTCAACCTGAGAAACCTCGTCAAACTCGGTTTCCTCCAACACGAATTTTATAATATCCGTCGGTATGCCTTTTTGATAAAGCTTGGCATACGCTTCGCGTTTTGATATATTCGCTTCACTCATCTGCTCTGCAAGACGGGACGCCAATTTTTTATCATCTATAAGTCCTAATTCTTTTATACGGGCTACCGCTCTTGCCGCGGCGGTATTTGATATACCGCCTGCGACAATTTTTTCATAAAGCGTTTTTTCGCTGTAATCGGCGCGGTCCAAAAACCACATACCTCGCGATTTTGCGCGGATATAATCCGACTCGTTAAGATGAAACTTTAAATTCGCCTCATCTAATTCGTCTTCTTCGTGAAGACAAAGCGAATTCCAGTAGTCCTGATCAAAGTTAAAATATTTTCCGTCCGTAAACCTTACCTTTACGGTATGTTTTTTATCTTTCTTGATTTCGACAATTTTCATTAATCGTCAACCGCTATATCAATATTTACCTTTTTGTGTTTGATTTCGGCAGGCTGTTCTGCCTCTACAGGCATAATAACGGGCTCGTCGTCAGCAACTTTGTCTTTTTTGCCCTTGTTACCCATAATTTCGGCATAGCGTGCGCGAACCTTTTCCTCAATCTCGGCAGCAAACTCGGGGTTGTCCTCAAAAAGTGTCTTTACGTTATCTCTGCCCTGACCGATACGGGTTTCTCCATAGTAGAACCAAGCGCCCGAACGCTTTAACACCTCGAGCTCAAGACCCATATCAACAAGCTCGCCCACCTTTGAAATGCCCTTGCCGTAAATAACATCAAATTCTGCCTCACGGAATGGGGGCGCTACCTTGTTTTTAACAACCTTTGCGCGAGTGCGTGAGCCTATGATTTCGCTGCCGTTTTTAAGGGTTTCAATCTTGCGCACATCAATACGAACGCTTGAATAGAACTTAAGCGCGCGACCGCCTGTAGTGGTTTCGGGGTTGCCGTACATAACGCCGATTTTTTCACGCAACTGGTTAATAAATATTGCGCTGCAGTTGGATTTTGAAAGCGCGCCGGTGAGCTTACGCATCGCCTGTGACATCAAGCGCGCTAATTGTCCTACGTGATTGTCACCCATCTCGCCTTCAATTTCGGCACGGGTTGTAAGAGCGGCTACCGAGTCAACAACGATTATATCAATTGCACCTGAACGCACAAGCGCCTCGGCAATTTCGAGTGCCTGCTCGCCGCTGTCGGGTTGCGATACCAGAAGAGAATCAATATCTACGCCGAGCGCTGACGCATAAACAGGGTCGAGCGCGTGCTCGACGTCGATAAATGCCGCAGTGCCGCCCTCTTTTTGTGCCTCTGCTACGCAGTGAAGCGCAAGTGTGGTTTTACCCGAAGACTCGGGACCGTAGATTTCTATAATTCTGCCGCGTGGAATACCGCCGATACCAAGCGCCATATCAAGAGCCATAGAGCCTGTCTTGATATGCTCAACATTCATAGCAGCATTTTCGCCAAGCAGCATTATAGCGCCCTTGCCGTACTGCTTTTCTATTTGCGCCATTGCGGTCTGCAATGCCTTTTCTCTGCCCTCGGCAGACTTGTCGGTTCCTACTGTTTTAGTTACTTTTTCTTTTGCCATTGTTATTTCCTCCAAATCTTAGTTTGGTTATATTATACCTGAGTCACTGTCCCAAAAACTACTCTGTCAACCTCGCCGTAGTCTTTACGGGTCTGAACATTCATAAAGCCGTTTTCTCTCATAATTCGGGAAACATCGTCTGCCTGATTAATTCCTACCTCAAAAGCCATTACGCCGTCTTTTGCAAGATAAGCCTTATATTCTTTTGCAATGTGGCGGTAAAAGTCGAGTCCATCACTGCCGCCTGCGAGCGCTGTAGCAGGCTCGAAGCTCACCTCGGGCTGCAGATTTTTCATATCCTCGTCATTGATATATGGCGGATTGCTGACAATAAGGTCATATAGTACGTCGGCGCCCTCGGTTGCCAGCACATCTCCCTGTACGATTTTTACATCAACCTGATTATGCTCGGCGTTTTTATTTGTATACCCGAGCGCCTCGTCAAACTTTTCAACCAATGTTACATCTGCCGATTTACACTCGCCCTTAATTGTTATTCCGATGCAACCGCTACCTGCGCACAAATCAAGAACTCTTGGATTTTGTTTTGCTTTAACTGTTTCAAGACACACATCTATTAATGTTTCGGTGTCAGCGCGCGGTATCAGTACGCCGGGTCCTACAAAAAATTCGCGTCCAAAAAAGTTCCAGCGTCGCAGTATGTACTGTAGCGGATAGCGGATTAGCCGCTGCTTTATTATAACGGTCAGATTGTTTTGCTGAAAATCGGTAAGGGGTTGTGTGTATTTTGTAAGTATCTGCGCGTTGGTATAGCCTGTTATGTGCTTTATTATCTGCTTGGACTCAAAAACATAGTCCTCTATACCCGCTTGTTGTAACTGCCTTTTGCAGTCATTGTATGCTTCAAATATTGTCATCTTCCTGTGTTTCTTCCTGTGTATTATCCTCTATTTCATCACACGCTTTTAAAGCTGCAATTGCGACTTCTATCATATCGTCATCAGGCTCTTTGGTGGTGATGTGCTGCATCCAGACACCCGGTGCCGAAATAATTCTGGTTAAAATGTTGTCGTATTTTCCGCAAATTTTAAGCACTTCGTAACCAAGTCCGCAGATTACAGGCAGCATTAAAACCTTTGCAATTATCCAAAGCCACGCTATATCGTAAACTGTGGGAAAAATCATCTGCACCACGGTAGATACAATCATACTTACAAGTATCATTAAAATAAGAAATGATGTTCCGCAGCGTGGATGAAAGCGTTTTTGTTTTTTTACATTTTCAACCGTAAGCTCAAGTCCTGCCTCATAGCAAAATATGGTTTTATGCTCTGCGCCGTGATACGAGAACACACGGCGGATATCCTTCATAAAAGATACTCCCCACATATACGCAACAAGTACGGCGAGCTTTATAAGCTGCTCTATGCCCGAACGGACTACCTTGCTGAACGGCGAGCCGATAAGCCACTCAAGACCTGCCACCGCGTAACGCGGGACACCTAAAAACAGTATCACCGCAAGCGCAATGCCAAGCACCGAGCCTATTGTCATAATAACCGCTGTAACAGCCGATTCTTTTTTGGGGTCTTTAGGTTTGTCGTTTTCTTCCTCAATATCGGTAAAGCCCGATATATCTGCCGATTTCATCATAGCCTTATAGCCCTGTATCATTGTTTCGATATAGGTCACTAGGCCGCGGATAATCGGTAATTTTAAAATCGGATATTTATCTTTTATGCTCTTATCGTTGATAAAACTGATATCAATAGTTTTATCGGGTTTACGAACGGCAAGGGCTGTCTTTTTTTGAGGATTTTTCATCATAATACCCTCGATAAGCGCCTGACCGCCAATGGAAGTGTATTTTGCCAAAATCATAGCTCCTTTTGATGAATTGCCCTAACGGGCATGAATTGGAAATAAATTTCCGTGAATTGCCTTAACAGGCATGAATTGCACCTGCGGCGCATTTCGGAGTTTTCGCAAAGCGAAAACGGAATATAAAGTTCGCGAAGCGAACACCACAACGACGGTGTAACCGTCAATTCATGAAACGTAGTTTCAATTTATGTGCGTAGCACAATTTATGGCGCTACTGCGGCAATTCATCGTCACCGTTTTCAGTGATAGGCAGTTCTTGCTGCTCGGACTCGAGCGGCTCGATAATCTCTTCTGCCGCCGCTTGCGGTTCTTCCTCAGGCTCATAAAGCGGCAACACTATGGTAACTGTGGTGCCAACACCCTCGGTGGACTCTATAAAGAGCAAGCCCTGGTGCTGCTTTATTATTTCATCGGCAACCGCAAGACCAATACCGCTGCCGCGAACGGTTTTGTTTGATTTAAAGAACTTTTCTTTTACGTGGTCAAGGTCTTCAGCGGGAATACCAACACCCGTATCCTTAACAACAATACGCACACAACCCTCTTCTCTGGTTTGCGCCACCAGAACAAGACCGCCCTTTTCGGTATATTTTACAGCATTGTCTATAACGTTTATAAAGACCTGCTTTAATCTGTCGCGGTCGCTCATTACGATAGAACTCTGCACAGGCGGTGTGTACGATAACTCTATGCCCTGCTTTACTGCAAGCTCGGTATACATATCGGATACCTTGCTGAGTAGCTCTGATACATCCGTAGGCATAACGTTGTTAACTATCATTCTGCCCGACTGCATTCGTGAAAAGTCAAGCAAATCCTCAACAAGTCCCGAAAGTCTGTCGGCCTCGCTGAGTATTACATCAAGTCCGCGGGATACCAATTCCTCGTCTGCACCTACCGACATTTTTGCGGTCTCACCCCAACCGCGAATTGCCGTAAGCGGTGTGCGAAGCTCGTGCGATACCGAGGATATAAAGTCATTTTTCATAGTTTCGGCATTTTGAAGCTCACTTGCCATATGATTTATCGATGCACAAAGTTCACCTATTTCATCATTACTTTCGGTTTCAATGCGGGCTTCAAAGTCACCGCCCGCAATTTTTCGGGTTGTATTACCCATATCGCGCAGCTTTGAAACAATTGCATTTAAAAAGAACAAGCCCGACAGCGCACACAGACCCAAAACAACTATCGAAACAAAAACTATTATTACAACGGTGATGTTAATTCTTTTATTCGCCGCTTTAAGAGATGTTACCCAGCGATACGCACCCATTGCCTCGCCGGTACTGTCATAAATTATCCGGGTTCCCGCCATAATTCTTTCTCCACCCGAGTTTTTACCGCGATACACCGAAAATCCAGATCCTGTAGCCTTTGCCCGACTGAACTCGTCTGCTACGGCGTCCGAAGGTTGAAATCCCGTTGTAGAAACAAGAACCGCGCCTGTACTATCTATAACCTGTACTTCTAATTTGTTTTTATATTCAAATTCGTCTGAAAGAGTGATTGCAAAATCGTAAAAATTTTCTTTTGATGCCGAGGATAAAGCGTCAAAGCTCTGCGAATAATCTACAGCCTGAGATTGCACGCTGTTAAAAATCAAGGTGACGAGCATTGTTGAAAGAATTATCGCTATAGCGACAACCGCGGCAACAATAATTAGATACACCTTAAAAAGCCAACGCATTGCTATGCTTTTAAAATGAAATCCTGTTTTCACTGTGCAATCCCACCTTTCTTGTAAAATTTATTAAAATGAATTTATCTTGCCGACGTATCCCACATATACCCTCTGCCCCAAACAGTTACAATAAACTTAGGTTCTGAAGCATCTTCTTCTATTTTCATACGAAGGCGACGGATGTTAACATCAACTATTTTTTCCTCACCAAAATATTCCTCGCCCCAAACCTTGTGCAGTATAACGGTTCTGCTTATAGGTTCATCAGGGTTTGCAAAAAAGTATTCCATTATTTGAAACTCTACCTGAGTCAGCTCAATGTTTTTGCCGTCCTTTGAAAGCGTACGACTGCGCAAATCAAGCACAAATCTACCTGAACTCAACTCGGTAGCGGGTTTGGGTGCCGAATGAGGCTTGCTTACCCTGCGATAAAGAGAATCCACTCTTGCTAACAGCTCTGTTGGACTGAACGGCTTTGTAACATAGTCGTCAGCGCCGATCATAAGTCCGCTTATTTTATCCATCTCCTGAGATTTTGCGGTAAGCATTATAATGCCTATAGAATCCGAGCGTTGACGTAGTTCTTTGCACAAAGCAAAGCCGTCCATACCTGGCATCATAACATCCAAAAGCGCTATATCAAAACCTGCGGGGTCATTGTCGTATATTTCAAGCGCCTCTTCTCCGCTGCCCGCTTCAACCGTTTCATAGCCTACTCTTTTCAGGTTTATTGCCTCAAATTCGCGAATCGCCGCTTCATCTTCTACAATAAGTATTCTTCTCAAAACCGCACCTCCGTTAATTTACCAAATAAAAAGCATCAATTATAACATCTGTAGTTATAGCAAAAGCGCTTGCGCCCTCACCCAATTCTGCAAGAAATACGGTGTCCTGCGTACGCGATAGCTCTACCTTGCTGCCGCGGTTAAAATCACCGCTATCCCATTCGTCAGCATCTACTGCGGTAACAGTAAACAACAGCTTGCCCAAAACCGCATTTGCAGAATCGTAATGATAAAATTTGCGTTCGTGATTTTCTATATCCTTGTATACTGCAACATATCCTACCATCGAGTTTGGTACAGTAAGATAATAACCGTCTACCGTGTTAACAATCGTAACAAGCTTTATGGACAGCTTTTCACCATTAAACGAACACCAATTGGTATAATATAGCTTTTCGCCGTCACTTACCGCATTCGGCAACTCGGCCGCTATCGGTATTTCTAATATACCGTCCTGATTTATGTCCTTTATTTCAAGCGATGCGGCGCGTAAGGTTGAATTGTTTTCAAAAGAAACGTCGTTGTCAAGCAGAGGGTTTATAAGCTCTCCCTTAGAAACATACAAAACCTCTGTAACAGCGCCAACACCCTTAATCTCATCTATATAAACGGCCTTTTGACCGTTAGAGAGCACCGATAACACGGGATTTGCCGCGCTTTTTACGCTACCATCCATAACGCAGCCTGCGGTTTGCGCCATACCGTTTTCGTTATAACTGTAAATAATTGCTTTGTTTGTCTTCTCTGACGCATTGAGCACATGCACAAAAATCTCGTTTGTGCCGTTGCTATCTATATCACAGCACAAAAAGCTCGTATACGCCTGAAGCAGCTGCTGTGCAAGTGTGTTTTCAAGGAAGGTAAATACGCTCAGTTGCTTCTCGCTGGCGCCGTTAACATCCCATCCTACAAGAATCTCTTCTATACCATCGCCGTTAAGATCACAAAAATCAACCTTTTCCACACCTGTCGCAACAATAGTCTGGTCGCTGACCGACACCCATTTCCCGTCACTTTGACAAATGACGTTTATATGCATAGTTGTCATCTCGTCGCCGCTTGTGCTGTAAAAGGCGAATGCCTCAAAAATACCGTCGCCGTTAATATCCTCCAGAATAATTGCAGAGCGGTGAGTGCCCTCTGCTGGATATTTAAGGTCACAGTCTGCGCCTGCCACGGCATAAAGAGCTTCTGCTATAGGTGACATATCGCCTGTTAGCTCGGGTGGTGATACCATATCATCGGTGTTTTGGGCAAAATCACAACCGCAAAACGCAACACAAATACATATCGCAAGCAGTATTACAATACTTGTTTTCAACCTCACGGCGCACGCCCCCTTTTACAGATATTTATACATAATGCATTATATCACAATACGCTTTAAAATAAAAGATATTTTTATTTAATTTTTAAATAAAATCATTGCAAGCAATGTAATTTTATTGTATCATTTAGGTTAAGGTGATTATTATGAACGAAAAAAGATTAGAACAACTCCTTCTTACCGTGCAAAAACCGGGAAGATATTCTGGCGGCGAAATCAATCAGGTGATAAAAGACAAATCGAAGATTGATGTGCGCTTTGCCTTTTGCTTCCCCGACACATACGAGATTGGTATGAGCCATCTGGGTATGAAAATACTCTATTCGCTGTTTAACGAAAGAGAGGATATCTGGTGTGAACGGGTGTTTGCGCCGTGGATAGATGCCCAAAAGGTTATGAGGGACAACAATATCCCGCTTTACGCGCTTGAAAGCCGCGATAGCATTCGTGATTTTGATTTTGTAGGCTTTACGCTGCAATATGAACTTTCTTACACAAACATACTTTCTATGTTGGACTTGGGCGGTATTCCGCTTAAAGCGTGTGACCGTGACGACAGTTATCCTATTGTTGTTGCGGGCGGACCCTGCACCTGTAACGCAGAACCGCTTGCCGATTTTATTGACATCTTCTTTTTAGGCGAAGGCGAAAAGGTTGATTTAGAGGTAATCGACCTCTATAAAGAAAACAAGAAAAACGGCGGCACAAAGCAAGACTTCTTGCGCAAAGCCGCAAAAATAAAAGGTGTTTATGTACCGTCGCTTTATGATTTTTCTTATAACGAAGACGGCACAATTGCCGCTATAACACCCAAAGATGACGCTCCCGCGGTTATAGAAAAACGCATAGAAGAAAACCTTGATGAGACATACTATCCCGACCGATTTGTTGTGCCGTTTATCGAGGCGGTTCACGACCGCGCAGTGCAGGAGGTGTTTCGCGGCTGTATTCGCGGATGCCGTTTTTGTCAGGCGGGTTATATCTACCGTCCCGTTCGCGAAAAAAGCGCCGCTACGGTAAACCGTCAGGCAAAAGCGCTCTGCAAAAACACAGGCTATGACGAGATGTCACTTTCAAGCCTTTCGACCAGCGACTACACCCACTTGGAAGAAATGCTTGACGAGATGCTTACCTGGACCGAGTGCGACAAGATAAGCCTTTCCTTGCCGTCACTGCGAATTGACAATTTCTCGGAGGAACTTATGCAAAAAATAAACCGCCTTAAAAAGAGCGGTCTTACCTTTGCGCCCGAAGCGGGCACACAGCGTCTTCGTGACGTTATAAATAAAAACATCACCGAAGATGATATCCTCGGCACCTGTGCTACCGCGTTCCGCGGCGGATATACGGCGGTTAAGCTTTATTTTATGATGGGTCTGCCGACCGAAACCGACGAGGATATAGTAGGCATAGCAGATTTGGCGCAGAAAATCGTTGACCTTTACTACAACCTGCCCGAAAAGCCAAAGGGCAAAGCGGTTAATGTGTCGATAAGTGTGGCAAACTTTGTTCCAAAGCCGCACACACCCTTCCAATTTGAGCCGCAGATTACCCGCGAAGAAATGATGCGCCGTCAGCAGCTGCTTAAAGACAGTATCCGTAGCAAAAAAATCACCTTTAACTACCACGAAAACAAGACAAGCTTTTTAGAGGGCGTATTTGCGCGCGGTGACCGCAGACTTGGTAAAGTAATCGAAGCAGCATATAAGAAAGGTTGCTGCTTTGACGGTTGGGATGAGTGTTTCCAGTTAGAAAAATGGCTTGAGGCATTTAACGAATGTGGCGTAAATCCCGAGTTTTATGCAAACCGTACACGTCCGTTTGACGAAATAACACCTTGGGAGCATCTTGACTACCGCGTTACAAAGGAATTTTTGATCCGTGAAAATATGGCGGCACACCAAGAAAAAACAACGCCAAACTGCCGCGAAAAGTGTGCGGGTTGTGGCGCAAATTCTTATGGAAAGGGTGTTTGCTTTGAAAAACGTTAGACTGTTTTACAACAAGGGCGACCGTATGCGATTTATTTCTCACCTTGATATGACACGCTTTATGGCGCGCATGATCCGCAGAGCAGAATTACCCGTATGGTACACCGAGGGATTTAACCCTCATCTTTATATGACCTTTGCATTGCCGCTCTCCCTCGGTTTTGAAAGCGAATATGAGGTTGTGGATATCCGTCTTACAGATGACGATTACCCGATAGATACGCTTTGCGACAAACTAAACACGGTATGCCCGCCTTACATACGCTTTTTTGGTGCGGCAGAGCCGATAAAAAAAGCAGGAGACGTTGCGGCGGCGAAATTCAGCATTTTGTTTGATGATAACGGCGAAATAAAGGATGCTTTAAATCAGTTTTTAAGCCGTGACAGCATAACGGTTTTAAAGAAAACCAAAAAAGGTGATATAAAGGAACTAGAGGTTGCCGATAAAATCAAAGATTTTTTGGTTGATGCTGCCGATAACAATACCATTTTAAATATAACACTGCCCGCAGGCAGCAGTGAAAATCTTAACCCAGAGCTGTTTTTAAACAAATTTTTCGAGGAAAGCGGAAAATATTATTGCTATGTAATAAACCGCACCGCGATACTCGACTTAAACGGCGAACCGTTTAAGTAATGCACAATTCACAATGCACAATGAATAAAACATAAGACACTGCTTTGAAAATCAAGCCCCTGCTTTACGCAGAGGCTTTTGTGTTAGTTAATTGTGCATTTTGCATTTAATTACTGTATTTGCAAACATTCGGCGGCGCAATAACCCTGATGTTCACCGTACTGAACATAGTGCCACTCGGCGCCCATTTCTATTATCTGCACCGTTTCGCCCTTTGGTATGGTAGTAATAACGTTACTGTCTGACGATGCCGCGTCACGCATATTAAGAGAATAGTTTACATTATAGACTACAGCTGTTGCCTGTTGCGCTACACCGGTTTCACTTCTACCGCCAAAAAATTTTGGAATCAAAAACGCTCCGCCGCCGATAAGCGCTGCGATTATAAGTATAACAATAATCGCTACACCGCAGCCACTACCACCGCTTGATGATGAACTCGACGTTGAGGACGAATATGATGAAGAAGATGTACTGCTTGAAGAATAACTACTTGACGAAGAAGATGAGGATTTGCCTTTTGCCGCCATATATTCCTTATAATAAGGACAATTCTCTTTTTTAATCGACTTTAAATCAAGAATCATATCTCCTTGCGCACCACAATACTCGCAATCACTATCGTGCCAACGATATGGGCAACCGTAACAATCCGCCATAATTTTCTCCCCTTAATTTATATTATGGCAATATTATAGCATCTCTGAATTATACTGTCAACAATCGCCTTATTTGCGCCTCTGCCTTAAAATTTAAAGCAGAGGCTAGATTAATTGTGCATTGTGCATTTTGAATTGTGAATTATATTACTGCATCAAAAACGAGTCTATGCAATAGACCGTTTGCCCATTATATTCAAGTCTCGCCCAGCCGCTTTGCTCGCATACACCGGTTTTGGTAATATATTCACCGTTTTTAAGCGTATAAACAACATTTGAGCCGTCTGTAGTCGGTTTATCGCGCAGATTTACCTCCTCTTTCGCGGTTACGTTTACAGTTACCAGCGTAAAGGTCATACCATGCTCGGTAACGGTTGTTTCTTCGTTCGGAATTTCCTCAGGCTTTATTTTGGGCGCTTCGGTTGTAAGATAATTTGTCACGGCATAAACCTTCTGACCGTTATAATCAAGGCGCGACCAACCCTTGTCGCCTATTGCGGTGCGTGGCAAAAACGTGCCGCTTGTAAGCTTGCCGACAACCTCACTGTCAGTGGTGGGCAATGCGCGCAGATTTACCTCTTGCTTTGCAGTGACGCTGTCATTTGTGGGAGTAAAAATCGAGCCATTTACTATGTCCTGTGTTTCAACCTCAATCACTTCGTTTGACAGATAACTCGTTATCGCATAAACTGTTTTACCGTTATACAAAAGTCTTGACCAACCGTTGCTGCCAATACCCGTGCGGGTTACAAATTCACCGCTTTTAAGGGTTGCGACTATATTATACTTAGTACCTGCGCCCTCGCGTAAATTAACCTCATCCTTTGCGGTAACTTGGTCGTTTATATCGGTATACAGCAGTTCCTCTTGAGTTTTGGGTGGGGTTGCTGTTTCGGGTGTGGCGGAAGTATCCTTGGCGGCTGCTTCATCTGCCGTAAAGTAAGAAACCACCATATCACAGTTGCCCTCTACCCCGTCTACCGCGCCGCAGTTAGTATACTGCCACATATCGTATCTGCCGCTGTAGTCAGGTGTTTGCTTTGTCGGATAAACCGATTGTGAGTAATGCGCCACCCACACCTTATAATCCTTTTCAACACGCGCCATATCCCAATATGACGTGTTTTCAAAATCTGCCTTTGCGCCATAAACCATAGCGTCATAGCCTGCATTTTTTATATAACTTAAAAACGCGATTGCGTTGTCGGTGCGTGTTGCCGCGTCTATGCCGTACATACGGCTGTCGGGATTTGTATATCCCTCACAGTCATACACCACAGGATATGAGATTTTATAACCCTTTATAGCTGTAGTAGTCCACGCCGCTTCCTCGCGAGCCTCGGCGGCGGTTGTCGCTGTGGAAAAGAAATATACACCCACCAAAACACCCGCCGACTGCGCCTGCTGAATATTGTAGTCAGCGTTAGCGTCACGGTAAATTATGCCGTTTTCTCCGCGATAGCCTATGCGTATAACCGCAAAGTCTATACCGGCTGATTTTACCCTTTGCCAATCAATTTTGCCCTGCCATTTTGATACGTCTATACCGTCGGCCTTGCCTGTCTTATCCTCGGTTTTTTGGAACTGCACAGCCGCGCCGTTATCACGATATGTTTCGCTGTTTTCTGGGTCAACGGTTTCATCCTCTGCAATATTATCAAGCTCGTTTTGCACAATTTCAATTTCGCTTGATGTGTCGCCAGCAGAGCTTATATCTTCGGGTGTGCTTTTGCAAGCGCAAAGACTTAAAAGGCTTAACACAAGCAAAGCGACAATTATATTTTTAAAACATTTTTTCATAAATCTCACCGAGTATAGTCTATAACATACCCATTGTTTTTGTCAATGCTCTTAAAGCAATCTTAATATTTTAAAAAGACACTGCTTGATTTCAAACAGTGCCCTTATCCTTTTAAATCAGTCTTAATTTTTTTGCCATCCGTTGACCGTCAATACGGATATAGCTGTGCATTGCGCCGTCAAAGCCTACCTGTATATTGTGACCGTCAATCGTTGCCTCTAATACGTGCGCGGTTTCAACCAATATTTCAAGCTCGTCATAAACGTATCCGTCAATCGCGAGTTCGTTTACGTGTCCTGCCCTGCGGTAACAGATATAGTGACCAAAATAATTTCCGTCAATCAAAATTCTGTTTTTCACATCATTTTGAACAGCCCGTAAAGCCACACTGTTGCCCTGAGCGTCTGTTGTTGGCGCAATCTGCTCTGATTGCTCATATTCAACCGCTTCTTCAGGCGGAATGTTCTTTAATTTATAACCGAATCTTACGCCGATTATCAGATAGTAAAGCACCCAGATATGTATTACAAGGTCTAAAATTCCCGAAAAATCCTCTGCCCAGATATACAATCCTATCATTGCGATGCTGTCGAGTATAAAAAATACTAACGCCGCTATCATCCAGCCGTAGTGTTTTTTACTGAATATCCAACAAATCAGATAAAGCACAAGTATAACCGCCGCTATCGCAATACCCGCTACTATTAACTGGCTGATTTCAGAAAAAATTCCAAATGCCGCTACATAGTAAGGTACCGTAGCCGAAAACAACAGCATTGTATCAGCGCCTATCGCCAACAGCACTATATTTACAACGGTAAGAATTATCATTAGCAAAAGGTTTGACCTTGCTATCTTTACCTGCTGTAAAGCAAATTCTTTTTTGTTCCTTGGTTTTTGATTGTTTTGCATATTAATTTCCCCCTTTTGTATATTATACGAAAACAATTGTACTTAATCAAGTTACAATAGTTTAATATTTGCAGACAATCAATCCACGTTTTCACCAACGATTGTTGGTATATTAAGTATTTTAATCAAATATACTTAATTTGTCAAGAATAATTGTGGGTGATTATATGCTGAAAATTTTATCAACTCGGTTAAAGCAATGCCGAAAAGAAAAGGGTTATACTCAAAGTCAGGTTGCCATTTACTGTGATATTACCGAAAACGCATACCAAAACTACGAGTTAATGACGCGCGCACCCAAACTTGAAATTTTAATAAAAATCGCTGACCTTTATGGTGTATCCCTTGATTACCTGACTGGAAGAACGGATGAAAGATAACAAATATGAAAAGACACTGCTTTTAAATTCAAGCAGTGTCTTTGTTTTATTCATTGTGCATTGTGTCGATATGCCGAGCATCGCTCGGCTCGATATTTTTGCTATAGGCAAAATCGATATGTTTTCTGCGAAAACCCGATATGATATAAATCTCTTGTTTGCGTTAGCAAACATATCGAGTGCGTAGCACATATCGAATTGCGTTAGCGATATATCGAAAATCTTTGGAAAGATTTATATCGATGATGCAAACTCGGTTTGCATCAAGACAGATCCTCTACAATAAGCTCGCGAACAGCGTTTTCGTCTACGGGTTCTGCGTCGCGAACTGCAAAGAATTTTTCTGCAACCTGTGGGAAGAGGGCATAGCTGAGTACATCTTCATAAGACTTGCCGATGCCTTTTTCTTTCATCTCGGCTGCGTATTTTTCGAGCTCGGGTTCGAGTAGGTCTGCAGGACGGCAGGTAATAACCTTATCGTCGCCGATAGCCTTTTTACGAACCTCCTCGTTAACGGGCGCGGGCAGCTTGCCGTACTCGCCGCGAAGCAGAGCCTTTGATTCCTTGGGAACCATCTTGTAACGCTCGCCTGAGATAACGTTCATAACAGCCTGAGTACC
Source organism: Clostridia bacterium (assembly GCA_017466905.1). Classification (GTDB taxonomy): domain Bacteria; phylum Bacillota; class Clostridia; order Oscillospirales; family Acutalibacteraceae; genus UBA737. The sequence continues at coordinate 8,420 of JAFTTE010000036.1, read as the reverse complement.
AACAATCTGGCTGGTAGGTGTTACAAGCGGAGGATAACCAAAGTCTTTTTTAACTCTCGGCACTTCAGCCAGAACTTCGTACAATTTATCCTCTTTACCAGCCTGCTTAAGCTGAGAAATTGTGTTAGAAAGCATACCGCCGGGCACTTGGTAAATAAGAGTCTTTGCATCTACATTAAGCACCTTGGGGTCAAGTGTGCCTTCCTCTTTCATTTTGTTGGCTACGCCACGGAAGTGAGTTGCAACATCAGAAAGCTTTTCAAGGTCAAGACCTGTGTCACGCTCGGTACCCTGTAAGGTGGCAACAAGCGCCTCGGTAGCAGGGTTTGCAGTACCGTTACCAAAGGGTGACAGCGCGCAGTCAACAATGTCAACGCCTGCCTGTGTTGCCATAAGGTAGGTCATATCGCCTGTACCTGTGGTGTTGTGTGTGTGCAGATGAATCGGCACCTTAACGCTTTCTTTAAGCTTTTTAACAAGTGAATATGCATCGTAAGGAAGAAGCAGGTTTGCCATATCTTTGATGCAGATTACGTCAGCGCCCATATTTTCGAGTGTTTTTGCAAGATTTACAAAGTATTCCTCGTTATGAACGGGGCTGATTGTGTAACTAATAGCGGGCTCGCAGATACCGCCGTGCTCTTTACAGGACTTGATAGCCTGCTCAAGATTTCGGGGGTCATTAAGCGCGTCAAAAATACGGATAACGTCGATACCGTTCTCAATTGATTTTTTAACGAACATATCAACAACATCATCTGCGTAATGCTTGTAGCCAAGAATATTCTGACCGCGGAAAAGCATCTGAAGTTTTGTGTTGGGCATATGCTTTTTGATGGTGCGCAGTCTCTCCCACGGGTCTTCGTTAAGAAAACGCATACAAGAGTCAAATGTAGCGCCACCCCAGCATTCTACCGACCAATAACCGATTTTGTCAAGGCGCTCAAGAGCGGGAATCATATCCTCAATACGCATACGGGTTGCCGCCTGCGACTGGTGAGCGTCACGCAAAATGGTATCGGTAATATATAAAGGTTTATTTGCCATAATTTAATAATCCTTTCTGTGTTTTATCAAATACACAAACTACAAAAGTGTATATATGGTTTGAAGAAAATTGTTCGCAGTGCCGTTTTGAAGTGAGCGGTGCCGTATTTTTTATACTGCCCCGAACGAAAAACGGTGCTGTGGGCAATTTAATTCAAATCCAAGATTAGCCTAAGAGAGAAATAAGAACACCGGCTGCGATTGCTGAGCCTATAACACCTGCTACGTTTGGTCCCATAGCGTGCATAAGGAGGAAGTTTGAAGGATCTTCTTTTTGACCTACCATCTGGGAAACACGCGCCGCCATAGGAACGGCAGATACGCCTGCTGAACCAATAAGCGGATTTATCTTGTTCTTTGAGAAAAGATTCATAAGCTTAGCAACCAATACACCGCCTGCCGTAGCAACACCAAATGCTACAACACCCAATACTACGATAAAGAGTGTCTGTGTTGTAAGGAACACTTCTGCTGTTGCGGTAGCACCTACCGAGATGCCAAGGAATATTGTAACAATGTTCATAAGCTCGTTCTGAGCGGTCTTGCAAAGACGCTCTGCAACGCCTGATTCTTTCCAAAGGTTACCAAGCATTAAGCAACCTACGAGAGAAGTTGCATCAGGCACCAAGAAAGCAACGAAGATTGTAACAGCAATCGGGAAGATAATCTTCTCGGTCTTGGTTGGCTGACGAAGTGGTTTCATTACGATTTGGCGTTCTTTTTTGGTTGTAAGAAGCTTCATAATAGGCGGCTGAATTACGGGAACAAGCGCCATATATGAGTACGCGGCAACTGCAATTGCAGGAAGTAAATGCGGTGCTAATTTTGATGTAGTAAATATAGCGGTAGGACCGTCTGCGCCACCGATAATACCGATAGAACCGGCTTCTGCCTGGGTAAATCCAAGAACAACAGCGCCAACGAAGGTAGCAAAAATACCAATCTGTGCTGCCGCGCCCAAAAGCAAGCTCTTGGGGTTAGAAATCAGCGGACCAAAGTCGGTCATAGCGCCGATGCCTATAAATATAAGACATGGATAGATACAGGTCTTAACGCCTATATAAAGAAAGTCCAACAATCCGCCGTTAGACATTATATATCCATAACTGTGATAATATGGAGATGCTTCATTCATAAAGCCGTTGTTCCACAAATCACTACTATAAAGCGGTGTGCCGCCCGGTGCTACAGGAAGGTTGGTAAGCAACATACCAAATGCGATACCGATAAGAAGAAGCGGCTCAAACTGTTTCTTAATTGCAAGATATAAAAGCAATAAAGAAACTGCAATCATAACAAGATTTTTCCAGCCACCATCAGTAAAGTTTGCAAACACCTGATAAAAGCCTGTGGTCTGGACAAAATCCCACAATTTATCTATAAATCCCATTTTCTTTACTCCTTAATCAAAGAGCGTTCTTATGCTATTGTGCAAAGAACAGCGCCCGTTTCAACTGCAGAACCCTTTGTAACTACTACATTTACAGTGCCATCGCAAGGAGCCATAATTTCATTTTCCATTTTCATTGCTTCAAGAATGATAAGCACATCGCCCTTCTTTACAGATGCACCGTTTGCAACCTTTATGTCAAGAATGTTGCCGGGCATTGGAGCATTTACAGTCTCACCGCCTGCGGGAGCTGATGCTACAGGTGCAGGAGCTGCAACGGGTGCGGGTGCAGCTGCGGGAGCAGCAACAGGAGCAGCCTTTACTTCGGATGCATCAATAGCCTCAAGTGTGATTTCATAAGCGGTGCCGTTTACGGTTACTTTATACTGTTTCATTTTATATTACCTCTTTTTTTTAAATTTTATTTTTGATCAAAGTTTTTTAAACGAAATTACGCGGAGCGCAGAAACGTCTTTACCCATTTCTTCAGCGCAGGCTGCGGTTACCGCCGCAATAATTTCTTGACGGTTTTCAATTGTAACGTTTGTAGCCGCGGGAGCTACCACTGTTTCGGGCTTGCTTTCAGGCTTTGCTGTTCTTGCAAAGAAAAGACCCATAATCTTACAAATAAGGATTATAAGTATAAGTCCCACGAAAACAACGCCTACACCCATTACAACAACCATCCAGTCGGGTGTTGCAGACGTTACATCAGTTGACAATGCTAAACTTTTAATCATTTCCACTTATTTTGCACCTCCCAAAATGCAATGAAAATTGTTAATAAAATTGAGAAAATCCGATTCTCTCCCAATTGTACTTATTATATAACATATTTGCAAGAAAAACAATACATAATTTAACAATTTTTTTCAAAATTATTAATGAATTGCCCTGCGGCATAAATTGCGTAAAACACAATTCATAAAACATAGTTTCAATTTATGTGCAAAGCATAATTCATTGATTTATTTCTTGCAATTTATACTTTATTATGTTATCATACGCTTGAAATTTATTCCTATTTTGGAGGTAAAAATTATGGCAAACATTATTCCGCGCCCCGCAAAGTCCAAAGAGACAAACGAAAAGATATGGTTTTCTAAAAAAACCGTCATCTCAGGTGAGTTTTCAGCAGTGGCAAAGCTTTTCGAAAACCTTATCCCTGAGGCTAAAGAGGCAGAGGCAAACAACCTCACCTTTATCGTTGACGACGATATTGCAGAAGAGGGTTACAAAATTCTTTACGAAAACGGCGATATCAATATTTTCTGCTCTACCAAGGCGGGTGCGCTTTACGGTTTTATGACAATTGTTCAACTTGCCGCAGGCAGCGACTCTTTCAATGCCGTTTTGGTTGATGACGCACCTAAATACGCTTGGCGCGGCTTTATGCTTGACTGCAGCCGTCATTTCTGGACTATGGATAAAATTAAGCAGATACTCGACTATATGGCAAGCATCAAGATGAACGTTTTCCATTGGCATCTTGCTGACGACCAAGGTTGGCGAATCGAGATAAAGAAATATCCGCTTCTTACCGAAAAAGGCGCCATCCGCAAGGGTACACCGTATTCTGTAATACATATGCGTGATAAGGACTCGACCTACAATGAGGGCGAATACGGCAGAGGTCTGTTCTATACTCAGGACGACGCCCGAGAGATTGTAGATTACGCCGCAGAACGCAATATTATGGTAGTGCCCGAAATTGATGTGCCCGGTCACTCATCGGCTGCTATTGCTTGCTATCCCGAGCTTTCCTGCACAGGTGAGGAAATAGAGGTTGAGCCGCACTTTGGTATATTTAAAAACAATCTTTGCTGCGCAAAGCCCGCAGTTTACAATTTTGTTAAAACTGTTATTGACGAGCTTTGCGAGATTTTCCCAGCCCCTTATTTCCACATCGGCGGCGACGAGGTTGTATCAGAGCCATGGGATAACTGCCCAGATTGTCAGGCTCTTATGAAAAAAGAGGGACTTAAAGACCACGTGGAACTTCACGGATATTTTAATAATATTCTTGTTGCATATCTTAAAGAAAAGGGCAAGCAGACTATCGGATGGAACGAGATTATCAGCGATAAGATGGACCCGACCGCAATTCCACAGGTATGGACAACGCGTGGTGCCGAAAAGGCTGTTGAATGGTCTAAAAAAACAGGACCCGTGCTTCTTACCCAGTACAATTACTTTTATTCTGATATGGCATTTTCGCTTATTCCTCTTTCAAAAACCTATAACTACAGCCCCTATTTTGAAGGCTTCCCCGACGAATGTGTTATGGGTATAGAAATGCCGCAATGGACCGAATACATACCAAATGACAAAAAGTTTGATTTTCAGACCTTTGTCCGCTTGCTTGCAATCAGCGAGGTTGCCTGGACAGATGTTGCTAACAAAAACTATGAGAATTTCGAGACCCGCGTGGAAGTGATGCGTCCTTACTTTAAGAATATCGGCATAAACCTTGCTCCAAAACGCATTTATTGCGGCAACACCTTTATGGGAGCTGACAATATGAACGAGGAAGAGCGCAAGGCAAAGGGCAGATTCCTGTGGTCAAGAAATCCGTATTACGAACTTGAGCTGTTGGATTACTAATTGACGCAAACGATGTTTGCGTCATCGATATAAATCTCTTGCGAGATTTTCGATATGTAGCAGACTACTCGATATGCATAAATGCCCGATATGTTTCGCTTCGCTCAACGAGATTTGTATCATATCGAGTTTTCGCAGAAAACATATCGATTTTGCCTATTGGCAAAAATATCGAGTCGGGCATAGCCCGACATATCGACAAATTATAATATTATTACATAACAACACGGTTACCGAAAATTCGATAACCGTGTTAATTTTATACCTTTAACATTCTTTGAATCGCTTTTGTTTTTATAAGTAAAGCAGTGCCTACACAGGTAAGTATTATTTCGGGCAACATATATCCGCCGTTATAGCAAAGCGAATATAACCAGATGTTATTCCAACCGTCAGGCATCCATATATCAAAGATATAAACACCTGTAGCAAAGTGGCACAAAAATCTTAAGAAGGTAGCAATTGCCACGCCTGCAACAATACCCCAAGTGCCTTTTTTGGCAAACATTCCGCTAATGCCTAATACAGTATATGCTACTATGTAGTCAAGTAAAAATGTTGCAACCACTGCGCCTGCCGAAAGGCCCCAGCTCATAACCTCGCCCATACTTATAAAAAGCTGTATAAGCGAATACGCAAATGCTGCGCCAAAACCCCATTTAAGACCTAACATACAAGATAAGAAAGCCACAGGAACCATTGAAAGTATGGTTACACCGCCGCCAAGCGGTGGCTCATAGGGTTTAAGAAAGCTAAGTACGGTGCCAAGTGCAATCATTACGCCGCAAAGCGCAATTTTTTTGATGTTTTGTTTTGTTTTTTGATTTTCCATTTTTTCATTTCCTTTCGTTCTCTGACGAAAACAAAAAACAAAAACCGCATTACCAATCGGTAATGCGGCATAGGTGTTTTTTATTCTCCTACGGCGGCATTATCCGCATCAGGTTATAGGTCGGAACCATAGCGACATATCGCGGGTCCCCTCTCAGCCGAAGTTTCATCCAGCTCCCTGTTTAAAAATATTGTGTTGTGATATCACGTATATTGTTATACCACAATTTTCTTATTTAGTCAAGTCCTTAAACATATTAAATTCGTAATCCACCGCGCCGTACCAATGCTTGCGGAAGCCATCCTCGCGGCGATTGTAAAATGTCATATTTTCAGCGCCGTCAAAGGTATATCCGCTGTAAATTTTGCGCGGCGGTATTACCATACCGCGACTTTCAAGATATGGGCGCATATTTTCAAGTCTATACTCAAAGTTTTCGTAATTTTTAAGCAGCGGCTGTGTCCAGCAGCTCTCTGCCACAGCAAGCAATCTTGCGTGAATCTGGAAACCGAATTTTTCTGGGCACTTGACATATTCGGTCCAGAGCGGTATCTCATAACCGAGGACACCCTCCATACGCTCAATACCCAGATATTCCGCATTAAAATTATACGTGGTAGAAAGTGACAGGCGTGAATATGGATAATCGCCATACATATAAATCTGTGATGACAGTATTACATCACCGCCCTGATTGTTAACCCAATCAAGCGCTTCCTCGAGCTTGCGGTCGCCTGTCCAGAACTGACCGATTGCGGTTTTGTCAAGGTCGGGATTTAGCATATCGTTCCAGCCGATAGCGCGTTTGCCGCGAGTGCCCAGGTGCGCGATGAGAATATTGTTAAAATATCCGTGAAGCGCTACGTGATCGGCAAGTCCCTCTTTTTTCATAAGCGCCTGACAGTCGGGGCAGTTCTCCCACGCTGTAGGCACAACCTCGTCGCCGCCTATATGGAAATAGGGCGCAGGGAAAAGCTCGCATAACTCGTCAAAAATATCCTTTAAAACCTCGTAAACCTGCGGTTTTGCGCAGCAAAGTATGTTGTCTAATATACCAAAACGTGGCTCTACCTCACGTGGCTCACCTGTGCAGGAAAGCTCAGGCATACAAGCAATTATTGCCGATGCGTGACCGGGTACGTCAATTTCGGGAATAACGGTGATGTTACGCTCTGCCGCATAGGCTACAATTTCGCGAACATCATCCTGTGTATAGTAAAGGCCCTCGCCGTAAATACCGTCATCATAGGTTTTTTCCTTGTTGATAGACTGCAGTGGCGACTGACATGTACCTCGTCGAACAGTACCCTTCTCGGTAAGTATGGGGTATTTCTTTATCTCTACTCGCCATCCTTGGTCATCGCAAAGATGCCAGTGAAAAACGTTCATTTTAAGGCTTGCGAGTATATCAAGCGTGGTTTTTATATGCTCTACCGACCAGAAATGACGGCTGCAATCAAGCATAAAGCTGCGCCAGGAATATTTAGGCTTGTCGCAAACCTCGACAGCATCAAATTGTTCTTTACCTGCGGCAAGCTGAACAAGAGTCATAAATCCGTAAAGTGCGCCGCCTTTATCAGAGCAATATATTTCGATATTGCCGTCTTTATATGTAAGCTTGTAGCCGTCGACGGCGATGCTTTCGTCTTTAATAAAGGTAAGGGTGTTGCTCTCCGCCTCAACTGCAGCAGGGATTAGTCCCTCAAACAGCTTTACGGTCTCTAAAAACTCGCCGCAAAGTGCCGTTTTTGTTGAAAAGAATATCTTTTCTTTAAGCTCGGTTGCCTTTTGCGGCTTTGGAATAATATTTATCATTCTGATTCCCCCAAGAATTATATGCTTACTTTATATTAATAAAAATTTCGACTAATTGCAATATAAAATTAGTTTTATTAAATATAATCTAATGAAAAGGAAAAGCTCCCGCTATATTTCTATAGCGAGAGCTTAAATTTAATTCAATTACGCATTATGCATTTTGAATTGCGTATTAATTATGCTTTTTTAGCTTTGCGAACAAGTACAAATGCTGCGCCCATGAGAGCTGCTACAGCAGCAACAGCTGCAACGCTTTCACCTGTTGCAGGTGATTTGTCGCTGTTGTCGCCATCTGCCTTGTTGTCATCCTTAGCAAGTTTAGCAATTACAAGGTCTTCGGCCTTTACTTCTTCTTTGCCTTCAGCATCAGCAAAGAGCTTATCACATTCTGAGCAAGCGTAGTGAGCCTTTGTACCCTCTTTTTCGGTGGTAGCTGCTACTTCCTTAACCTCTGAAAGCTTGTGAGCTGCGGGGATAAGGATGCCTGCTTCGTCATAAGCTGCTAATACAGCCTCTTCAATAGCTGCCAACCATTCTTCTTCACTGTTGAAGTTTTCAGGATTAAGAGCGTCAAGGTCAATTTCAAGCTGAATTTCTTCTTCACCCACAATTGCGAGGAGACAGTTTGCGCAAAGCTTGTGTGCTACGCAACCAGGTTCTTCACAGGTAGGATCAGCAGCTTCTACTTCTTCCCAAGCGTGTGCTTTAGGATCTGCAGGTGCTGTCATA
>JAFTTE010000035.1 GCA_017466905.1 Clostridia bacterium | reverse complement strand
TCTTCCAGAATTCCGTGACAAAGCAAAGCTTACCCTTGTTTCGGCTACAAGTATTGTAGAGGGCGGCGCACACGACGTAATTCAAAAGGAAACATCACTTGGTACAATAAAATAATATTCTATGCAAAACCCCGACCGTTTGGTCGGGGTTTTATGTATTTATACATTCTGTTTTTTTATACCGAATATCATTCTCAAAAAACCGCTTAAAATCTTTGGACTTTTTACCAATACCACTTTCATAACAATACCTCCGTTAATGCTTACAGCAGGAAATTCCAAGTATAATTACCCAGATTGCAAGTATGCCGACTAAAAATTTTGGAGGGCAAAAGCAACTAATGAGTAACCCCACAGCAAAAACTATTGCTATAATTCCCTTGTTTGTGTTACTACCCTTTCTTCGCATTTGCATCCCTCCGTTATTACATAATAAGCAAAAACGTAAATTTTGTTACAAACATCAAAAAACGGCTTGAAATTAAAATTCAAGCCGTTTTTTTGATGTTTTTGATTATTCAATAATTCCCGCTTTAACAGCCTCAAAATCCTCTTCAAGTTCTTTTGAAGGAGGCGCTGTAAGCAGCGATACCACAACTATGCAAATTGATGAGATTATAAACGCCGGCAGCAATTCGTAAATTGCGAACACACCACCAAGTTTTGCGATTACAAGTTTCCAGATAAACACGCTTGCAGCACCGCTTACCATACCGGCAATAGCACCTGCGCGGTTAATACGCTTCCAGAAAAGTGAGAAAATCATAAGCGGACCAAAGGTTGCGCCAAATCCCGACCAGGCAAATGAAACAATTTCAAATATAACGCTGTTTTCGTCAAGTGCAATAACAATCGCAATAATAGCTATAACAAGCAGTGTAATTCTTGTAACCCACATAACCTGTTTATCGTTTGCATCCTTTTTGATAATTCCCTGAAAGATATTTTTAGAAACCGAAGAAGCAGCAATAAGTAGATAGGAGTCTGACGAACTGATTGTAGCAGCCAATATACCAGCCATAACAAAGCCTGCTAGAATTGCCGGCAAAGAGCTTGTAGAAAGTGTTATAAAAATATTTTCTGCTGCAGATTTTGTAAGATGTTCTGTCGGGAATAGTTGGCGACCGATAATGCCAATAAACACAGCAACGCCAAGCGAAATAATTACCCAAATCATCGCAATTCTTCTTGAACGCTTTAATTCGTCTTCACGGCGGATAGCCATAAATCGCAAAAGCACCTGCGGCATACCAAAGTAGCCAAGACCCCACGCAAGACAAGAGCAAATTGAAAGCACACTGTAAGATGCTTGTTTTGTGGCGAACATTGGCGCGCCATCAAGAATGCCTTGTACGCCCAACGACTCATTTGCAGCCAAAGCTTCTGCACTTAATGATGATATAACATCACCATTCGAGTTAAGTGGTGACGCAATACCAAAGAACTCCAAAAATCCGGGAATTTCACGCGCATTTTCAATAACAGCGCCTAAACCGCCCGCTCTTACTGTGCTGATTATAACAATAACAGTAAGCGCCACTATCATAACAATAGCCTGCATAAAGTCAGACGCGCTTTCAGCCAAAAAGCCGCCGAGTATTGTATAAATCAATACAAATATTGCGCCTACAATCATCATAGCAATATACGGTGCGCCAAACAATGTTGAAAATAGTTTACCGCAGGTGACAAAGCAGCTTGCTGCGTAAACGGTAAAGAAAATCAAAATGAATAATGCCGCAAGAGTCATAATAACCTTTTTTTTCTCACGAAAACGGTTAGAGAAAAATTCCGGTAAAGTGATAGAGTTATTAGCCCTTATACTGTAACGGCGAAGTCGCTTTGAAACTATAAGCCAGTTAAGATATGTACCTATAGCAAGACCAATCGCAGTCCAGGCAGCATCAGCAAGACCGCACCAATATGCAACACCGGGCAGACCCATAAGCAGCCAACCGCTCATATCTGATGCCTCAGCGCTCATAGCGGTAACCCAAGGACCAAGTGAACGACCGCCCAAAAAATAATTTTCTGAACTTTTATTTGCGCGTTTTGCAAACAAAACACCAATTACAATTACGACAGCCATATAGATTATCATAGCAATAAGAATTTGTAGTGTTTGACTATCCATTATAAACCCCCAAATAATTAATAAAAAATTTATGTTATTATAACACAACGTCTAAAAAAAATCAACACTTTAAAGCGTAAAATTGTTGTTGACTATTTTCGATAAACTGTGTAAAATATAAATTAGAAAATATCGTGGTGGTGTTATTATGTCAATGTGCAAAAAAACTATAATTATTATCACATCAATTATTGCTTTACTGTTAATATTGTTTGCACCTGTTCCTAAAAAGGATACACTTGACGGTGGTACAGCGCTATCACTCACCTCGCTCACATATAAGGTAATAATCTGGGAAATGTATGAAGAAAGTGAAAAACCGTATGATATAACCGAATTTTTGCTTTTACCAAATAATTTTAAGTCTGCGCAAACTCTTTGGAATGAGAGGTATGCTGATATAAAAAATGAAGGTTACGGCACTGTTACTATGTATGCAACAATCACAAAAAAGGATGAATTTGGAATTACGGTTGCCGAGACATTTAGTTTAGATGGAAGCGCATCAAATAACGTATGTTATATTGCTAAAGCAACATTTAATGATAAATGTAGTGACATAGTATATGATGAATTAAGCTTAGGCAGATCACTGATTATAGTATATGACGGCGAAATTTTAGAAAGCTATCCTGGACAATTTAATGATATATACAAAATTTCAATTTCTGATTCTGCCACAACCGTTATTCAGGACAATACCGAAACCAAAACTTCAAGCGAAATCAAAGCCGAGAGTAATATTCAAAGCGAAAACACACCTGCTTCTTCAACAGACAGCAGCTCTGTTCAGTCAAACACATCAAGCTATGAAACCACAACCTCACAACCTACTAATTCGAAAATTGATTTACCTATGCACGAATCTAAGGGCTTTTGGTTTCAGAATATTCATAAATACCCGGAGTATTACGACCAAAAATCAAAGCTTTTAATGCCATATCTGGTCGTCGTCGAACCAGAAAATTATGACCCTGCTAAAAAGTATCCTGTAATATTATATTTTCACGGTGCAGGTGACGGTTATCCAAAAAAAGAAGATGATGAATATGAATATCAATTAAGATTCAATCAACGGCAAGCATTTCAATTTGTTGACGGATATATTTACTGCTACGAATGGTTAGACCAAGCGATAATAATTATGCCGCAATTAAATAGTGGAAGTTGGTGGGATTTTTATCCTGAAGAAGATGGCCCACTTGATGCTGCAATGCGAATTTTTGAAAAAGTCACTACCGAATTTTCTTGCGACAGCAGTCGATATTATGTTATGGGGCCGTCTATGGGTGGATATGCAACAATGGAAGTTGCTGCAAAATACAATGATATTTTTGCCGCAGCTCTGCCATCTTGTGCAGCATGGACATGTACTCCAGAAGAAGCAGAGCAATTAAAAAATATGCCTATTTTATTTTTACATGGAACTTCAGATAACCTAGTTTATCACTCGCGTTCAGAACAAAACTATGAACTTATAAAATCAAAAGATAGCACAAAGGTAAGCATAAAATTATATGTTGGTGCAGATCACGACTTGTGGAGATATTCATTAAAGGATGACGAACCATTTGAGTGGCTTTTTGCACAGAAAAAGCAATAAAAGATAAAGCGGTTGCTATTCTCGGCAACCGCTTTATATAATATACACTATTTAATAAAACTACCCTTAAGTCTTATATCCTCACAAGACGAACCAACATATACTGTAAATTCTCCCTCTTCTAATTTCCAGGATGCTGTCTTTTCATCATAAAAAGATAAATCCATATCAGTAATATTAAGTGTTATTTCTTTTGTTTCATTGGGCTTGAGTTCTATTTTTTGGAAATTGCGGAGCTCTTTTACAGGACGTAAAACAGAGCATATGGGGTCTCCGATATAAAGCTGCGCCACCTCTTTTGCGGTAACATTACCGATGTTTTTGACCTTAAAAGAAACCTTGGTACTGCTATTTTGAACATTAATTTTTAAATCGCTGTATTCAAACTCGGTATAAGACAAACCGTGACCAAATGGGAACATAGGCTCAATTTTATCATAATCAAAAGCACGATATCCAACAAGAATATCCTCGTTATACTTAACGTTTACAGCTTTATATTCGCCGTAATGCGCCACAGGTGTGTCTGCGTAAACCTTCGGCAATGTAAAGGGCATTTTTCCACTGGGTACAATGTCGCCTGTAAGTATATCGGCAAGCGCGTGACCGCCCTCCATACCTGCGTACCAAGTCCAAATCACAGCCTTTGCCTTGTGCAGCCACGGCATTTCTACAGGAGAGCCTGCGGTAATTGCAATAATGGTATTTGGGTTTGCATCTAATATTTCAGGAATAATTGCGTCCTGTTCACTCGGCAGTTTCATTGTCTTTTTATCAAGCGACTCGGTATCATAGCTGTGGTCAAGACCACCACAATATATAACATAATCTGCCTCTTTTGCTTTTTGTAAAAGTACCTCTTTAGACGATGCGGCATAATCCGATGGAGTTATCCAACCAAAATCAAACTGAATTTCTTTTACGGTTGTTTTTTCAATGTGAATTTTAACGTCAACATTTTGTTCTTTAGCTAAATCAGCACCCCAAGTGATAAATGTATAAACACCCTCAACATGATAAGGATTACGAGTGATTTTAGCAGTATGAGCACCGTCGATATAAATATCTGCGTTACAGTTTGCGCCCATTTTAAATGAGAAATTACCGCTTTCGGGCGGATCAATAGAAAAAATAACATCGTAGCTTTCGGCTGTGCCGCCTAAAATATCGGGAGTATCACATATCTGCTCATCAATTATTTTACCGCCGTTATATGATATAATCTTATAGTTGCGGCATCCTGCAGCTGTGTCAACAATATTAAGATTTTGAAGCGGTATTGTTTTATAATCAAGACAAAATATGCCGCTTTCATAATCAATTGCACAAACATCTAACAGTCGGTCTTTAATCCCTTGCAAATGTGTAATTTCATACAAAGAACGTATGCCACTGCTGCTACCGCCCGACGAATGTTCTCGATTTGCATTTGGACCTACAACCAAAAGTTTTTTAAGTTTTTGCTTGTCAATAGGTAAAATATTACCTTCGTTTTTGAGAAGTACCATAGCTTCACTTGCAATATCATATGTCACTTTTTGATGTTTTTGTGTGTTAAACTCGCCCTTTTTTCTGTCAGGACTGAATTTATTTATGCTGAACATAAGCCGTAATGTTCTGCGCACTTTTTCATCAAGCAGAGCGCGCACTTCCTGTGATTGCTTTGCCCTTTCCAAAAAGGCATCAGCAAGATAAAATTCGTTATATGGCTTTTCAGTACCCATTTCGATATCAAGTCCGTTGTGTATAGCTTCATCAGTATCATGGCAACCAGTCCAATCATTTAAATAAACACCTTTAAAGCCCCATTCACCTTTTAAAATGCCGTTTACAAGATAATCGTTATGACAGCAAAACTGATTTTTATATCTGTTATAAGCACCCATAACCGAGCTTGCGCCACCCGCAATAATAGCAGCATAAAAACCCTTAAGGTATATTTCACGTAATGCTCTTTCGCTAACCTCTACATTTACATTCTTACGGTCAAGCTCCTGATTGTTAAGACAATAATGCTTAACACAAGCGGCTGTATCCTGAGATTCGATACCCTTTACAACGTTTGGTGACATTTTTTCAATAAGGCAAGGATCCTCACTCATATATTCAAAGTTTCTGCCGCAAAGCGGTGTTCTTATAATATTTACACCAGGTCCCAAGATAATATCTTTGCCTCTATATCTCGCTTCGCTGCCCAACGTTTCACCAAAAGAAATAGAATGCTCGGGGTTCCAAGTTGCCGCAAGCGCAGTACCTGTAGGCAGATATGTGCAACGATCTTCCTCGCGATTAAGCGGACGCCAGCTATCACGGTCAAGCTCTGAACGCACACCGTGAGGACCATCAGACATAGTAAGCTCAGCAATACCAAATCTCTCATTACCCGCTACGGTAAATTTTGAGTTAGCGTGACAAAGTGATACCTTTTCTTCCAAGGTCATTTCTTTTAACATTTCGTTAATTCTTTTTTCGATTTGAGCGTTAATTTTCATAAAAATGTCACCTCAAATAATTTAAGTTAACCATATTGTTATAAAACAAATCAGTCAATATAAAATCAAGTTTTACTATAAAAAATAAACCGACAAGTTTTCCTGTCGGTTTGTTTTTTATTAGTCGTTACTGTAAGGAAGTAAAGCAACCTGACGAGCGCGCTTGATAGCGGTAGTCAGTTCACGCTGATGCTTAGCGCAGGTGCCTGTGGCTCTGCGGGGCAAAATCTTAGCACGTTCTGAAACGTACTTGCGAAGGCGTGCTACATCCTTATAATCAATAGCTTCTACACGATCAGCGCAAAAATGGCAAATCTTTTTGCGAGGCTTTCTGTGAAGCGGTCTATCTGTCTTTTCCATCGAAAAGCTCCTCCTTATACATTAAATTAGAAGGGTAAATCGTCGTCCATACCGCCGATTTCTGCAAAGTCACTTGCGTCAGCGTTGCTATATGAAGCGGGTTCATTAGCTACAGGTGCATTTGCGGCACCATCACGCTTTGACTCTACGAACTGAGCGTTATTTACAACAACCTCAAACGCTGTGCGGTTGTTGCCGTTTTTATCCTGATATCTGCGAGTCTGAATTGAGCCCTCAATACCAATCAAATTACCCTTTTTGAAATATTTGGTGATAAATTCAGCGCGCTGACGCCAAGCAACAATGTTGATAAAGTCAGTCTGCTGTTCTTCACCTGCGCGATAGTTACGGTTTACAGCAATGGAAAACGTTGTAACGGGTATACCGCTTTGTGTTGTTTTAAGCTCGGGGTCTGCTGTAAGACGACCCGTCAATACTACAAGATTAAACATTTGAATTGTCCTCCATTACTTTTTTATTACCATAATGCGTAAAACACCTTCGGTAATGCCTGCAATACGTTCAAGCTCTGCAGGAAGGGTCGGTTCACAGGTCATTGTTGTGAAGATGTAGTAACCTTCAGCTTCATCGTTGATTGGATATGCAAGTCTGCGCTTACCCCATTCGTCAACATTTTCGACCGTACCGTTCTTTGCTATAAGGTCATTGAACTTTTCTTTAAGAGCGCTAACAGCCTCTTCGCCGTTTGCTACAGAAAGAATAAGAGCTACCTCATACTTGTTGGTCATTTCGTTGCACCTCCTTCTGGTCTGATGGCTCCGCGCATTTCACGCGGGGCAAGGAGCTAAATTTGAGTAAAATCTCAATTAGCGTCTAACATTATAACACAAAAAATTTAAATGTCAACTTTTTTTATATTTTTTAATTGATTTTTATATTTACTTATAATATAATATACGCGAAAAAGCAATAAGGAGAATTTGATTTATGCTACTGACTATTGATATCGGCAATACAAATATCACCCTTGGCGCGTATGATAATGATGTTTTATGTTTTACTGCGCGACTTGCGACTGCGCACGGCACAACCTCTGACCAATACGCTGTTGAAATTAAAAATATTTTAGAGCTTTACGGACTCAATTCTGCTCGCATAGAGGATTGCATTATTTCCTCGGTAGTACCCTCGGTTGGCAGCGCTGTTTGTAATGCAGTTTCAATGCTTTGTGACATTGTACCGCTTGAATTAGGTCCCGGCGTTAAAACAGGTCTTAATATAAAGATCGATAACCCCGCTCAGCTTGGTGCTGACCTTGTTGCAGGTGCTGTGGGCGCTATCAGCGAATATACGCTCCCTTGTGTTGTTATTGATATGGGCACCGCATCTACTATAAGTGTAATTGATCGAAACGGCGCTTACCTTGGCGGCGTTATTTCGGCAGGTGTGCGTCTTACACTAAAAGCGCTTACCGAAAATACAGCGCAACTGCCTTCTATTGATATAAATGCTCCTAAGTCGGTTATAGGCTCAAATACAGTTGACTGCATGAAATCAGGTCTTATATACGGTACCGCCGCTATGCTTGACGGTCTGCTTGACCGTATTACTGATGAGCTTGGCGAAATCCCAACAATTGTTGCAACGGGCGGTCTTTCAAAAGATATAATCGTTCACTGCAAAAATGACATAATTTATAACGCAAATCTGTTACTTGACGGCTTGCGTGAGATATACGAAAAGAATAGATAACAAGAGGTGTCTTTTATGTTAAAACAAGAACTTAAAAAACGAAATCTTCCTAAAATTTTATCACGTGAAGAAATGATAGAAATTATGCAGCGTGAAGAATACGGATATCTGCCTGAAAACAATTTTGAATGGTCGGTTTCAAATCTCAAAAACATTGAAGCTCGTTTTGCAAAAGGCAATGTTGTTCTTTCAAGTGTTGATTTTACAATGACCAACAAAAACGGTAGCCATACCTTCCCTATTTATCGTGTTTTACACCAAGATGGCAAAAAGCATCCTGTTATTCTCTGTATCAATTTTGACAAGGTAGTTCCAAATAAGTATTTTCCAATTGAAGAACTTACTGAAAGTGAGTATGACATAATTACATACTGCTACACCGACATAACAAGTGACAATGGCGACTTTACAACAGGTATTGCACCACTTGTCTTCCCACAAGGCCGACAAAATGATACCGATTGCGGTAAAATTGGTATTTGGGCGTTTACAAATATGCGCGTGCTTGATTATGTGCTTACATTACCAAATACTGATGAGAAAAACATTGCAATTCTTGGACATTCACGCCTTGGTAAGACTGCATTGGTTACAGGTATGTTAGATGAACGATTTACTCATGTATTCTCAAACAACGCAGGTTGCGGCGGTGATGCAATCGCGCGCGGTGGCAGTGGTACACCTGATGCCGAGGGCAACTTTGCAGTCGAAAAAGAATTTCGCGGTGAAACCATTGACCGCATAACACAGGTTTTCCCCTATTGGTTCTGCGAAAACTATAAAAAGTATGCTGAGCAGAATTACGGCACCGATTTTGACCAACACTTTGTTTTGGCAAGTATTGCGCCCCGTAATGTGTGTGTAAATGCGGCTGAACTTGACTATTGGGCAGACCAGAAGTCTGAACAACTTTGTTGTCTTGCTGCATCTGAGGCTTGGGAAAGCATGGGTCTTGACGGTATTGAAGAATGTGATCACTATCTTACAGGTGGCGAAAAATTACTAAATGGTAATGTTGGATTCTTTATGGCACCAACCATGCATTTCTTATCACGTCATGCATGGCAAAATTATATGGAGTTTATGCGTATTCACAGAAACAAGTGATTTATGAGGTGATTTTATGTTAAATCAAGAACTTTCAAACCGCAATCTTCCCCCGCTTAAATCACGTGAAGAAATGATTGAAATCATGCAGCGCGAAGAATATGGATATCTTCCTGAAAACAATTTTCAGTGGTCGGTTTCTAATTACAAACGCGTTGACGGTCGTCTTGCAAAGGGTGAAGTTATTTATTCAACCGTTGATTTTACGCTAACAAATAAAAACGGCAGTCACACCTTCCCTATTCATCAATTTTTACATAACGACGGCAAAAAACATCCTACAATACTTCACATCGCAGGCAGATACCCAGGCAATTTTGTTCCCGAAGAGGAAATTGTTGAAAATGGATATAATTTAATCATATTCATATATACAGACATCACAAGTGATGACGGTGATTTTACAACAGGTATTGCGCCGCTCGTATTTCCTGAAGGTAGACAAAACAACACCGATTGCGGTAAAATTGGTCTATGGGCGTTTGCAAATATGCGTGTGCTTGATTATGTGCTTACATTAGAGGGTACTGACGAAAAGAACATTGCAATTGTTGGTCAATCACGTCTCGGTAAAACCGCTTTGGTTACCGGTATGATGGATGAAAGATTCACATTCTCGCTTTCAAATAACGCGGGTTGCGGCGGTGATTCTCTTGCGCGTGGTAGTTCGGGACTCCCAGATGCAGACGGTAATTTTGCCGCCCCTGAGGAATATCGCGGTGAAACAGTTGAGCGAATAACACGTGTTTTCCCCTATTGGTTTTGTGAAAATTATAAAAAATATGCAAATCAAGGTTACGGTACCGATTTTGACCAGCATTATATTGTGGCAAGCATCGCGCCTCGTAATGTGTGTGTAACTGCTGCAGAGCTTGACTACTGGGCAGACCAGAAATCAGAGCAGCTTTGCTGCCTTGCGGCATCTGAGGCTTGGGAAAATATGGGTCTTGTTGGATTGCAAGAGTGTGACCATTATCTTACACCCGGCGAAAAACTGCTTCAGGGTAATGTTGGTTTCAGCATGACAGCTACAACTCACTTTTTATCACGTCACGCATGGAATAACTATATGGATTTTATGCGCATTAACAGACATAATTAATTTTACAGTGATTTGAGGTATAATTATGTTAAAGCAAGAACTTTTAAACCGAAATCTTCCACCGCTTAAATCGCGCGAAGAAATGATAGAAATTTTACAACGGGAAGAGTACGGTTATCTGCCACAAAACGATTTTGAATTTTCTGTTTCAAATCACACGGTGCTTGAAAGACGTTTTGCTAAGGGCAATGTTATTCATTCTACAGTTGACTTTACCTTAACAAACAAAAACGGCAGTCACACCTTTCCTGTACACCAGCTTTTACACAACGATGGCAAAAAACATCCTACTATAATCCATCTGAACATTCACAAGCAATTCCCATCAATTTATATTCCTATTGAAGAGCTTGCCGAAAGCGAATATGATATTATTGCATTTTGCTATGTTGACGTAACAAGCGACTCACCTGATTTTACCACAGGTATTGCACCACTTGTTTTTCCAAATGGCAGAACAAGCGCTACCGATTGCGGCAAAATTGGACTGTGGGCATTCGCCGCTATGCGAGTACTTGATTATGCCCTTACACTACCCGGAACTGATGAGAAAAATATTGCTATTCTTGGTCATTCAAGACTTGGAAAAACCGCGCTGTTTACAGGTATGATGGATGAACGTTTTTCATTTGTACTTTCTAACAATGCAGGTTGCGGTGGAGACGCCCTTGCACGCGGCGGTTCGGGTCTTCCAGATGTCAATGGTAATTTTGCCGTTGAAAAAGATTTTCGCGGTGAAATAATTTCCAATCTTACAAGCATATGGGCTTCCTGTTGGTTCTGCGAAAACTTTAAAAAATACGAGGAGCAAAATTACGGCACTGACTTTGACCAACACTATGTTCTTGCGAGCATCGCACCACGCAACGTGTGCGTAAATGCTTCAGAGTTGGATTTCTGGGCTGACCAAAAGAGTGAACAGCTTTGCTGTTTGGCAGCGAGTGAAATGTGGGAAAATTTGGGTCTTGATGGTATGCAGGATTGCGACCACTATCTTACTAGTGGTGAAACGCTACTCTGGGGCAATGTTGGTCTATTTATGGCGCCTACAATGCATTTCCTCTCTCGTTATGCTTGGCAGCAATATATGGAATTTATGCGTATTCACAGACATAACTGACATAGTCAGTAAATATAATATGTCAAAATTTTATAGAACTGTATCCATAAAGGAACAGTATCGGAGGTAATTTTTATGACAAACATCAAAAAACGCGACAGCATCTATAAAATGGTGCTTATCGCAATGTTTATTGCCTTAATGTTGGTAATGAACTTCACCCCTATCGGTTATATAACTGTAACCGGTGCATTTTCAATCACCTTAATGACAATTCCGGTTGCATTAGGTGCGGCTTGTACAGGTATCTCTGGCGGAACTATACTTGGTTTTGTTTTTGGTCTTACAAGCTTTTTACAGGCCTTTGGAATCGGCTTTATGATCGACCCAAGCGCCACTCCCCTATTTAATGAAAATCCATTTGGTTATGCGGTAACCTGCTTTGTTCCACGAATATTAACAGGCCTTGTTGCTGGTTTGGTTTTTTCATTATTTGAAAAGAAAGGCAAAACGAATATTTGGTCATTTGCTATCTCTTCTGCACTAGTTCCAATACTGAATACTGCAATGTTTATGTCATCATATGTCTTGTTTTATTCAAACACTTCGTTTGGTGGCGCAGTTATGACAGTATTGCTTACAATATTAACTATTAATTTCTTGGTTGAATTACTTGTTACCACTATTGCAGGCACAACTATCAGTAAGGTTGTATATTCTCAAGTAAAAAAATTACACAAATAAATTTTAAACATCGCTCATTTATACGATGAGCGGTGTTTTTTAGTGCAAAATTACTACAATAAGTGAAATGTTTTGTGTTTTTATTAAAAAAATGCTTAAAATTACATTTTTTGTAAAAAAACTCTTTATTTTTAAAAAGTTTTTTGCTATAATTTATTGGATACCATAGAAATGGGTATAATTAAGTTAAAATTGGATTTTAAATCCATAAAAATTTAGGAGGTTGATTCGTAAATGAGTCACAAGTATGTTTACCTTTTTAGCGAAGGCGACGCATCAATGCGTGAGCTTCTTGGCGGTAAGGGTGCTAACCTTGCAGAAATGACCAAAATCGGTCTTCCTGTTCCACAGGGTTTCACAGTTACAACCGAGGCTTGCACACAGTACTACGAAGATGGCAGAAAGATTAACGATGATATCCAGGCACAGATTATGGAATACATTGTTAAAATGGAAGGTGTTACCGGCAAAAAATTCGGTGATAAAGAAAATCCCCTTCTCGTTTCTGTTCGTTCAGGTGCGCGCGCATCTATGCCCGGTATGATGGATACCATTCTTAACCTCGGTCTTAACGAAGACGTTGTTGAAACAATGGCTGCAAAGAGCGGTAATGCTCGTTGGGCTTATGACTGCTACAGAAGATTTATCCAGATGTATTCTGACGTAGTTATGGAAGTTGGTAAGAAATATTT
>JAFTTE010000034.1 GCA_017466905.1 Clostridia bacterium | reverse complement strand
TTACATACAATGCTTCGCATAGATTACATACACGGCTTCACAGTGATTTAATATGTAGGGGTACGAACACATAGATGAAAAATTCAAAAGGATTCAAATTTTGTACAACCCTTCCAATAAAAAAAGGAAACAAGCAAGCTTGTTTCCTTTTTTATTATTCCTTGAAAAAATAATCCTCAATCGCAGTGCAGAGGTAGTGATAAATTGGCAGATGTAATTCTTGTATACGGTAGGTCTCAGTGCTGTCAGTGTGGATAATAATATCTGAAAGTGTGTCAAGCTTACATTCTTTAGCGCCTACCAGAGAAATAACCTTACAACCGATAGCGTGCGCAACCTTTGCCGCATTTACCACATTTTGAGAATTTCCCGAAGTGCTTATTGCGAGCAATATATCATCCTTTTTACCGAGTGCGTAAAGTGCCTGCGCATATAAAAGCGATGGGTCTTCGTCATTTAAAAACGCAGTAAGAAATGCAGTCTGTGAATGTAGTGATACGGCGGGAAGACCCTGCATAAGACCTTTCGCAAGATTTTTATCTCCAGCGCCAAACGATGCAAGTTGGTCGTCGGTCAAGGGGCGCTTTTTAAGAAAACCTTTCATAAGCTCTCCAACAATATGGTCGGCATCGGCTGCACTGCCACCGTTGCCGCAAATATAAAGGCGGTTACCGTTTTTGTATGTCTTAATCAGCATTTCTGCACTACGCTGTATCTCGCTTTCACAAGAGTTAAGCAAGGGGTATCTTTTTATAAGTTCGGATAATGTTTCCATATAAACCTCCGATTAAAATCCTTCAAAATGACCGATTTTGGTTTTATTTAAAAATTCAATATATGTGTCAAAGTTAATGCCTCGAACGTTGTTAACAAAGTGGTTGCGGCCTGTGGTACCGTCTTCACTTTGCCACTCTATTAAGAACATTTCCTTTTGTGCGGGGTCAACCGTTATGCTATCAATCTGCAAAATACCGTCGGCTTCGACTGTTGCTTTGCCGTTTGCTACAACTTTACCGTCATTTATGCGAGTTACACTGTAGGTAAAGGTTTTGTTTTCGGGTATTTCATTTGCGACAAAAAGATTAAGCCTGTTGTCCGCAGTAGGCTCGTCAAACATAAGGCAGAGCGGCTGCTGGGAGTTCTTTATATAGTGGTAAGCGAGCTTTTTTACAAAATAGTAGTCAACCACCGCGTCGGATATCTGCGGCCAACCGTCTGTGAGATTCCACCAGATAAGACCGCCATGGGTTGCTTTGCGGATACGGAAGCGCTCTATCATAAACTTAAAGGCTTCCGCCTGGAATATCTGGCTTGCCTTTGCTATGCCGTCAATTGCTTGTTCGCCGTCGCCAAATAGCACTTTCATACGCTCAAAATATTCGCAGGATTCTTCGGCGGTAGCACGACCTGTGTTGCCGTCAGGCATATCGCTGAAAAGAACTGCCACCTGACGAAGCATAAGCGCAATGCGGTACTCATAATGACCGATGTGCTCGGTTTCCATACTTGCTGCGTGGACAATCCACTCGGGGTCAGGTCTGCCGTTGGACAAAATAATTGGCCACAAGTGGTCTTTTGTTATAAACTTTTTAAGTGATTCGGGTGACGGGCAACCGTGGAAGCCCGTTTCGGATGCAAAAAGAGCAGTAGCGTTTTTGTAATAATCACTCTTAAAGTAGTTACGCGGTCCCCAAAGATGATCTTCGGCAGGGCGGTTTTTTTCAAGATTTGCATATGCAACCTCGTCTATATAGGGCGAGCTTGGCAGATACGGTCTGAAGCCGTCATAAGCGCGCAAAACCTCAGGCAGTACCTTGCGTGTGAGTACATTGTTATTCGGGTTAAGTCGCTGACCGTTTTTGTAAGCGTAGGTATAGAATGCGTCACATTCATTGTCACCTGCCCACAGTACCAATGATGCGTGCGAACGCAGACGTTTTACAGCGACTATTGCTTCTTTACGCAGTTTTTCGCAGAATTCCTCATACTGCGGATAGTAGCCGCAACCCATAATAAAATCGTGCCACAGCATAATGCCGTGTTCATCACACCAATTATAAAAGGTATCACTTTCATAAATATTGCCGCCCCAAAGGCGAATCATATTACAACCGATGTCTTCGGTCATTTCGAGCGCTTTTATCACGCGCTTTTCATTCTGAGATGGGAAGGCATCAAGCGGTACCCAGTTTGTGCCCATAATGAATACCTTTTTTCCGTTTATAAGAAACTCAAACTTGCCGTTGCCTTCACTGTCTACGACTGACGTGCGCGCAAGCTCAATATGGCGAATACCAATACGGGTTTTGTAGGTATCGCAAAGCTCGCCCTTGCGGTAGAGCTTAACCTCAATGTCATAAAGGTTTTGTTCACCCGCTCCTCGCGGCCACCAGAGTTTAGCACCATTAATACCAATTTTAAAATTACGGTTCACACCCCAGAAACGAATACTTTCCTCAAAATAAGAGTCGCCACAGTTACCTGTTACAATTGCCTCATAATCTGATAATAGGTCGTCTTCTGTATGTATGCGAATCTGTCCTGAAAGCTCTGCCCAATTGCCGTTTATATTGGCAGTGCCGAGATAAAAATCGTCTATGCGGTGCTTGGACTTTTCTATAAGCGATACACCGCGCCATAGTCCGCCTGAAACAGTACGGGGCATAATATCCCAACCAAACATATAGGGTGCTTTGCGCACGTGGAGGGAGTCCTCGTTATAAGGCAGACCAACAGCCAGAGCATTTTCTTCGTACTGGCGTGCTTCTATTACAGTTGGCAAAATGTGAACGACGATTTTGTTTTTACCAGTTTTTAGATTATTAACTTCGATTTCGTGTTCAATCAGCATATTTTCACAATAATCTAAAAACTCATCGTTAAGATATATTTCTGCAAAAGTGTCAATACCTTCAAAGCGTAAAAAAGCATCGCCTTTGGGCAGTTTATCAAGAGTAAATTCTTTTATATACCAAAGGTGGAGGTTTTCATATTTTTGACATAGCAGGGGATTGATGCCTTCGAAAATATCGGGCAGCAATCCTGCACGCTGCATATCAAGCTCAAAGTTACCGGGTACTTCGGCATCGATTTTAATAAAATCTACATCCTTAGGTAGTTTTTTAGGATGGAGAACATCAATAAATTCAACATCCTTACCACAAACTTGATTGTGTGGAGCCATATACAAGTCCCACTTACCGTTTAAATCAATTAATTGTTTCATAAATATATCCTTTCTAACGTTCGTTTGCTGCAAGGGAGAGCGCGGCATAATCACCAAGATTTTCACCCAAAGCGGCAGGTAATATTTCTACTACTGAAAGCGAAGGTGCGAGCGCTTCCTTTTTCAGTGATTGTATCATAGTTTCTTGTAGCAGGTCGCGGCTTCTGGTGTAAATACTGCCAATTACTATTTTTTCGGGATTCAGAATATCAATTAAGATAGATAAACCGTAGCCGAGCATCTCGCCGCATTTTTGGTAAACTGTTATTGCGGTCGGGTCGCCGCTATATGCGGCTTCGGCAACTGATTTAGCAGTGACACTGTCCAACTCATCAAAAGTTTTGCAGTAGGCGGTAGGTGTTCCTTGCTTTAACTGTTCTTTTGCGGCAGTTTTTGCCATCTGAGCAATACCGCCACCGCTTGCAAAGCCTTCAAAAGAGCCCGATTTTCCAAAACCTACGGGACCTGTGTCACGTAAACGCACGTGTCCAATTTCTCCCGCGTTGCCGTTAGCGCCCGAATAGAGTTTTCCGTTTAAGATAAGCCCCGCGCCCATACCGGTACCAAAGGTTAAAAATATCATATTCTGGCTATCCTTACCCGCACCGTATTTCCACTCGGCAAAGGCGCAGGCATCGGCATCGTTTTCAAGCCGTACAAAACCGCCGTATTTTTGTTTAAGATAATCAACAATTTTTATATTTTTAAAGCGCGGTAGATTTGGTGGTGAAATAATAATACCTTTTTTATTGTCAAGCGGTCCGCCGCAGGAAATACCAATATGGCTGAAATCATCAGTCATCTCCTGTGCCAGCACACACAGCCTATCTATCATTTCATAAGCTGAAACGCTGTGGTCGGTGGGTATTGCTTTTTTATCCAAAATGTGCATAATGCCGTCTTTTTCTTCTCCGATGCTTACGGCGCATTTTGTGCCGCCAATATCAAAGCCTATCATAAATTCAACTCCTTTGTCCACATTATACAACAAACAAAGGTATTGTAAAATAATATATTCTATGATAAAATTAAGAAAATCAACACTTTATTAATTCTTATGTCAAAACAGATAAACAAGTTTCAGTCTTCCCACAAGCAAAACAAGGATTATTATATTGAAGAGCTACTTGTGAAAAGGGGAGAATATTTTGCTCCGCACGGCATGACTGTTTTGAATTGGAGGTTGTGCTTGTCGGTATGGGTGAACACATTTACAACAATACAAAATACACATTAAGTCGGGGGGAAGCATTTATTTAATGTCGTTTTATGACTTCCACGAGCTACGGACACAAGAAGATATGCAGCTGTTAAAATTACAGTTTAATGAAAATGTATTGCCCAGAAGACTGAATGACCTTTTGTTTTTGAGTCATAACCGTTTTGGTTGCTCGGTGGACGATAACGAGATGGCGCTTATCGTTAAACTTTTTGACATATTAAAGTGAGAGGAAAAGCAGACAGGCCTTTTCAGCAAAATGCCGATAAAAAATCTGATTGCTGAAATTATAATAACAGTTATAAGAAATTCGCTCGATAATACTGCCACTGCTTGCAGACCATGTACTGCGTGAAGCAAATCATTATATCGGATTGTTAGAAATGTAATTCTTGCTAAACAAATAAAAT
This sequence comes from Clostridia bacterium, assembly GCA_017466905.1. GTDB lineage: Bacteria > Bacillota > Clostridia > Oscillospirales > Acutalibacteraceae > UBA737. The sequence continues at coordinate 13,342 of JAFTTE010000034.1, read as the reverse complement.
TAAACACAAAACCGCCCCGAACCAAAAGGCTCAGGGCGATATTTGTTTTTATCGTATTGATTTATACTTATTTTTTCTCTGCTTCGTATTTTGCGACTGCTGCTTTAATTTTATCTGCGGGGTCAAGCAGCTTGCTTATAGAGTTATCATTGTTAAGTGTTTCAACAATAAGAGCGATGTACTTTGACATATTAACGCTGCAGTACCATTCACGAGACAGAAGTTCAGGTGTCTGATAGATAAGGTTGGTTGTAAATACCTTGTCTATAAGGCCGTTTGCGTAGTATTCGTCAAACTTTTCAAGACCTTCCACAAAAAGACCAAAGGTAGAGAACACAAATATTCTGCCGGCGCCCTTTTCTTTAAGCTTTGCGGCGATATCCAGCATTGATTCACCCGAAGATATCATATCGTCAACAAGTATCAAATCCTTGCCTGTGATGTCGTTACCCAAAAATTCGTGCGCTTCAATCGGGTTTTTGCCGTTTACTACGATTGAATAATTTCGGCGTTTGTAGAACATACCAAGCTCAAGACCCAAAACAGATGAGTAGTAGATGCATCTGCCCATACCGCCTTCGTCGGGCGATACTATCATAGTGTGGTCGCGGTCAAGCTTAATGTCAGGAACGCTGCGAAGCAGAGCCTTAATCATCTGGTAAGCCGCCTGCACATTGTCGAAGCCGTCATAGGGAATTGCGTTGTTAACGCGGGGGTCATGCGCGTCAAAGGTGATGATATTTTTTACACCCATAGAAACGAGCTCCTGAAGCGCCATTGCGCAGTCCATAGACTCACGCGCGGTGCGGCGGTGCTGTCTGCCCTCATAAAGCATGGGCATAATAACGGTAATTCTGCGAGCTTTACCGCCAAAGGCTGCGATAATACGCTTTAAATCCTGGAAGTGATCATCGGGACTCATAGGAACAGTTTGTCCATACATTTTGTATGTAACGTTGTAGTTGAAGCAATCGCAGATAATGAAAGCGTCAAGACCGCGAGCCGAGTGGTGAAGAACGGCCTTTGCCTCGCCTGTACCAAAACGTGGGCAGTTAGCATCGATTACAAAGGATTGGTCTTCGTCTTCAATACCGCGCCATTGCTTGAGGTAAAAGTCTACCTGTGAAGAAATATCCTCGCAGCCGCGCATACTGATGATTGCAAGGTCGCCATAGGGTGTGTGCTTAAAGTTGATACTGGACATATGAAAATCCCTCCGCAAGATATAAAAAATATTTATGCGTACATTGTAACATATTTTTCTCAACATAAAAAGACTTTTTTACAAAATTTTTTACATTTTTTAATAATTTACCAATAACATAAAAATTAATTGATATTATTTGTGGGATATGTTATAATTTATAAGATTATAGAATGTAGTAATTGTCAGGAGATGTTAATATGCCAACCGTTACATTACTTGCGCACACGCCCAATCCCGAAAAGACTGTGGCGTCCGCTGCAAAACTGTGTTATAGCTCGTCTACAATAGGTGATTTATACGAGGGACTTACCGATGAAAAGGCAGCCAGTTTTGTGGAAATGCTTTCCGAAATAGGTCACGAAAGCCCCATTGAGCACGCTTCTTTTACCTTTGGTATCGAGGGTGTGTCCCGCGCTTTTTTGGCGCAGATAACCCGTCACAGAATGGCGTCATACTCGGTTAAAAGTCAGCGTTATGTAAAAGAGGGCGAATTCGAGTTTGTGACACCGCCTGAGGTAGCGGCTGACCCCGTAGCGTGTGAGGCATATAAAGAATCTATGAGACTTGCGCAAGAGGCTTATGACAAGATTGCCGAAATACTTACTGAAAAGCATACAAAGACCTTTATTGCAGAGGGTAAGGATGAAAAAACCGCCGCAAGACTTGCCTCTAAAAAGGCTATTGAGGACGCACGTTTTGTGCTGCCTAACGCATGTGAGACCAAAATGGTGGTTACAATGAATGCACGCTCGTTACATAATTTCTTTCGTCATCGTTGCTGTAACCGTGCCCAGTGGGAAATTCAGTCGGTTGCAAACCAAATGTTAGTGTTGGTACAGCAGGTTGCTCCAGAGCTGTTTAAAAAAGCGGGACCACCCTGCATTAGCGGTCCTTGTCCCGAGGGCAAAATGAGCTGCGGCAAGGCAAAGGAAATAAAAAAGTTTTATGAGGATATGAAAAACAATGGGTAAACTTATTGTAATTGAAGGTCTTGACGGTAGCGGCAAGTCAACTCAGCTTGAGCTTTTACCAAAAAACTTATTAAAGAACGGTATTGAAAGCCGCAGCGTATCTTTTCCAGATTATGAAAGCGATTCAAGCGCGCTTGTGAAAATGTACTTAGGCGGCAAGTTTGGTAATAAGCCAAATGACGTAAACGCTTATGCCGCGTCGCTTTTTTATGCGGTTGACCGTTTTGCTTCTTACAAAACAAATTGGGGAGAGTATTACAACCAAAACGGTGTTATAGTATCGGGCAGATACACCACATCAAACGCAGTGCATCAGACATCTAAAATGGAAGAACACGATTGGCAGGGCTTTTTAGATTGGCTTTATGACCTTGAATATAACAAGGTTGGTATTCCAAAGCCCGACAAGGTAATCTTTTTGGATATGCCGGTAGAGGTTTCGCAAAAGCTGCTGTCGGGCAGATACAAAGGCGACGAAGCGAAAAAGGATATTCACGAAAGTGATACCGCCTATCTTGATAAATGCCGTAAGGCCGCTATGTTTACAGCAAACTATTCGGGTTGGACAATCATTCCCTGTGCCAAGGACGGCGAGGCGCGAACAATCGAGGATATAGCGAACGACGTTTTGGCAGAAACTTTAAAATTGTTTTAAGGTGATATAAATGGTATATGTATTTTTAGCAAAAGGCTTTGAAGAGCTTGAGGCATTAGCTCCTGTTGATGTTTTGCGTCGCGCAGGTGTACAGGTTAAGACTGTGGGTGTTACAGGCAGGCAGGTTCGTGGTTCGCATAATATATCTGTAAACTGCGATATTATAGCAAGTGACGCTACCTTTGATGACCTTGATGGCATCATACTACCCGGTGGTATGCCGGGCACCACCAATCTTGAGGCGGACGCAACGGTGCAAAGGTTTATTGACTATGCCGCACAACACGGCAAGGTTATTGGAGCTATATGTGCGGCTCCTATGATTTTAGGTCACAAGGGGTTGCTTCGCGGCAAAAATGCCGTTTGCTTTACAGGCTTTGAAAAAGAGCTTACAGGTGCTCACGTGCTGGACCGACCTGCCGTTCGCGATGGGAATATCGTTACAGGTTGGGGCGCAGGCGGTGCTATGGATTTTGCGCTGCTTTATTTAGAAACGCTTTATGATAATGAGGAAATTGCTAAAAAAATAGCAAGAAGTATGCGCTATGGCGCGTATTAATCGGAGATGGATATGCAGGATAATAATTTTAAAATTAATGATGACGATTTTGTAATAGGTAAGGGCTTTAATGTAGCTGAAGAACCCGACAGTAAAAAGCGCAAAAAAAATAAGCGTGCTAAAAAAAGCGGCAATTCAGTTGTAAAAAATATAATTTGGATTGTTGGTATTATTGTTGTCTCGGTTGTTCTTGCGGGTAGTGTTATAGTGGGACTTTTTGACTATGTCGGCTTGGGCTTTGGACGTGGTCAATCGGTTCAGATGGATATACCCTATGGCTCATCCACAGTGACAATTGCCGAAAAGCTGGAAGAATCGGGCGCAGTTAAAATGCCCCTGCTTTTCAGAGTGTTTTCAAAATTAAAGGGTTATGACAGTCAGGATAAATACGGTCTTTACACCTTTAATACCGATATCGGTTATAGCAACATTGCCGATATGCTTATGAATGACGGTGCCAAGGCAGAAAGTGTTAAGGTGACAATCCCTGAGGGTACAGGTATTAACGATTATACTAAAAATGTAAATGGTGAGGATGTTGTTGTAAAGGGTATTGCCACCATTCTTGAAGAAAAGGGCGTATGCTCTAAATCTGATTTTCTTTATGCCTTAAACGAGATAGCGTTTGACACAGAACTGCTGAAAAACTGTAATGTCGGCAAGACCTATTATTCATTAGAGGGATATTTATTCCCCGATACCTATGATTTTTATGCTTATGATTCAGAGGAATGTGCTCAGATGGTTGTTGAAAAAATGATAGCGCAGACCGAGAATAAGATAACTGATGATATGTATAAGCGCGCTGATGAGATGGGATATACAATGAACGAGATTCTGACTATGGCTTCTATTATTCAGATGGAATCGGGCCAAAACAGCGATGAAATGGCAAATGTTGCCGCCATTTTCTATAACCGCCTTGACAGTGACGATTTTGGCACGCTCGGCTCATCGCCTACCTGTTACTATGGCGAATCGTTTAAAAACGACGACGGCAGATATGACACCTATAAGGTGACGGGTCTGCCACCTGGTCCGCTTTGCTCACCGGGAATTGACGCTATAAAAGCGGCGCTTTACCCCGCAGAAAAAGACGGATATTTTTATTTTGTTACCGACAGCGAGGGTAATTTCTATTACCACAAAACAATGGCAGAGCAAAATGCCACAATAGCAAAACTGCAGCAGGGTGGAAACTGGATATATGAGTACTTTGACTAATAAAAAGACTGCTTTGGAATTGCTTTGCCCTGCGGGTGATTTAAGCCGTCTTAAAACCGCGGTAGATTTTGGTGCTGATGCGGTGTATATAGCGGGCGAAGAGTTTGGTATGAGGACAGCAAGTGCCAACTTTAACCGTGAGGATTTGGCGGCAGGTGTGGAATATGCCCACAGCCACTGCGTTAAGGTGCACGTAACCTGCAACACAATTCCGCACGAGGATGAAATTGCCCGCTTGCCTGATTTTTTAAGTTATCTTAACGAAATCGGTGTTGACGCGGTAATTGCCTCCGACCTTGGCACTATTGGTATGGTAAAGCAGTACGCGCCTGACTGTGAACTGCACGTATCGGTGCAGTCGGGCATTGTAAACAGCGCTACCGCCAATGCGTTTTATAATATGGGCGCGCGTCGTGTGGTGCTTGCACGAGAGCTATCACTTGATGAGATTGCAAAAATCCGCACAAATACGCCGCCCGAACTCGAGATTGAGGCATTTGCCCACGGCGCTATGTGTGTATCTTTTTCGGCAAGATGCTTGCTTTCAAGCTATATGACAGGTCGTGACGCCAATCGCGGCGACTGCGCTCAGCCTTGCCGCTGGAGCTATAGCCTTATGGAAGAAAAACGCCCAGGTCAGTATTTTGACATTACTGAAACCGAAAAGGGAACATATATACTTAATGCCAACGATATGTGTATGGCGCCTTACCTTGACAAAATGCTTGCGGCAGGTGTATCGAGCATAAAAATAGAGGGTCGAGCCAAAACCGAATATTACGTTGCGGTAACTGCCAATGCCTATCGCGGCGCGGTTGATAGTTTGCTTGAAAGCGACGGCGATTGGGTATTACCCGAATGGGTAAGCGAAGAGCTTAACAAAATGAGCCATCGCACCTATTCGACAGGCTTTTATTTTGGTCGCCCCGAAAATGCGCAAACCTACGAAAACGCAGGTTATATCCGCGACTATGCTATTGCCGCTGTGGTTGACGGATATGAGAATGGCTGTATTGTTGCAACACTTAAAAACAAGTTTTTAAGCGGCACCACGCTTGACTGTTTAGAGGCAGGCAGCATACCCTTTAGCGTTGACACCACCGTTTTGTATGACGAAAAGGGAAAGCAAATTGAAAGTGCATACCAGCCTATGATGCAAATTAAAATTCCCTTTGACCGAGAGGTAAAGCAGGGTTCAATGCTTAGGATGAAAGTATAAATAGATATTGCAAAATATGTCAGATTATGGTAGAATAACTCTACTTGAAACAATAAAAGGAGATTTTTAAAATGAAAAAGGAAGTATTAGTTGAAATTTCAGCCCGTCACGTACACGTAACACAGGCAACACTTGAGACATTGTTTGGCGCAGGTCACACCCTCACAAACAAAAAAGACCTTTCACAGCCAGGCCAGTTTGCTTGTGAAGAAAAGGTAACCGTTGTAGGCCCAAAAGGCAGCCTCAAGGCTTCTATCCTAGGTCCTTGTCGTCCAGCAGACCAAGTTGAGCTTTCTCTTACCGATGCTCGTACAATCGGTGTAGTAGCACCAATCCGTGAGTCAGGCGATGTTGCAGGCAGTGGTGCTTGCAAGCTTGTTGGTCCTTGCGGTGAGGTTGAGCTTACCGAGGGTGTTATCGCTGCAAAGCGTCATATACATATGACCTGTGCTGACGGTGAAAAATACGGCATTACGGATAAGCAGATTGTAAGCGTTAAAATACCCACCGAGGGCAGAGCACTTGTATTTGGTGACGTTGTAGCACGCGTTAGCGACAGCTACGCACTTGCTATGCACATTGACACTGACGAGGCAAACGCTGCTTGCGTTCCCGGTAGCTGCATAGGTGAAATTCTTGACTAATCCGTTAGGACTTTATATTCACATACCTTTTTGTGAGCGTAAATGTAATTATTGTGACTTTTATTCCGCGTTTTATAGTAAAAAAACATTAGATGTTTATTTATCCGCGCTTAAAGGTGAAATAAAAAAATGGGGCGGCAACATACACCGCCCCATTGATACTATTTATATAGGCGGCGGCACGCCGTCGCTTTTAGGTGAAGAGATAGTTTCTTTGCTTGACTGCATAAAAGAAAACTTTACGGTTTTAAATAACGCTGAAATAACAGTAGAAGCAAACCCGTCTTCAAGCGGCGATTTTTTGTCTTTTGCCAAGGCGGCAGGCGTAAACCGCCTGTCAATCGGTGTGCAGTCAGGGTGTGATGATACACTTAAAATTTTGGGCAGAACACATACGGCGGATGATGCCGCGCAAACGGTTAAAATGGCAAGGGGGAAAGGCTTTGATAATATCTCTGTCGACCTTATGCTTGCGCTACCTGACAGCAACCTGCAAACGCTTAAAAGCGATATTGATTTTATGCTGTCACTGAATCCCGAACATATATCTGCCTATATTTTAAAGATAGAGCAAAACACTGTATTTTCAAAAAAATATGATAGTTTGAATTTGCCCGATGATGACGAGGCGGCAGAGCAGTATTTGTTTATGTGTGAGGCTTTGCAGAAAAACGGGTATAATCATTATGAAATATCCAACTTTGCCAAGGGTGATAACCAGAGCCGCCACAATATGAAATATTGGATTGGCGACGATTATTTAGGTATTGGTCCCGCGGCGCATTCTTGCCTTGATGGCAAGCGGTTTTATTACCCACGCGATTTGCAAGGGTTTATTAAAAATCCGCAAACCGTACCTGACGGCGAAGGCGGCAGCGCGGCAGAACGGTTAATGTTAGGTTTGCGACTGTCACAGGGTGTTGATTTATCACAAATCTATGGTGAAATACCCGAAGATATAAAGAAGAAAATAAATCTACTTGAAAAAGCAGGTTATATAAAGGCAAATTTGCCGCACATATCGCTGACAAACAGCGGTATGTTAATTTCAAACAGCATTATTACGGAGTTGTTAGAAAATGAAAACTTTTAAAATACATTTAATTCGTCACGGCGCTACCGATGCCAATACGGCAGGTATGTATATCGGCAACCGTACCGATTTGCCACTTTCTCCAGAGGGTGTGCGTGAGCTCGGGCAGATGCGCGAGATAATTGAATATCCCGATATAGAGCGTCTTTACACAAGCCCTATGCTTCGTTGTCGTCAGAGCGCAAATATCATTTACCCAGGGTTTGAGGCACACGTTATTGACGAGCTTACCGAATATGATTTTGGCGAGTTTGAGGGCAAAACCGCCGAGCAGTTAGAGCTCATGCCGCAGTACGCCGAGTGGACAAGCGGCAAGCTGGAAGCCCCCGAGGGTGGCGAGACTACCCAGAATTTTATCAAGCGTCAGGCTTTGGCGCTTAATATGATAGTGCGAGATATGATGCAAAACGATGTAACAAGCGCGGGTGTTATAATGCACGGCGGCGCTATTATGATGTTGCTAGCCAGCTGTGCCGTACCGCGCAAACATTCGGTTGAATGGACAAGTGATAACGGACGCGGATATTCAATAATGATAACCCCGTCTTTGTATCACAGCAGTGGTATTGTTGAGGTTTACGATATAATTTAATTCAATTTAAGCCTCCCTTGCCTAAAGGGAGGTGGCACGGCAAAGCCGTGACGGAGGGATTTTATGGTAAACATAGGTAACGATTGGGACAATATTTTGGCTGACGAGTGGGGAAAACCATATTATAAAAACCTGCGCGGTTTTTTAAAAACAGAATATAGCAGCCGCACGATATACCCCAATATGCACGATATTTTTAATGCGCTAAAATATACCTCTTTTGAAAATACCAAGGTGGTAATAATAGGGCAGGACCCATATCATGGCGCGGGGCAGGCTCACGGCCTTTGTTTTTCGGTGCAAAAAGGCATAGAACCGCCACCGTCACTTAAAAACATTTATAAAGAGTTATATGATGATATCGGTTGCCCGATTGCCGCTCACGGCGAGCTTACCTCCTGGGCGCGTCAGGGTGTACTGCTTCTTAACACCGTGCTTACCGTTAGAGAGGCAACGCCAAACAGCCATAAGGGTATGGGTTGGGAACAGTTTACCGACAGGGTAATTGCCGAGCTTGATAAAAAGCAAACACCCGTAGTCTTTTTGCTTTGGGGCGCTAACGCGCGCAAAAAGGCAGAGATTATAAAAAATCCCATACATAAAAAGCTTATCACCGTGCACCCGAGTCCGCTTTCTGCATATAACGGATTTTTTGGTTGTAAGCATTTTTCAAAAACCAATGAGATATTACTTTCCAGCGGACAGTCACCCATTGACTGGGCAATAGAATAGGAGATTTTGTTATGAAATCAACAGGAATTATTCGCGGACTTGACAATATGGGCAGAGTCGTTATCCCAAAAGAGATAAGAAAGTTTCTTGATATGACTGAGGGTGTAGACGAGTTCGAGATTTATATGCAAGACGACTGTATTGTGCTAAAAAAGCATAAGCCCACCTGCATTTTTTGTAACGCCGAAAACGATTGCATAGAGTTTGAAGGTCAAATTGTTTGTAAATCTTGTATTGAAAAATTGCAACTGAAAAACATTGAAAACAAAATAAATGAATAAAATAGAACCCTCCGTAACTCGAGTTGCGGAGGGTCTTTGTTTAATATCAGCAAACTATTGGTTCCCATGCAAAAGGCAGTAAATCACGCGCCTTAACCTTTATAAGCTTACCATTTTCGTCATTTACAATCACCTTTATATCGGGGCAATATTCATAAAGCATCTGACGGCAATTGCCACAAGGTGGAATAACACAATTAAGATGTTTTTCGTGTACTGCGACAATAGTATCAAAATCACGCTCGCCTGCCGAAATTGCAATACCCATTGTTATATATTCGGCACAAGAACCGTGTATACCGTCGCAATTTACACCCTTGTAAATATTACCGTTTTTGCATAAAATCGCACATCCTACAGTGTGATTATATACACCGTCATCAAAGTTTTCTTCTAAAACTTTTAACGCTATCTGTATTAATTCGTTGTCCTTTTCACTTATCGGATATCTTTTCATTTTAACTCCTCTTGGTAATGCGCGCGTTCGCCGCCTATAAATTTAGGGCGTGTTCTGGCGCAAACTATCGGTGCTTCACCGATTTTATTAATTGAAAGTCTTACGGGAACGGCAACCTCTTTTAAATGCATACCTATAAGGGTATTGCCTATGTCAAGACCCGCACTTGCTTTTATGTGTTCTACTGCCACGGGGTGCGCCATATTTTGCCTTACGGTTGTTGCAAACGAGCCGCCCGCTTTTTGCTGTGGCATAACGTTTACAATCTCATACCGAAACTTTTCTGCTGCCTCTTGCTCGATTATAAGCGCGCGGTTAAGGTGCTCGCAGCACTGCGCCGCAAGGAAGATGCCCTTTTCTTTTAAAATGGGGTAAATGCCGTCAAATACCGCGCGCGCGGCATCTATACTTGACGCTTTGCCTATGGTACCGCCCACAATTTCACTTGACGAACAGCCAATTACAAGCAGTTCACCCGATTTGATGCCCGATATTTCTATAAGCTCGTTGATGGCTTTTTGAGCCTGATTTGTGATTTCGTTTAACATATTTTTCTCCTATTTGTAACTAATTTCTTTGATCTGTGGTATTGCATACAGTGCGTGATACAGCAAAACGCTTGAAACCGCACCTGCAATACCTTGTATAGCGTTGCCGGGTATTGCTGCTGCAGCGCCGAGGCCATAGCCTAAGAAGATACTTTCATAAATAAAGTATCCAAAAATCATTATCATTTCACCTGCCACCGCAGCAATGGGTGAACCGATTTTAATTTTTGATTTAAGTGATTTGAAAATAAGCGCCGCAACCGCCGCCATAGCGGCTTTGATTACAAAAGTACCCAGCGCATAGTGCGCATAACCGCTTAAAATATCGGCAAGCGCAGAGCCTATACCTCCCGCTATTGCGCCAAATACGGGACCTAACAAAAATGCGCCGAGCAATACGACACAGTCGCCAAGGTTTATGTAACCGCCCGTTGCGGGTATGGGGATTTGTATTACGGTTGTTGCCACGTAGGCAAGCGCCGCAAACAGAGCCGTAAGGACTGCATTTTTCAAATTTTCTTTTTTCATATAAATCGCCTCCAAGTAATGTTAGCAGTATAATACTGATTTTGGTTATATACAATTACCAATTTGAAACAATATTATAATACCAGATTGCATTTTAAAATATATTGAATTATGGACATTCAAATAATTATAAAGTGAATTTGTGATAGGATATATCAAAAGGCGGTGTCAGTATGCTACAGTTTGTTTTAGGTCGCGCTTCAAGCGGCAAGACCTATAAGGTAACACAAAAAATTGCAGAGTGTATCACACAGGATGAAAGCCCTGTTCTTTTGGTGCCCGAACAGTTTTCGTTTGAGAACGAAAAAAACATTCTCGACTGTGTGGGTGACGGCAACGCTCAAAAGGTGTCTGTTATAAGCTTTACCCGTCTTTGTGATGAGGTAGAGCGTATAAACGGCGGCGTGTGCGGAAGAAAATTGCATAGATTTTGAAAATCAAACGGTATGTAAAGCTTGTATTGAAAAATTGCAAATTGCAAGAGATAAACACTTAGGAACAGAATAAAAATGTATACACAGATAATAGTTCCTCCCTTCGAATAAGGGAGGAATTATTTATTTGTATAATTTATTATTAGTGGTAAATTATTAAAGGTTTACTTTTTACAAATTTTATTGTAAAATAATATATTATTTAAAAGAGGTGAGGGAATGAAAAAGATAGTGGTTATCGGTGGCGGTGCTGCGGGACTTATGGCGGCAGTAGCGGCGGCAAATGAACTTAATAATGATCCGAATAGTATAACTGTTGTTGAAAAAAATTCCCGACCTGCGCGCAAGGTTATGATAACGGGCAAGGGTAGATGCAATGTCACCAACAATTGCGATATGAATTCTCTTATTGCAAATACTCCAAAAAATGGTAAGTTTTTGTATTCGGCTTTTAGTAATTTTAATTCACAGGATACAATGCAGTTTTTTGAAGCGCTTTGTGTTCCGCTTAAAACCGAGCGTGGCAACCGTGTTTTTCCTGTATCGGACAAGGCGGTAGATATTGTTGACGCTTTAGTAAAATCGGTGCAGAAAAACTGTAATATTATTGAGGGTACGGCAGAGGCTATAATCGCGCCAAACGGCAAAGTGACGGCTGTAAAGCTTAATGACGGAAAAATACTTGACGCTGATTGCGTAGTGGTTGCTACAGGCGGTATGTCTTATCCGCTGACAGGCTCTACGGGTGACGGTTACAGAATGGCGAAATCTCTCGGTCACACTGTGACACCGCTTACACCATCTCTTGTAGGACTTGAATGTCACGAGGGCTTTTGCACACGCCTTGCAGGGCTTTCACTTAAAAATGTAACACTTTCGGTTTTTGAAAACGGTAAGAAAAAGCCGATTTATAAAGAAATGGGTGAAATGCTTTTTACCCATACGGGTATATCGGGGCCATTAACGCTTTCTGCCTCGGCACATCTGCGATATATGGGTAAAAAAGAATACTCGGCCGAGATTGATTTAAAACCCGCGCTTGACGAAGCGCAGCTTGACAAGCGGTTGCTTCGCGATTTTGAAGAATTGCTTAACCGTGATTTTGCAAATTCTTTAGACAAATTACTGCCTAAAAGCATAATTCCGGTTATAATAAATATGTCGGGTATCGACCCGCATACAAAGGTTAATCAGATCAGCCGCGAGCAACGTCAGGCGCTTATAAATGCAATAAAGCATTTTAAGCTGAACATCACAGGCTTCAGACCTATTGAAGAGGCGATTATAACAAGCGGCGGAATATCGGTTAAAGAAATTGACCCTGCCACAATGATGTCAAAGCTTATAGATGGCTTATTCTTTGCGGGTGAGATAATTGATGTTGATGCCTACACAGGCGGATTTAATTTACAGATAGCGTTTTCAACAGGCGTGTTAGCAGGGGAAAATGCCGCAAAATATAAGGAGGAAATTTAAAATGATTTCTATTGCACTTGACGGTCCTGCGGGAGCAGGCAAAAGCACAGTAGCAAAAGGCGCAGCAAAAGCGCTTGGATTTATTTACGTAGATACAGGCGCGCTTTACCGCACGGTAGGTCTTAAGTTTTTGCGCGAGGGTTACGACACCAAACTTAATTGCGATATAGATTCCGTTCTTAAAACAATTGAGGTTGATATTAAGTTTATTGACGGTGCGCAGCACGTATTTTTAAACGGCGAGGATGTGTCGGAGGAAATCAGAACACCCGAGGCATCTATGATGGCATCAGCAGTATCTGCTAAACCGCCTGTGCGTGCGTTTTTGCTTGAAATGCAGCGTAAATTGGCAAGGGAAAACAATGTGCTTATGGACGGCAGAGATATAGGCACAGTGGTATTGCCAGATGCTACGCTTAAATTCTTTGTAACTGCCTCTGTTGAGGAGAGGGCTACCCGACGTTATAAGGAATTAAAAGAAAAGGGTATGGATGTAAGTTACGATGATATTTATAAAGATATTGAAACCCGTGATTATAACGATTCTCAACGTGATATAGCACCGCTTAAACCTGCGGAGGATTCAATTATGTTTGATACCACAGGCAATACCTTGCAAGAGTCGATAGATAAGCTTATTACAATTATAAAAGAAAGGTTAAACTAACTTGAAAATAACACTTGCTAAAACCGCAGGCTTTTGCTTTGGCGTAAACCGCGCG
>JAFTTE010000033.1 GCA_017466905.1 Clostridia bacterium | reverse complement strand
CGAAAGGCGAATTTCAGTGAAAAAGACAGGTTTCTGTCGAAACCTGTCTTTTTCGTGGTGTAGACGGTGGGGATCGAACCCATGACCTCTTGAATGCCATTCAAGCGCTCTCCCAGCTGAGCTACGCCCCCGAATCTTAAGTAATAGGTAAGAGGTAATAGTGAAGAGGTAGCCTTCTCCTCAAGGAGAAGGGGGACCGCGATAGCGGTGGATGAGGTGTAAACACAAAACACACACCTCATCAGTCACCGTTGGTGACAGCTTCTCCTCAAGGAGAAGCCTTGTTTATAGTAACATATAAGCGTTTGAAAATCAAGTGTGCCGCAAAAAAATGTGAAATTTTTCTTAAAAACGCACTTTTTTATTGACATTTTGCGGTTTGTTAGGTATAATCTGTATTTACAAGGGGTATTTCGCCTCAAAGAAATTTTGATATGTAATATTTATATCTCGGACAAGGAGGTTAGCAATAATGAAAAGAACTTATCAGCCTAAGAAATTACATCGTAAAAAAGAGCACGGTTTCCTTAAGAGAATGGCTACAGCCAACGGTCGTAAAGTTTTGGCTCGCCGTAGAGCAAAGGGAAGAAAGCAGTTATCTTACTAAAGAAAAGCCACTTCCATGTGGCTTTTACTTTTATAATCGCACCCTGCGTATGATTTGAAATGACTGCGTAGGGGAGGGGTTACCCCTCCCGAAAATATTAACGGACGAGCAATGCTCGCCCCTACAAAATAAATTTTTGGTGAGATTATGAGAGCTTACACAAAACTTAAACAAAATTGGGAATTTCACCGCGCTTATAACCGCGGAGTGTCGTTAGTGGCGCCAAGCCACGTGCTTTACGTATGCAAAGGCAAAAAGAACGAACTGCGTCTTGGTATTACAGCGGGCAAAAAGATAGGCACCGCTGTAAGCCGTAATCGCGCTAAACGCGTTATCACTGCGGCTTTTGACGCCTGTGCGTCGCACATACCCACAGGGTATGACTGTGTTGTAGTTGCGCGCACGCGAATTCTTAATACAAAAAGTAATATAGTTGCGGCCAGCCTTGAGCGGCAACTGAAACAAGAAAAACTATGGGTAGAATAAAAAATCCCTTAAGTCAAGTTTTTATCTGGCTTATTAAATTTTATCAGAAACACATTTCACCTCACAAAATTCCCTGCTGCCGCTTTACACCCAGCTGTTCGGCTTATGCGGTAGAGGCCATCACCGTACACGGCGCGTTAAAGGGATTGTTTTTATCTATTAAAAGGGTTTTGAGGTGCAATCCACTATGTAAAGGCGGCTATGATCCTGTTCCGCCGAAAAAAATCAAGTAAATATGAATACAGAAAGGTGTTAGATTATGCAAACACTTTTTAACATTATAAACATACCGCTTGGCTATGTTTTGCGTTTTCTTGCCGATTTAATGGGCAATGATTTTGCCGCCGCGGTTGCAGTTTTTACACTTTTAATTAACCTTATTTTAATTCCGCTCAGTATCAAGAGCCAGAAATCATCCGTTCAGCAGATGCGCATTAAGCCCAAGATGGATGAGCTTCGTAAAAAATACGGTGACGATCGTCAGAAATTAGCAATGGCTCAGCAGGAGCTTTATCAGCAAGAAGGCGTTTCTATGTCGGGCGGCTGCCTGCCTATGATTATCCGTCTTGCGCTTATGATGAGCATTTACTGGCTCATATTGTCACCGCTTACCTATATCGCTCGGGTTGAAAAGGCAGATGTTACTGCAGTCAGCACTGCTATAACCGATACCATGAAGAATTATAAGGAAAACGACAAGGATAAGTATGACGAATATTCTAAATTGCTTACCGAGGCAGGTTGGTCAGAAAAAAACACTAACGCGGACCTTATGATTACAAATATCATAAGAAATAACCCTGATGTTGTCAAAGAGGTTTTACCCGAAGAGAAATATAAGGATATTGAGGACGAGTATAATACTATTATCGAAAAAGATAAAGCCGCAGGAATTAACTATCTGCTTTTCGGCAATGAAAACCTCGACCTTACAAAAACACCTAAATTCTCATTTAATATCTTTAAAGAAGCACAGCTTTTGTGGCTTATACCAATAGGCGCATTTTTGGCGCAGATACTTACAAGCCTTATTTCTATGAGAATAAACAAAATCAACAACCCAGAAGCACCCTCTATGATGGGTATGATGCTTACTATGCCGTTAATTTCATTGTTTATCGGTTTTGGTCTGCCGGGTGGCGTTGGTTTCTATTGGATATGCTCGTCGCTTATAGGTGGTCTTATTCAATCAGGTGTACAGCTTTGGTACGGTCCTCAGAAACTTCTTGCACGTGAGCGCGCAAAAGAACTTTCGACACAGTGCGATTTTGAAGCAAAACAACTTGACAAATTTAACAACACAGATTCTATTATAAAGGATTAATTTAGGGAGGGTCTTTTCTTGATTAAGGAAGCAATCGGCTTCGGCAATACAGTTGATGAAGCAAAAGAAGACGCTATTTTAAAGCTTGGCGCTAAAATAGAAGAAGATGTACAAATCGAAATAATTTCGTTGCCTAAAAAGAAGATATTAGGTTTATTCGGCGGCTCACAGGCAGAGGTTAAAGCGTATGTAGAGCGCCCTGACAAGCCAGCTAAAAAGAATAATAACAAACAGCCTAAAAAAGCTGAAAACAATGCAAAGAGTGACAAGAAAGCAAAGGCAGAGCCTAAAAAGACCGAGCCTAAAAAAGCAGAGCCCAAGGCTGAAAAACCTGAAGTAGAGGCTGTTGACCAGTCGCTTATTCCTGCCGATAGCAAAACAGGTAAGGCTATTGCATACCTTAATGCGATTCTTAAAAATCTTGGTTGCGAAAATGTTGAGATTAAGGCTGCTGTTCGCGAAAACGGCGCGCTTATTATACTTGACGGTGAAGGTCTTGGTGTGGTAATCGGTCACCGTGGTGAAACACTTGACGCTTTGCAGCACCTTGTATCACTTGCGGCAAACAATTCGGGCGGTTATTTCAAAGTAACACTTAACATTGGGGATTACCGTGAAAAGCGTGAGCAGACACTTATTTCACTTGCTACTCGTGTGGCAGAGCAGGTTAAACGCAACTCTCGCAATCGCGCACTCGAGCCTATGAGCGCTTACGAGCGCCGCATAATTCACACCGCAGTTCAGGAAATTGAGGGTGTAAATTCTGCGTCAATCGGTGAGGGCAAAAACCGTCGCGTAGTAATCTTCCCCGAGGGTGGCACACCAAATATGCCTCGTCGTGACGGTGGAAACCGAAGAAGAGGCGACCGCGGTCGCAGACCGTCAAACACCGTTTCCAGTGCTCCCACACGCGAGCCCAAGCGCGATACCGATATCCCACTTTACGGTAAAATTTCTGCAAATACAGAAGAATAATTTTAAAAGAGCCGAATTTATTTCGGCTCTTTTTTTATAAACTGTGACTTTGTCGCATGAATTGTGTTTTACACATAAATTGAACCCACGGTTCATGAATTGACGGTTACACCGTCATTATTGTGTTCGCTTTGCGAACTATATATTTCGTTTTCGCTTTGCGAAAACTCCGTAATGCACTTTTAGGTGCAATTCATGCCGCAGGCAATTTATGAAATCACAGATTTCGATTCATGCCCGATAGGGCAATTCATCTTTTTAGTATTTATTTCCCCTTTTTCCGCATACTATTATGCGAAAGAGGGTTTTATAAAATGCAAAATAAATATTTCGGCACCGACGGTTTTCGCGGTGAGGTCAATGTTAATTTAACGGCAGAGCACGCTTATAAAATAGGCAGATTTTTGGGGTGGTATTTTAAATCTCCCTTATCTAAGGCAGATAAAGCAAAGGGCAGACCGCGTATAGTTATAGGCAAAGATACGCGCCGTTCAAGCTATATGCTTGAATACGCGCTGTGTTCGGGAATTATCGCATCGGGCGGAGACGCTTATATTCTGCACGTTACAACCACGCCAAGTGTTTCGTATGTTGTGCGAACAGAGGGCTTTGACTGCGGCATTATGATTACCGCATCGCATAATCCTTTTTACGATAACGGTATAAAGGTAATTAACCGATACGGTGAAAAATTCGATGATGCGGCGACGGCTTTGATAGAGAGTTATATTGACGGCGATTTAAAAAGTCTTGATGTCGAGGGTGATGATTTACCGTGCGCTTTGCGTGAAGAAATCGGCGCTATTGTCGACTATGTTTCAGGCAGGAACAGATATATTGGCTATCTTATTTCGCTTGCTTCACATTCATATAAAAATTTAAAAATCGGTCTTGATTGCGCAAACGGCGCTGTGTGGAGTATTGCAAAGGCGGTTTTTGATGCATTGGGCGCTCAGACTTACGTTGTGGGGGATACGCCAAACGGAACCAATATAAATGAGGGTTGCGGCTCTACACATATAGAAAACTTATGCCGCCTTGTGCGTGAACAGCATCTTGATGTCGGTTTTGCTTTTGACGGTGACGCCGACCGTTGTATCGCGGTTGATGAAAAGGGCAACGAGGTTGACGGTGATAAAATGATGTATATTTTAGCTCATCGTCTGAAATCACGCGGTATGCTGAAGGATGATACCGTTGTCGCTACAATAATGTCGAACAGCGGCTTTGTAAACAGTCTTAAAAAATCGGGACTCAATTGTGAGCTGACTACCGTAGGCGACCGTTTTGTTTACGAGCGTATGCAGCAAAAGGATTATGACCTTGGCGGCGAACAGTCGGGGCATATTATTTTAAAAAAATATGCAACCACGGGTGACGGTTTGCTTACAGCCATTATGATAGCAGAGGAAATATGTGACCGCAAAAAAACACTCTCAAAACTTGCAGAGCCTGTGTTTTTGTATCCGCAGTTTACACAAAATGTAAGGGTAAACGATAAAAAGGCAATAATGACAAATGATGCGGTTTTGCAAGCAGTAAAGAATGTAGAACAAAAAATTGCCGGTAACGGCAGGGTGCTATTACGTGAGAGCGGCACCGAGCCTGTAATTCGCGTTATGATAGAATGTGAAAACGAAGCCGACTGTCGCACTTTTGCACAAAGCATAGCGGATATAATAACAGACAACTTATGATAATAAAAGCCGTATCTTAAAAGATATGGCTTTTT
>JAFTTE010000032.1 GCA_017466905.1 Clostridia bacterium | reverse complement strand
TCAGTCCTTTATATTATAAAATCAAGTGGAATCGAATTTGTTCGCTCTTTCCAAAACAGAAGTCATACTTTTAGGTATGGCTTCTGTTTTTTTTATTTTTGATGGGAATCGAACATAAAAAACAGACAGTGTCACATCAGCAACACTGTCTGTTTAATTATAATGATTGTAGTTAATCGAAACGCTCAAAAAGCGTTTCGATTAGCCGCTTTTTAAGTGGCTTCAGCAAAATTAAATTATAATATTATATTTTGCACGACACTCATTTCAATGGAAAAGGACAAATTTTTAATAAAAATTTGTCACAAAATCAAAAATTTTGTGGCGAAACTGAATAGTTTAGCCTAACCTATTCCATTATAAATTATTCTACATTTTTAGGCCATATTTTATCGCGATAGAGTACCAGAACTACTGCGCCGCCTGCAACAATAACTCCACCAATGATTATTACAATAATCCACCACTTAAATCCACTGTTTTCTGTTGTTTTCTCATCGCTGTCAACATCAGTGTTTTGGGTTTTATTGTCAATTTCATCATTAACTTGCAAATTTTTATCATCCGCTTTTGTATCGCCGCATACCGTACATAATTCATCATCACCGAACACGTGCTCGACATCTGTATCTCTGACTGCTTCGCATATATCGCAGATTGTATCACAATCACCTGCATATGTATGTCCGATAGGTTCTACAAGCGCGTGACCGCTTATATATTTCTTACAATCAGGACAATATCTACCCTCGGTAAATCCGTTTGTATCGCATCTTGGTTCTTCAGCGGCTACCTTGTAAGCCTTTTGATGACTGCATCCTGTAGTAGTTACCGAAGAATTGTTCTGGGTATTTCCCTGTGAGTTATTTTGAGTACTGTTCTGAGTGTTGATTTGATTGCCGTTTTGTGTATTGTTTTGAGTGCTGTTTTGTGTTCCCGATGTATTATTGTTATTTGAAGATGATGGACCCTTTTTAGCCTCACCCGAAGGGGTTGTATAATCACTTGGTACTTCTTCACCAAATAAAACAAATGCAAGTTCGGGATAATCTACAAACACGTTACGAGTGCCTGTGATGGATTCTACAGAGTCATTACGACCAAGTTCCCATGTATCGACAGGATCTTCCTCTATCCATTGGAGCATAATCTCTTTGCTTTCTATAACACCGCTTGTACCAAAAATACCATTGGGATTATATTTTGAACCAGTATTAGTACAATTCCAACGCACGTATTGATAAAGCATTATGCGCGCAACGTCACCCCGTAGGTCGTATCCAGTGGCTACTGTTTTAACATAATTTGGATGGTAATACCCACTGCTCTCGCCGTATGCCTTGTTACCGCGACTGGAATTTTCGCTCGTAGATGTAGGACGAATCATCATGATATCGTCTTCACCGTCGCTTGCCTTGTCACCCTTGCTATCTGGCCATGTGTGTTCGCGGTTCCAAGCTCCGTCCCATGTAGGACCAATCGCCAATCCGGAATAGAAGGAGGAAATTTTGCCACCGCTATTTTGACAATCGGTATATTGGCATAACTCTTTGATTTTAGAATATGAATTAATATAAGAATGGTTTGATTTCATCAAATTTTGCAGTTCTTTATAAAGCATACTTGAGGGAACCGAACTTTCAACATTACTACCAGAAAGAGCAGAAAGTTCACTATAAGATGTATCATTATCTTCATAAAATGCAACGGCATTTTGTGACAAAAATGTGGCTATCTCCTCACGAGCACCCCAGTTATAAATATATTTACCATCTTTAACATAATTAACATTTGCCGCCTGCGCCGGCAAAGTTAAACCAAGAAGCAAGCTTACGCACATTACAAATGCTAATGTAATACTAAGCGAACGCTTTATTATATTTTTCATTTTAACGTCTCCCTTTTATTTGTATAACACATTATATTTTATAATAACACATTCAAAAATACTATGCAACAAATATTTACAAATTTCTAACAATCATAACCTTTACTTTTAAGGATTTTTAAGTTATACTAACATAAACGGAGGTGCTGTAAATGTCACAAAAAAAAGAAAGCGATACCCTGCGTCAACGCAAATTTGCACAACAGGAATTTTTGCGTCTTAAAAAAATGCAGCAAGGTGAACTGGATGCAGGTCCAAAACCAAGTGAGGTTGCCGCTCCGCTTACCTTTGGCGAAAAGCTTAAAAATATATGGTATCACGACAAGTTCGCAATTGTAGTGATCGGTATATTAATTGTTGCTATTGCTTTACTTGTAACCCAATGTGCCACAAAAACCAAATATGATGCAACGATTGTTGTATTCACCTACGAAATCACCGGTGATCCCAACTGCGTAAAAATGGGTGAATATTTAAAACCCTACTGCACTGATATTAATAATGACGGCGAAATTAATATTAATGTTGTTAATTGCTCAATTAACGACAATGATGGAAACAATGATTACAACTACACAAATCGTTCTAAAATGCAATCACTACTTGCCACCGACGCCTCTGCTTTACTTTTTATAACCGACGATGATTCTTATGAATATCTTATGAGCTTGTCTGATAATATCTCACTTTTTGAAGGTGAACCGATAGAATTTGAAGGCGATTTCTACAAATACTGTGTAGATGAAAACGGATTTTATGAAACACCAGATGACCTGCAGATATCCTGCCGCACAATAAGCGGAACCGCAATTGCGGATGATAAAAACATTGACACATACTACGCTCAGGCACAAGCGATTCTGAACGGATTAAAAAAGTCCAACGAGCAATAACGCTTAATTAAAGCAATCTAAGGAGAATTTTGGTGGCTAATATATACAAATCGGTTGACGGTCTTATAGGAAACACCCCGCTTTTAGAGCTTACAAATATTGAGAAAAGATATAATCTAAAGGCACGGCTTCTTGCCAAGCTTGAATATCTTAATCCCGCAGGCTCGGTAAAGGACCGCGTTGCAAAAGCTATGATTGACGATATGGAGGTAAACGGCAAACTGTCACCTGACTCGGTTATTATTGAACCGACAAGCGGCAACACAGGTATTGGACTTGCCGCAGTTGGTGCTGCACGCGGGTATCACGTTGTTATCGTTATGCCCGACTCAATGTCGATAGAGCGCCAACAGCTTATGAAGGCGTACGGTGCCGAACTTGTACTGACAAGCGGTGAACTTGGTATGTCGGGCGCAATCCAAAAGGCAGAGCAATTAAAAGCAGAAATACCCAACAGTATTATCGCAGGTCAGTTTACAAATCCCGCTAATCCAAAGGCTCACTTTGATACAACAGGTCCCGAAATATATCGCGATACCGACGGCAAGGTCGACATTTTTGTCTCAGGTGTTGGTACAGGTGGTACTATTACAGGCACAGGTGAATATCTTAAGTCGAAAAATTCTAATATTAAAATCATTGCGGTAGAACCTGCCTCTTCCCCGCTGCTTTCAGGCGGCAACGCAGGACCTCATAAAATACAAGGCATAGGCGCAAATTTCATACCCGAAGTGCTTAATACCGACATTTATGATGAGATTATAACTGTAACAAATGATGATGCTTTTGCAGCAGGCAGACTTATCGGCAAAACCGAAGGTGTGCTTGTTGGTATTTCATCGGGCGCCGCGCTATCAGCGGCAATCAAAGTGGCATCTCGCCCCGAAAACGAAGGTAAAACAATTGTTGTTCTCTTACCCGATACGGGTGACCGATACCTTTCAACAGATATGTTTATAGATTAAAAATTTGTATAGTATTAATCAGTTTTATCAATATAGGCTCCCTCTAACGAGGGATCTGTCATTTTATAAAAATAACTAAGGGAGAGAATTTGAAATTATCAAACTATCTCTCCCTCCACCGCTTGCTAACATTCTTTATTTACTTAACAATTCATTTAACGGTTTAAATTCATTTGTTGTATCAATTTTTTCTTCAAAATATTCTTTATTTTTATAAAACGCTTTAACACCATACGCTTCTATACCGTAATTTGATGCATCGCATCTTATCAGACGGTATGTATCGTCAACTATTTCAATCGCGCAACAGTTTGATATACCTATTCCTACTTTGTCAATATGTTTAAGCGACTCTTTCATATGCTGTAATCGGTTTGTGCTTTCGTTTGCAACATTGCAGTGTGGTGTAAAAAAGGCATCAACAAATCCCAATCCCTCTACGCTAATCATTGGCGCGTTGGGGTCATTGGATAACAGCTTTAGTGAGTCAGAACTGCAAGACTCAAACCAACAGTTTGCACCCGCCGATACACCACAAAGCACCTTTCCCTTTTCCCAAGCATTTTTTAAAATTTTATCAAACTTTGTGTCTTTCCAAAGTTCAATCATACTTTTGGTGTCTCCGCCACCCTCATAAATTATATCTGCCCAATCAACAAGAATTTTTATGTAATCCCGATTTTTACCCAACTCACACCGCTTAATAGTTTTGCATTCACAACCAAACATATCATCGTAAATTGCTTTCATTGTGTTAAAATATAGTTCTTCATATTCGGGTCTGTTTTGCGAATGACCAAGAAACAAAAAGTTAGGTGTCTTTTTGCCTGTGAGTCTTATAATTTCGGTGTCGATTTCGCGTAATTCATAGGGCATTTTTACTCCGCTAAAGGTGGTTCGTCCGTTTTCACCCCCACCGATAGCGACTATCTTTTTAGTCATTATGATATGTCACCTTTTTCTACAATCTTTTTCATATACTCGCAAGTAAAAGGAAAGAAATCGAACTTTTCTGTGTAGATCTCAAAAAAGCCAAAACTTTCATACCAATCGTGCAGTACTTTATTTTCTTTAACAATACCAATATTTATAGCAGTACAATTATTAGTCTTTGCCTGCTCAAAGGCGTGTTCCAGTAAAGCAGCTCCTATACCCCTATGCCTATATTCAGGAGATACACATAAATTATTAAGTTCACATTCTGCATTGTCTGACATAACCAATGAATAATATCCGATAATTTCATCGTTTTCGCAGTATACAAACATAAGTCTATGCTCATTATTATACTGCCACAGCAATCTTTCGTCGCTTATCGCGAAAGCCGTAAAGCGTGGCGCATTTTCTTTTGTGATATCAAACTCGTCAGCAACTGTCATAAAAGCATTTATTATAAGTTTAACGCATTTAGAAATATCACATTGTTCCATTTTACGAATCATACTATCTTTTCACCATTAAATTTCACTTCTTTTTACTCTCAATATAATCTTCAAGTATCTCCGTCGCAGTGCGTACACAGCGAACACACGGGCGCTCTTTATAATACTCTGCTGTGCGAACAGCAGGTGTGCCGCCAACCTCGGCGGTCTTTAGAATATCACGGCATATTATAGAGCCGTTACATTCAGCAAATTTATCACAAAGGGCGCGTGTTTGCTCATAATGCTGCATCTTTATCTCGCCTGTTTCAGGTGTCTCATAACCGTAAAGCAGTCCAAATGCCATTAGCATACCGCTTACCGCACCACAGATTTCACGCTGTCTGCCTACCCCACCGCCAAAGGGTGCTGCCATTTTAAGCGCCTGCGACTGTGTGAGACCTACATCCTCAGCAAACACGCCCAACACCGCCTGCGCGCAATTATATCCGTCTGTAAACAACTTTACAGCAACTTCCGATTTTTTCATATTTCATCACCAAATCAATTTTATCACATATTATCAAAAAATTAAAGAAATATTTTTATTGACAAAAAAGCAAAAATAATATATAATAATTTGGTCAACAAAAAACAACTTAATATCGAGGTGTGGCGCAGTTGGTAGCGAACTAGTTTTGGGAGCCTATTATATGATTTGGCACTCAAAACATTATCCCTCTGAAAGCCCTTTATTTATTTTAGTTTAGCGCATTTGCAAAAATTAAAAAAGCGGTCAAAAATAAATTTGACCACAGTTTGTCCCACAATTGAAAATTTTTTCAGTTTTTTGGGCGAAAAAACAATTTAATATCGAGGTGTGGCGCAGTTGGTAGCGCACTAGTTTTGGGAGCCTAACTACTTGTAAGTCTCGCAAAAACACCACCCCTTTGAAAACCCTTTATTTATGCGGTTTTCAGTGATTTGCAAAAATTAAAAAAGCGGTCAAAATCATTTTTGACCACAGTTTGTCCCACAATTGAAAAATTTTCAAAAATCGGGACACAAAAACAACTTAATATCGAGGTGTGGCGCAGTTGGTAGCGCACTAGTTTTGGGAGTGTTACCGACGACATCCATTAGAAATTTCCAAACCCTCAAAGAAGCCTTAAACAC
>JAFTTE010000003.1 GCA_017466905.1 Clostridia bacterium | reverse complement strand
TGGTAACAGCGCAATAGCAGAGAGCGTTCTTGATCCTATGAACTCTACACCCACAATTGATGACTATTGGGGCATTTATCAAGAGGCCAGCGATCAAGCAACCGTAGAAATAACCAATAACATTTCGGTTACAAAGACATCAGTTGTAGATGATATTGTTTATGTAAATGATTATTTTGAAGCAGAATCTCGCAGCGATTTGTTTAAAGCGTTTGATAACATTGTTAAAGAGATTATAATTCAATCACTTTATCGTCCTACTTTGGTTGAGAATAATAATGCTCATATGGAAGGCTATATTGAGTTTATCGATGATATAGGCAGCTATATGGAAGTTCAGCAAATCGAAGGCATTATGATTGGCGACAAGCTTTACACAGGCGAAAAGCTTTGCGAAAACTTTACCGAAGACGGTGGCGATCTTGGTACAGTAACTAATCCAAACGCGCTTGGCGATAACTTTATCTGGGCGGTTCAACAGCGTCTGGGCATAGAAGACGTTACCGTGGCTCGCAGATTGGTAACACTTGCTTACGAGCATGGTCAGTTAAGTTATACCGATGAGAATAACTATTCTAACTATATTGGTTGGTATGCTGATAAAGACGGTAATTATATCGGTTTCTGGGATGAGTCACATACCTATTCTCAGATGCCTGACAATGCGGCATACATCAATAAATCTTATGGTATGTTAGGCGAAATCTCTGATGGACTTAATGAAAGCAACCTTATGTATGTGTCAATTCAGGTGCATACTGAAATAGTACCTCAGGATAGATTTGGTCACGAAGATACCGACGTTATTATGCCTGGTCATTCACAGATTATTTATCGTATACCGGCTTCCTTGATACCTGTTGTTACCTACGACGTAGAACTCGAGGGCACAGGTTACGATGATGCTAAAAACATTGAAATGACCATAAATGATGCAGAGCCTCTTAGATTGTTGTTTGAGGTTGGCCTTCGTGATGATATAAACGAGTATAACATTGAAGAGGCTTTAGGTGAAAATAACCGCACAGCAGACGGTAAATACGTATTCTATACCAATGAGTATAGTGTAAATCAGTTTGATCACAAGAACAATACAGATACCGATTATGTTGCTCCTACCGAAGCTATAAATACAATAGCATACTTTGAGCCAAACTATGCTAACGAGCGTTATTATTACGCAGAGCCTACCCCAGTGTATGTAAAACAGGGTAGCGACTACGTTAAGTATTCATCAGATACAAAACCCGTAGCGGATGATGGCAACGAGTATTTCCGTCAAATAAACGTGTTCGAACTTACAGGTAACGGAAAAGAAGCTGTTCATAAAAAGATATATGAAAGAATATCTGACACAGCGCTTGGCCGTGTCGACAAGAGTGAAACCAACGGTGGTTGGAATATACGCAAAGAAACAATTCATCGCGTATATGATGAAATTGAAACTCTGAAGGCATCAAATGAAACAGGTACACTCGCTTACTCATATTTCCCAACGGTAGAGCATATCGAGGGTACACATTATTATGCTGACGCCATTCTTGGTAATAACGGTAAACTTACCGTAACACCCGTTACAGGTATCAGAATTACCAAGAGCGTTGACGAAACACTTACCGGTGTGACCTCTGAGTTTACATTTAAAGTAAAAATCGGTGACGCAGCAAACACCTATGAGGTTGTTTATCGTGATGAAAACGGCGTTTTTGCCGATGCCAAAGGAACAATAGCACTTAATTCAGATGGTGAAGGCACCGTAAAACTAAAGGCTGGTTGGAGCGCTTATATAGTAGGCGTTGACGCAGGTCTTGCCTACACCGTTGAAGAAGAAATTCCTTCAGGCGCTGACTACAAAGTAAAATCAAGTACCAATACAAACGGTACCATAACAGCAAATCACCTTGCAGACGTACAGTTTGTAAACGCGTTAAGTGAAAGCGGCAATCTTGTAATTGCAAAGCGTGTTACACATCCTTTTGCAACTACACCTGATAGCATTAATACTCACACATTTAAGTTTGACATTACGTTAAGTAAGGGCAGCGAGACCTATCCTGATGCGCAGGTTAATGCACATTATTCAACCGCGCCCGATCAGACATTTACCCTTAACGTAGTAAACAATAAGATTGAAGACGTTAAACTTCACGGCAACCAGGCGATTGTTATTGAGGTAAAAGAAGACTGGTCGGCAGTTGTAAGCGAAGATGTGAATGATATGCCTGCAGGCTTCGTTCTTGATACTGCAAACACAATAACACCTGCAAACACAACAATACAGACAAACAGTAACGTGGTTTACGCGTTTGTTAATGATTATAACCCCGATGCAGTTTCTGCCGACATTACAATAGAAGCTTCAAAAGAGTTTACAGGCAGACCATGGAACAACGATGAATTCACATTTGCGCTTTATCGTTATGAGCCAACTGCTGCACAGTATGTAGAACTTGGCCGTGAAACAGTAAATAGTGACGGTGCATTTGGTGCAACTCTTACAAATCTTATTAAAGCCGAAAGTTTTGATGAGGTTGGTACCTATCACTTCTCGATAAGAGAAATAGTTCCTGCTAATACACTTGGAGTTACCTATGATACCGCTACCCGAGATTTTGATATCGTTGTTACCGATACCGATGGTAAACTTGAAATCGCAGCGGTTACAAATGCTAATCACACAACTGTTACTGATAGCGGTAACGCTTATACAGTAGATGCACAGAAATTTGTAAACACCTATAAAGCAAGCGGTATTGCAGAAGTTTATATTCAGATTCAGAAGACTGTTGATACACCAAATGGTATCACATATAGTCCCGAAGGATTTGAGTTTGGTTTTTATGATGAAAACGGCAACCTGGTAAGCCCACTTTATACTACCGATGAAAACGGTATGGCACAGTTTGTATTCGCTTATAACGCAGATGGTGTTGATTATCAAAACGACAAGGTTATCAACTACGTAATCAAAGAAACCAATACCGGTCTTGGCGGCATCACCTACGCGCAGGATATCCCCGTTACTGTAACGGTTAAGGATAATCTTGACGGCACCATAAGCGCAACAACAAATATTGCAAACGTTAACAATGGAGTAGCGGTTGTAGACGTTACAAACATTTATACCACCGAAGATGTTGACGTAGTGCTTGAAGCTACCAAAAACATTGATGGACGCAACCTTGTTGATGGCGAATTTAATTTCGCGCTTAAAGACGTTGACAATGACACAGTAGTTCAGAACGACGCTACCAACGATGCTAACGGCAACGTAGTGTTTGATAAACTCACATTTGACACTGTTGGCACGTATAACTATGTAGTATATGAAAACGAGACTGACGGCAATGGTGTTACAGTTGATAAAACACAGTACAACGTAACGATACTGGTTACCGATGATGGCGAAGGCAATCTCGTAGCCGAGGTTAAGGTGGGCGGCACAACCGTTACAGGCTCTACCGCTAATGCAATTACGTTTGAGAATGAATACACAGCAGCAAGCGTAGACGTAACCCTTGAAGCCACCAAGACTATCATAGGCCGTGACCTCGTTGACGGTGAATTCAAATTTGACCTTTATAATGCCGATAAAGAAGTGGTTGAGCAGGACGATGTAGCGCTTGTATTACAGCCGGACGGCACAGGTAAAATTACATTTGAAAAACTTACCTTCGACAAGGCTGATACCTACAACTATGTTGTATACGAAGACGAAGTGGACGGAAACGGTGTTAAGATTGATACTACCAGATATGCAGTAACAATAGTTGTAACTGATAATGGCGAAGGTCAACTTGAAGCAGAGGTTAAGGTAGACGGTACAGTTGTTACAGGCTCTACCGCCAATACAATCGTATTTGAAAACACTTATACCGCAGCAAGCGTTGACGTAACACTTGAAGCAACAAAGGTTCTTGA
>JAFTTE010000031.1 GCA_017466905.1 Clostridia bacterium | reverse complement strand
CTTAGTAATATTAAATAGCTTAGCTATGAAATATTTGCTTCTCAAATATTAAGATGCTAATTTTATTTCACTTGTCTGCATAAGCAGAAAATTTCACAATTCACGATAGTGAATTATTTCATATTTTTCGTAAGAAAAATATTTCATTTTAAATATGTAGGAGTTTGAACACATAGGTCAAAAAATCAAGCAGCGCAGAGTATATCCCATTAAAACTTAATTAACTATAAATCTAATAAACATGGTTGCGTCGCGAAACTTCGAATCCCGTCCAAATTATCGCTATGGCTCAAAGTATGATAATTGCTTGCAATTTTTATCGCCTGTGATATAATTGTAAAAAATGGGCCCGTAGCTCAGCTGGGAGAGCGTACGGTTCGCATCCGTAAGGTCGAGGGTTCGAGCCCCTTCGGGTCCACCAAAAAGAAACGACAATTTTCGATAGAAGATTGTCGTTTCTTTTTGTTCTTTTAACTTTTCTCTATTCACTTTTCTCTCCTCTCTAAAATTGTCGTTTCCAGATAAAAGATAATAGATAAGAAAGAAAAGTTTCGGTCTGCCTTCGGCACGGATATATACGCAAGGCTTTGCCTTGCTCTTTTTCTTTTTTTGTGCTACAATAAATTAGAAGGCGGTGGCAGTATATGAAAAAACAACAAATAATCTGCATTACAAGCAATGTTATTCTTTCTGTTTTATATGCGGTTTGTTCGTGGTTTGTGTCTGTTTTTGGTCTGATGTTCTTGACGGCTTTGTCTGGTAATAACGAGTCTGTTTGGTTGGTGCTTCAATTAATAGCTTGCATACTGCTTGTTGCCACTCCGATTTTCAGCATTGTCGGAATTGTTTTATCTGTCGTTATGCGAAAAAAAGAAAAGTTCACATTTTCTTTTTTAATACAGTTTTTACCATTCCTAACTTGTGGATTTTCAATTTTTCTTACGGTGCTATGTATGATTTTAGAAAATCCATAACATTATATGTTATATAACAAAACCACCCATTAGGGTGGTTTTTCTTTTATGTTCCCAACTCAAAATACTTGCCCTTTTTCCTACCGAAAAGGTCTTTGGGTTCGCTTTGAGTTACAGCAAAAATTTTGCCTGATTTATAAAGCAGGGCAAAACTAAAGTTGGTGCCCATTTGTTCCGACAATTCGCTTTTTACTTTTTTGTAAAGCGGGTCGTTTATTTTAAGGCTGTTTGGTATATGCTTTTCTGCACCGCAACTCAGCAGATCACAGACAATTTTTTCGCGCAAAATCTCGCTATCACATTTATCTTTATAAAATTCAAAAAGTTTTTCGGCATACAGCGAAAGGCTTAACTTGTTACCATTTACTGCGTTGCCAAAGTCAAAAAACAATTGGAACGGCTCTATGCCGACTTCTTGTGTCAAGAAATCTAATGTCAGCAAAAATCTGCCGCTGTTATAAAGTCGCTCGAGCGCATCCTCACAGTTTTTTAGTGCCAGAATTTCGCTTTCTGTAAGCCACGGGGTGCTTGTTACCTCATATGGCGGCTTGTCGCTATACTCGCACGGGTATTTATCGCGGTTTTCGCGCATATCAGAGCCGTAAAGCAGTTTTAAAAATCCCATCTGCAGCATATGGGCGTGTAGAGTATAGCCTATGTTAAAGCTGTTCTTAAAGCTTTGCAAATCCTCACCCGTAAGCCCTGCGATAAGGTCAATGTGGATATGCATATTCTGAAAACTTAAAAGTGTTTTTATATTCTTTATAAGTTTTTGCGTATCGGTTTTGCGGTTTATAAGCCGCAGGGTTTCTTCATTAAAAGACTGCATACCAATTTCAAGCTGTACGGCGCCCATGGGCAGCCCCGATAAAACGTTTAGCGTTTCTTCGGTTAAAATATCCCCCGCAATTTCAAAATGAAAGCAGACACCCTGCGGTATTTTGTTGCCGTAGTTATCTTTAATAAAGTTTAAAATCTCGTTTGCGCGGCGATAATTTGCGTTAAAGGTGCGGTCAACAAATTTAACCGTTCTGGTTCCGCTGTTTGCTAACAGTAAAATATTTTCTTTTACCGCTTGAATATCAAAAAATCTGAGGCTCGAGCATCTGCCCGACAGGCAAAACGCGCAACGGTAAGGACAGCCGCGGCTGGTTTCGATATAACAAATTCTACCGCGCAAGGCATCAAAAAATTCTTGTGTGTATGGGTTTGGCGGTGTTGCGGTGTATTGTGCCTCTGGCACCGATAAAACAACTCCGTTTTCGCGGTAGGTTAATCCGTCAACCGTATCAAAGGGCAATGATAAATTTATGGCATCAACAAGCTTTGGAAAATTAAATTCCCCCTCGCCCGACAATACAAAATCTATGTAATCATATTGTTGCAAAATGTCTTTTGCTCGGTAGGCAACCTCGGGTCCGCCAAGAACAATTTTACACTTATAGGTTTTCTTTAATTTTCTGCAGACATAAAGGGTTTTCTCTATGTTCCAGATATAACACGAAAAGGCGTAAACATCGGCTTTGGGAATGTCATGCACAAATCCATCAAGGTCAGCATTTATTGTGCTTTCGGCCACGCTTGCATTTACATCACTTTTTGAAAACTCACGCACACCCGCAAGAATACACCACGGCGATAAAGACGCGTGAATATATTTTGAATTAAGACAGCCGATTATCAGTTTCAACCCTTATGTCACCACCTTGTCGTAATTTATAGATATTATAAACCATTTTTTAGAACATAACAAGCCATAAAAATCATTGACAAATCGGGCATATCGTGTTAATTTTGATATTATCGTTAAGTTTTGCCCTATGGAGATGTAAAAATGAATTTAAGAAAAGGTAATTTGATGGATGTCAGAGATGACATCAAGGTTTTAGATGCAACCATCCGCGACGGAGGACTGTGCAATAATTTTGAGTTTTCTGATGAGTTTGTTAAAGCTCTTTATGAAACAAATGTAAAGAGCGGTATCGACTATATGGAATTTGGCTATAAGGCCAGCAGAAATATGTTCAGCGAAAGCGATTTCGGCAAGTGGAAATTCTGTAAAGAAGAGGATATCCGAGCTATTGTCGGCAACAACGATACAAGCTTAAAAATATCGGTTATGGCAGACGTTGGTCGCTGTGACTACAAAACCGATTTTTTGCCCAAGAGTGAAAGCGTGATAGATATGGTGCGTGTCGCCTGCTATATACACCAGATTCCCGCCGCTATCGAAATGATTGAGCACTTTCACGCTTTGGGTTATGAAACCGCCTGCAACATTATGGCGGTATCGCAGGCAGGCGCTAATCAGATTGACCAGTCACTGCAAATGCTGGCTAAAACAAATGTAGATGTTATCTATCTTGTAGACAGCTATGGCTCGCTATATCCTGAAAATGCTTGTGAGCTTACGTGTAAATATATCAATGCGGTTGAAAACACCAATAAAAAAGTAGGCTTTCACGCGCACAACAACCAAAATCTTGCTTTTGCAAATACAATAGAAACCCTGTCGTACGGTGTATCATACCTTGATGTTACCGTTCAGGGTATGGGACGAGGGGCAGGTAATTGCGCGTCTGAGCTGCTTATCGGTTTTCTTAAGAATCCAAAATACAACCTTTACGGCATTTTACAGTTTATTGAAAAGTATATGCCCGCTCTTCGCGAGCAGGGCGTTGTATGGGGATATGATTTACAATATTTCTGCACAGGTCTGCTTAACCGCCATCCGCGTGAAGCGATTGAATTTACCAACCAAGATCGCAAGGATTACGCAGAATTTTATCATTCGCTAATGGATAATTATTAAATTTTTTATTTGAAATGATATAAGAATTGCAACTCTACGCTTCGTTTGTTTACAAAATTAAAGCGGTGCAATATAATTGCTTGCGAAAGGCGGTGGCGAAATGGACCAGATTAAAACAGGTAAATTTATAGCAGAGCTTCGCAAAGAGAAAAATATGACACAGCTTGATTTGGCTACCCGCTTGGGTGTTACCGACCGCGCTGTTTCAAAGTGGGAAAATGGCAGGGGACTGCCAGATATATCACTCATAAAGCCCTTGTGCGAGTCACTTGATATATCCGTAAACGAGCTGTTGAGTGGTGAGCGCATTGCCGCAGAGCAGACACTTGAAATTGCAAATGAGAATATGCTTGGTATGCTTTCTGACCGTGAGCGCGAAATCAAAAAACGTATGCAAATTTCTGTTTTGTGTATGATACTTGCCGCCATTACGGTTATTTGGGGTATTGCTTACAGCATAGTTTATAGCTCTCAGATAATTGCTGAAGCACGCGGAGATGGATATTCGCTATCGGCGGCAAAAAGCGAGAAAAAGGCAAGAAAAGCAGCATTTTTTATTAAACAGGGAAATTATAAAAGGGCGGTTAAAGAGATAGGCTTTCGCACAAAAGATCGTTCCGAATCGGAGAAACAATGGTGTAATGAAATGAACGCATTGTTTGAGGATGTATTGGAAATCGAACAATTTACTATTGGCAGAGCGATCGAAGACGACGAATTTATTTCCGGTGATGCAACATTGGTTGTGTACGATAAGGAAAGCGACAGAAAGTATATTTTTGATATTCCGTATGCCTGGCAGGACGGAGGAATCACATTTGCGCGCTTGTATGCTTATCAATTTGATGACTTAAGCCGCGAGGCGGAAATAGCTGAGCTTATCGATGGTGCGCTTTCCACCTGGTATGCAGGATAAATATATAACAATAAAAAACACAACAGTTTTAAAAGCTGTTGTGTTTTTTTATGTTTATGATAATCCGCCGCTTTTAATGTAATCTGCAAGCATATCTCGCGCAAAGATGTTGGGGTCGTATTCCTCGACCACCGTTAGATTGTTTGGTGCGTAGTAAGCGGTATAGCTGTCTACCACGATATAGTATGTAGCGTTCATATCTATGTTTTGCCGCACGCTCTCACCGTAATCCCCGTAGCAGATAAAGTAGCGGTCGTTATTTGTTTCAAAAAACTTGGATTTTAAGTCGCGTCCCTTTACCGAGCAGAGTGTCAGCTGATTGTCAAAGGGGAAAAGTGACTGCAGGTCGGCATAGGTTACGTCGCCCGAGGACAGGTTATAAGGACTTCGTACTGACATAAATCCGCCGCCGAGCGCAATGTCATATTTGTCGCCCCACTCCTTCATACCCGTTTCATAATACAGATTAGCTACAAGCTGTTGCATATAGCTGCTGCTGCGGCGATTGCTGTTGTAGCCTAAAACCTCGTTTGATGGTAAAATTTGTTGCTCGTATTTATCTAAAAGCTGCTCTACAATCGGGTCGTCGGCAAGGTTCTGATACTCGGTTGTAGAAATCAGTTCGACTGTGGCAACAGAGGACTGCTCGGTAACGGTGTTGATAGCAACCTCGGCGTGAGATATACCGCCCTTATTGTCGCCGCGGTTTTGTAGATGATACACACCGTATTCATCCTGCAGGCGATAGCCCTGATGAGTGTGTCCCTCAAACACAAGGTCAACATATCCGTCGGAAAGGGAAGTGTCATAATAAGAGGCTATTTGCGAAGAGCTTATCTGCTGGACAGAACTGAGATTGGTGTTGCCGTAACCATCGTGCAGCATATACACAATAAAATCTACACCGTCTTTTCTAAGGCGCTCGGCCTCTGCTTTGACAAGGCTTGTTAATTGACTGCCAACCTTAAAATACACATCCTCGCATTTGTCAACCGCAATAGAAGAATAACAGTCGCCTATAGCGCCTATAATACCAATCTGCAGCCCGTCGGTCTCTACCACCACAGAAGGTTCACAATAATCGACAAGCTTGTTTGTTTCCCGATCATAAATGTTTATTGCAAGGAAGGGAAATTCGGCAAAATCGTCGTTATCCTCAATATATTCCTCGCCCCAGTCGTATTCGTGATTGCCGATTGCCATCGCTGCAAAGTCAAGCTCGTTCATCCAATCGGTCATTATAAGCCCTTTGGTCATATTTGATTCAGAGCTGCCCTGCCACATATCGCCGGTTGAAAGAAAAATTGCGTTTTCGTCGGTTTTGCGCGCATTTTTAAGATATGTAGTCAGCTCGTCCACGCCGACATGGCTGTCGGCATCTGCAAGCTTGCCGTGCAGGTCATTTATGGAATAAAAATCTATGTATACAATAACCGAATTTGAGCATTTGTCGCAAATGCCGTTGCTGTCGGTGTCGGTGTGCTTTTTGCAACCGTCCGCACTTTGTGGTTTGTCGGTTGTATTGCTGTTTTCTTGGTTGTCATTACCATTAGAATTTTGCGTAGTTTCTTGTTCTTGCGGGATGTATTCTACCTGAGTATATACCTCTTGTGATACAAGCTCGGTCATACGTACGGCAGTGGTGTCGGTTACAGTGTTGAATGCAACCTCTGCGTGAGAGATACCAACTGCGCTACCCTCATTGCTTTGCAAATGATATACGCCGTGAACATCCTCGTGTTTATAAGACTGATTTGTGTTTCCTTCAAACACAAGATCAACATAACCGTCAGAGAGGGATTGGTCATAATAAGCTTCGCTGTATTCCTTGCCGATGTGTAGCATATACACAATAAAGTCAGCGCCCTTTTTGTGCAGACGATCAGCCTCATCCTTTACAAGCTCGGTAAGGTCGGCACCTGTTTTAAAATAAATATCGTCGTATTTTTCGGCAATGGATGAATAGTAATCACCTACAGCGCCGATAATGCCGATTTTTATTCCATCGCTTTCTATAACGGTAGAGGGCGCGCAAAAGTCGGCAATGCGGTCATCGTCACGGTCATAAACATTGATTGCAAGCAAAGGGAATTCGGCCAATTCAGTGTTTGTCTTTATACTATCCTTGCCAAGATTAAATTCACCAATACCTGGTGTCATAGCGGCAAAGTTTGATTCGTTCATCCAGAAAGCAACGGCAGAATCTGCGGTATTCCACATATTGCCGGTAGACAGCAGCACCGTATTCTGGTCGTTTTGGTTTACATATTTGAAATAATTTGTCAGTTTGTCATTATCCGCCGATTTGTTTGCAAGGTCGCCCAAGGCGTAAAAATCAAAATAAATAAAAACCGAATTAAAGCACTTGTCGCAAACACCGTTGCTGTCGTCGTCTTTATGCTTTCTGCAACCCGATTGCCCGCAGCTGCAACCGCAAAACAGAACGAGTAATGCTAAAAGGCATACAAATAAGCGTTTTATAAATTTTTTCACAACAAATCACCTTGTTAAAATAGCAATCAATAATATCTAATAAGGTAATTATACAACCAAAGCGGCATAATAACAAGGGGTTTGTAGGAGTCGACAGAATTTTGCATAATTTTTTTAAATTTAACTTGCGTTCTATAGTATGAATATGGTATTATATAATCGATAGTGTATAATGATTATGTGAACATAAAAAACAGAGAGTGATTTAATATATGAACAGAAGCTTTCGACTTTCCACAGCGTTGGATGTGGATGACCTTCTGCTTGAATGTGTGCCATACGCAATACGTCTGGCTAACGAAAAATATAAATTCCAACCGCCGCTTACTATCCACGAAGTAAACCGTTGGGGAAGAACAGGCACCCGAGCTGATGTGATTTTTGAATTTATGGACAGTCCCGAGTTTATTTCTTCTCAACCGCCTATTAAGGGCGCTCAGGAGTTTGTTCAAAAGCTGTCACAGATGACGGAAATTTTTATCTCTACAGCTGTGTGGCCCGAATATATGAGTCAACGCTTTCAGCGCATTTTAGAGGTGTTTCCCGAAATCCCGCGCGACCACATCCTGATGGGCTCGCGCAAGGATAAAATTGATGTGGATATTTTGTTTGATGACGGTATGCACAACATACTCAAATCAAATGCGGCTTATCCGGTTTTGATGCGCCGTCCTTGGAACCACGAAGCTACCGGTATTATGGCCGTGAACAACTATGATGAGTTTTTAAAACTTGTAGAGGTCATTGCAAACAGTTATAGCACAAGCTCGGAGCAGTTGTCGCTTGACGAACCCGGTATTGTTGTGCTGGTAGGACCTTCGGGCAGCGGAAAAAATGAAATCGCAAAAGAGCTTTTAAGCGTGACCGATTCTTTCCAAAAGCTTGTCAGTTATACCACCAACAAGGATGCCGTAAATTATCATTATGTTTCTGAGGCAGAGTTCCGCTCTATGTCTGACCGTGGCGAATTTTTTGAGGCAACAACCTATGCCCATCATTCCTATGGCTCTCGCAAAGCGGATGTTGAGAGAATATTGAACAGCGGCAAGCATATTATAACCGTTATGGATATTTGTGGGGCAATGGCGCTTAAAACCCTTTTCCCCCATGTGATTACAGTTTATGTCAAGCGCTATAAAAAAGATTTGATTACCGCAATACTTGAAAAAAATTGCAGTATAGAAGATAAAGCCAACAGACTTCTGGCAATTGAGAATGAAATGCGCAACGCAAAGGTATGCGACTATACCGTAATGTTTGAAAATAGCGAACAGGCTGTTAAAGAAATCCGCGATAAGCTGCGCGTCTGATATAATGAGAGGCAAATTGATATGATAAATTTACAAAAAGCCGGCTTTGGTAAAAGAATTATCGCTGCTATTTTTGACGGCATACTGATTAGCATCATTGCTGTAGGCTTAGTGACGCTGCTTTCGGGG
>JAFTTE010000030.1 GCA_017466905.1 Clostridia bacterium | reverse complement strand
TAGGTACATTCCTTCACAACGTTGAGCTTTACCCAGGCAAGGGCGCGCAGCTTGCACGCAGTGCCGGTAACATGGCTCAGCTTATGGCTAAGGAAAACGGTATGGCACTTCTTCGTTTGCCATCTGGCGAACTTCGTAACGTACCTGAGAAATGTATGGCAACCGTTGGTGTTGTATCAAATCCCGAGCACGCTAACGTTAACTACGGTAAAGCAGGTCGTAAGCGCCACATGGGTTGGAGACCTACCGTTCGCGGTTCTGTAATGAACCCCTGCGATCACCCCCACGGTGGTGGTGAAGGTAAATCACCAATCGGTCGTCCAGGCCCTGTTACACCTTGGGGTAAACCCACATTGGGCTACAAGACCCGTAAGAAGAATAAGGCTAGCGATAAGTATATCGTAAAACGACGTAAGTAATGCGACGAAAGGAGAATTCATAATGGGAAGAAGCGTTAAAAAAGGACCTTATGTGCAACCCGTGTTGTTCAAAAGAGTTCAAGAAATGAATGAAGCCGGTGAAAAGCGCGTGCTTAAAACTTGGAGCCGTTCATCCACCATATTCCCCGATTTCGTCGGTCATACTTTTGCAGTTCATGACGGTCGCAAGCACGTGCCCGTATATGTAACTGAGGATATGGTTGGTCACAAGCTCGGTGAGTTTGCACCTACAAGAACATTCAGAGGTCACGCCGGTGCGAAAACTACCGG
Source organism: Clostridia bacterium (assembly GCA_017466905.1). Taxonomy (GTDB): domain Bacteria; phylum Bacillota; class Clostridia; order Oscillospirales; family Acutalibacteraceae; genus UBA737. The sequence goes on along the minus strand of JAFTTE010000030.1, from coordinate 27,310 downwards.
TAAGTAAGCGGCCGAAAGGAGAGTTAACTATGGAAGCAAGGGCAACACTTAAATACGCCCGTATTTCACCCCGTAAGGTGAAGATTGTTATGGATCTTATCCGCAATCAAGATGCTGAAAAAGCTATGGCTATACTCAAATTCACTCCTAAATCCGCTTGTGAATATTTAGAGAAGCTGCTCCATTCAGCAATGGCAAATGCCGAAATGAAAAATATGGATATGGCGCGTCTTTACGTTGCAGAGTGCCTCGTATGCCCCGGTCCGATTCTTAAGAGAATCCGTCCGAAGGATCACGGCCGTGCACACCGCATCTTAAAGAGAACAAGCCATATGACAATCGTTCTTAAAGAACGTGAGAATTAAGAAAGGGAGGTTTAAGTTATGGGTCAGAAAGTTAATCCGCACGGTTACCGTGTAGGTATTATTAAAAACTGGGACTCACGTTGGTTTGCCAATGACAGCACCTTTGGTGATACATTGGTTGAGGACTACAACCTCCGTAAATACCTCAAGAAAACACTTTTCACTGCAGGTATTGCTAAAATCGAAATCGAACGTGACGACAAGCGTGTAAGATTGCACATCCACTGCGCAAAGCCTGGTATGGTTATCGGCCGCAACGGCGCTGAAATCGAAAAGCTTAAGGCTACTTGCGAAAAAATGCTCGGCAAGCCCGTTATCGTAAACATCGTTGAGATAAAGAGCCCCGATGCAAACGCACAGTTGGTTGCAGAAAACATCGCAGCACAGCTTGAAAAGCGTGTATCCTTCCGCCGCGCTATGAAGCTCTCAATTGGCAGAGCAATGCGCCTTGGCGTTAAGGGTATCAAAACTCAGGTTTCAGGTCGTCTTGGCGGCGCTGAAATCGCAAGAAGCGAACAGTACCACGAAGGTACAATTCCGCTTCAGACACTCAGAGCAGACATTGACTACGGTTTTGCTGAGGCTAACACAACCTACGGTATAATCGGTGTTAAGGTTTGGATCTACAAGGGCGAAGTTCTTAACGAAAATCGCCGCACAAATAAAAGACAAGGAGGTTCACGCTAATGTTAATGCCTAAGCGTGTTAAATACCGTCGTGTTCAGCGCGGTCGTTTGACCGGTGCTGCATCCCGCGGTACAACCGTAACACATGGTGATTTCGGTCTTCAGGCAACAGAGCCTGCGTGGATCACCTCAAACCAGATAGAAGCTGCCCGTATTGCTATGACACGTTATATCAAGCGTGGCGGTAAGGTTTGGATTAAAATATTCCCTGATAAGCCAATCACTGAAAAGCCTGCTGAAACCCGAATGGGTTCAGGTAAAGGCTCACCCGAATATTGGGTAGCAGTTGTTAAGCCCGGTCGCGTAATGTTCGAAATCGGCGGCGTATCTGAGGAACTCGCTCGCGAGGCTATGCGTCTTGCAGCAAACAAGCTTCCTATTAAATGTAAGTTTGTAACCAAAGAGATGGGTGGTGAGCAGTAATGAATGCAAAGGAAATCAGAGAATTATCAGTTGCAGAGCTTAATGAAAAGCTTGCTGATTTAAAGGACGAACTTTACAAGCTGCGTTTCCAGCACGCCATTAACCAGCTCGACAACCCCATGCGCATTACAGCTGTCAAGAAAGACATCGCTCGCGTACAGACCATCATCCGCGAAGCAGAACTTAAAGACAGCGCTAACGCTTAAGGGAGGTAAACTGGAATGAGCGAAAGAAACCTTCGTAAAACAAGAGTAGGTCGTGTTGTAAGCGACAAAATGGACAAAACCGTTGTAGTTGCTATCGAAGACAACGTTAAGCACCCACTCTATCAGAAGATTATCAAAAACACTATCAGATTAAAGGCTCATGATGAGAACAACTCTTGTGGCGTTGGCGACAGAGTACTCATTTTGGAAACTCGTCCTCTCTCTATGGATAAGAGATGGCGCGTAGCTGAAATAATCGAAAAGGCTAAGTAGTCAAAAGGGAGGAAACCACTGTGATACAACAACAGAGTTACCTCAAGGTAGCCGACAACACCGGTGCTAAAGAAATTATGTGCATCCGTGTTCTTGGAGGCTCCAAAAGGAGGTATGCCAACATCGGTGATGTTATCGTTGCTTCTGTTAAAAAGGCTGCACCCGGCGGTACAGTTAAGAAGGGCGATGTTGTAAAGGCTGTTGTAGTTCGTTCTGCAAAAGGTCTTCGCCGTAATGATGGCACATACATTAGATTTGACGAAAATGCGGCTGTAATTATCCGTGAGGATAAGAACCCCCGTGGTACCCGTATTTTTGGACCGGTAGCCCGTGAGCTTCGTGAGAAAGACTATACAAAGATTCTTTCTCTTGCTCCGGAAGTACTTTAATGGGAGGTAAATTGAATATGAGTAAGCTTCACATTAAAACCGGCGATACTGTAGTTCTCCTTACAGGAGACGCAAAGGACCGCAAGAAGACCGGTAAGGTTCTTGAGGTTAGCCCCAGTGAAGGTAAGGTTATTGTTGAAGGTCTTAACAAGGTTAAGAAGCACGTTAAGCCTCGCAAGGCCGGCGATCCTTCGGGCATTATTGAAACAGAGAGCGCTATCTACGCTTGCAAAGTGCAGGTAGTTTGCCCCAAATGTAACAAGCCTACACGCGTTGGTACAAAAATCAACGAGGACGGCTAAAAAAATCGCGTTTGTAAAAAATGCGGAGAAACTTTTTAAGAGATAAGGAGGACATGACTTATGTCAACGCTTGGAAACGAATATAAAAATTCGGTTGCTCCTGCATTGATGACCAAATTTGGCTATAAGAGCGTCATGCAGATTCCGAAGCTCGAAAAGGTTGTTATCAATGTAGGCTGCGGTGATGCAATCACTAACTCAAAGGTTATTGATGCAGCAATCGCAGATTTAGGACTCATCACCGGTCAGAAGGCAGTTCCCTGCCGCGCTAAAAAGTCTGTTGCGAACTTCAAACTTCGTGCAGGCATGGTAATCGGCGCAAAGGTTACACTTCGCGGTGAGAGAATGTATGAATTTGTCGACAGACTCTTCAACGCAGCGCTTCCCCGCGTGCGTGACTTCAGAGGCATCAACCCCAACTCTTTTGACGGCCGCGGCAACTACGCTATGGGCGTTAAAGAACAGTTGATCTTCCCTGAAATTGAATATGATAAAATCGACAAGGTACGTGGTATGGACATTATGTTCGTAACTACCGCCAAGACAGATGAAGAGGCTCGTGAGCTTTTAACACTTATGGGCGCTCCGTTTGCGAAGTAAGGAGTAAGGAATTATGGCTAAAACATCTATGAAAGTTAAGCAGGCTCGTCCCGCTAAGTTTTCTACAAGAGAATACAACAGATGCAAAATCTGTGGCCGCCCCCATGCTTATCTTCGCAAGTACGGCATCTGCCGTATATGCTTCAGAGAGCTCGCTTACAAGGGCGAGATCCCCGGAGTTAAGAAGGCAAGCTGGTAAGGCGAGAATAGCTTAAGGAGGTTTACGGTATGCAAATCACCGATACAATAGCTGATATGCTTACGAGAATTCGTAATGCATCTGCAGCAAAACACGATTCGGTAGATGTACCGGCGTCCAAAGTAAAAAAGGCAATTGCCCAGATTTTGCTTGACGAGGGTTACATCAGCAGCTTCACCGTCGAAGAAGACGGTAAGCAGGGCGTAATTCACATTGTTTTGAAGTACGGCCAGAACAAAGCACAGACCATTACAGGCATTCGCCGTGTATCAAAGCCCGGTCTGCGCATCTACACAAATGTAGAGGATATGCCTAAGGTTATGAAAGGCCTTGGTATCGCAATCCTTTCCACCTCTAAAGGAATTATGACAGACAAAGAAGCGCGCAAAGCCAATGTTGGCGGCGAAGTGCTTGCATTTGTTTGGTAAGGAGGTGCAAGGTTATGTCACGTATAGGTAAGAAGCCTATTACAATACCTGCAGGTGTTGAGGTTAAGCTTGACGGCAACAATGTTACCGTTAAGGGCGCAAAGGGTGAGCTCAGCTACACTCATAACGCAGACATCACCGTTGCAGTTGAGGGAAGCGAAGTTATCGTTACCCGCCCCAGTGATAACAAAGAGCACCGTGCAATGCACGGCCTTACACGTACACTTATCGCTAATATGATAGTGGGTGTATCTGAGGGTTACTCAAAGACACTTGACATCAACGGCGTAGGTTACCGTGCTCAGAAACAGGGTAACAACCTTGTTATGAACCTGGGTTATTCACATCAGGTAATTATGCCTGAGGTTGAAGGTATTCACATTGAAGTACCGTCTGCTAACCAGATAGTTATCAGCGGTGCAGATAAGCAGTTGGTTGGCCAGTTCGCAGCCGATGTTCGCAAGAAGAGACCCCCCGAACCTTACAAGGGCAAGGGTATCAAGTACTCTGACGAGCACATCCGCCGCAAAGAAGGTAAGGCCGCTAAGGGCTCTAAGAAGTAATAAAGGAGTGTATAAGAAATGGTTAGCAAACCTAACAGTAATCAGGCAAGACTTAAGCGCCATGCCCGCGTTCGTTCAAAGATCAGCGGTACAGCTGCTTGCCCTCGCCTCGATGTATTCCGCTCCAACAGCAATATATATGCCCAGCTTATCGATGACGTAAACGGTGTGACTCTCGCAGCCGCTTCTTCAAACGAAAAGGATTTCGATTTAAGTGGTGGCAACTGCGAAGGCGCACGCAAGGTTGGACAGTTAATCGCTGAACGCGCTGCTGCTAAAGGTATCACAGAGGTTGTTTTTGACCGCGGTGGTTACATTTATCACGGCCGTGTCAAGGAGCTTGCCGAAGGTGCCCGCGAGGGCGGCCTCAAGTTCTAAGTAAGAAGAAGGAGGAAATACTTTTGGCTACAAATATTGACGCATCAACATTAGATTTACAGGAACGCGTAGTTGCTATAAATCGTGTATCTAAGACCGTTAAGGGCGGCCGCATTATGAAATTCTCGGCTTTAGTAGTTGTCGGTGACGGCAACGGTATCGTAGGCTACGGTCTCGGTAAAGCAGGTGAAGTTCCGGACGCTATCCGCAAGGGTATCGAAGATGCAAAGAAAAATCTTATTAAGGTTTCACTTAAGGGTACTACTATCCCTCACGAAATTATTGGTGAATTCGGCGCAGGCCGCGTGCTTTTAAAGCCTGCTGGCCCCGGTACCGGTGTTATCGCCGGCGGCGCAGTTCGTGCAGTTGTTGAAATGGTTGGTATTAAAGACATTCGTACAAAGGCACTTCGCTCAAATAATCCGTGCAATGTAGTTCGTGCAACAGTTGCAGGCCTTGCAGCTCTTCGTGACGCTAGCCAGGTTGCTGCAGTTCGTGGCAAAGACGTTAAGGAAATTATAGGTTAAGGAGGAGCAGCACTATGGCTACAAAGAAAAAGGCTGCCGGCCTTACTGTAAAACTCGTAAAGAGCACAATTGGTTCTAAAAAGGACCAGATCGCAACCGTAGAATCTTTAGGTCTTCACAAGGTAGGCGATGTTAAGGTTCAGCCTGACAACGCTCAGACCAGAGGTAAGATAAACAAGGTATCTCACCTCGTTAAGATCATTGAAGGCTAAAGGATTTTACACGGCGGTGTTAAGCCGCTAATTAAGCAAGGAGGTGCGAACAATGAAATTGCATGAATTATCTCCCGCAGTAGGCTCTACAAAAGAGTCAAAGCGTATAGGCAGAGGTCATGGCTCCGGCAACGGTAAAACAGCCGGAAAGGGTCACAAGGGTCAGAAGGCTCGTGCCGGTCACGGTATGAGAATTGGCTTTGAAGGCGGTCAGATGCCACTTCAGAGACGTGTACCAAAGCGTGGCTTTAACAATATTTTTGCTGAAGAATGGATTGCAATCAACGTAGCAGCCCTCGAGGTATTTGAGGATGGCGCTACCGTTGACGCAGCTGCTTTGGCAGAAAAGAACATCATTAAAAAGGCTGACAAGCCTGTAAAGGTTTTGGGCAACGGCAAGCTTACAAAGAAGCTTACAGTTAACCTTAACGCATTCTCTGCATCGGCTGCAGAAAAAATCAACGCTGCTGGCGGAAAGGCAGAGGTGATCTGAGAATGTTGGAAACTTTAAAGAATGCTTGGAAGGTAAAAGAGCTTCGTAACAAAATTCTTTTCACCCTTCTTATAATCGTAATTTTCCGCATTGGCTCATTCATTCCTGTTCCGTATATCAACCCTGATATGATTGCGGCAGCAACCAATGGTAACAGCTTTTTCAGCTATCTGTCAATTCTTACAGGTGGCGGTCTTGAATACGGCGCTATTTTTGCTATGTCAATTACTCCGTATATCAATGCTTCGATTATCATTCAGTTGCTCTGCGTAGCGATTCCTTACCTCGAGCGTCTTTCCAAAGAAGGCGAAGAGGGTCAGAAAAAGCTTGCTACAATCACACGCTATACCACAGTAATACTCGCGCTTATACAAGGTATTGCTTACTTCTTCTATCTGAAGGCAAGTAACTGCTTAAGCGTAACAAAGGGTATCTGGTTTGCGGCAATCGTTATTGTTTTAACCTTTGCGGCAGGCTCGGCTGTAGTAATGTGGCTTGGTGAGCAGATTGACGTAAAGGGTATCGGCAACGGTATTTCGATACTGCTTTTCGCTGGTATTCTTTCTCGTGGTCCGCAGGCATTCGTTGCGTTGTGGGAATACTTCTTTGAACTAAAGCAATACGTTGCAGTTATTGGCATTATTATTGCTTTCTTGGCGATTATTGCGTTCATCGTATGGATGACCAACGCAGAACGCCGTATTCCCGTTCAGTATGCAAAGCGTGTTGTTGGTAACAAGATGTACGGCGGCCAGAACACACATATTCCGATTAAGGTTAATATGTCAGGTGTTATGCCCGTAATCTTTGCTTCATCAATTCTGATGCTGCCTACAATGATTCTTAGCTTTATGAATGATACAACCACTTCTTTTGCTAAGGCATTGGCGCTTTTCAGCACACAGGGTGTTTTCTACGCAGTGGTTTACTTTATAATGATTATTGCATTTGCTTACTTCTATGCAACAATCCAGTTTAACCCCGTAGAAATGGCAAACAATCTTCGTAAAAACGGCGGCGCGGTTCCCGGTATTCGTCCAGGTAAGCCCACTTCCGATTTTATTTCAAAAATCTTGTCAAGAATAACCTTGATGGGTGCGCTTTTCTTAAGCGTTATCGCAATCCTTCCTATAATCATCGGTAATGTTGGTCAGATCAACGTATCCCTCGGTGGTACTTCGGTACTGATTATGGTTGGTGTTGCACTTGACACAGTTAACAATCTTGAATCTCAGATGATGATGCGTCATTATAAGGGATTCTTAGATTAAGGAGTATTGGTATGAAGCTCGTTCTTTTAGGAGCCCCGGGTGCCGGAAAAGGCACACAGGCAGAGATAATCTCTGAAAAATACAGTATTCCTACCATCTCTACCGGCAACATAATTCGTGCTGCTCTTAAAAACGGTACCGAGATGGGCTTAAAGGCTAAGGCTTATATCGACAGCGGCAGACTTGTTCCCGATGATGTTGTAATCGGCATCATTAAGGAACGTCTGGCGCAGGATGATTGTCAAAACGGCTTTATACTCGACGGCTTTCCACGCACAATTCCGCAGGCGGAAGCGCTTGATAATATGAACATTGCTATTGATGCGGCGCTCTCAATTGAGGTGAGTGATCGCGAAATAGTAAAGCGTATGTCAGGCAGACGTGTTTGTGAAAAGTGCGGAGCAAGCTATCATACCGAGTTTAAAAAGCCGAAAAGCACAGGCGTTTGTGACGCTTGCGGCGGCACGCTTGTTATTCGTAAGGATGATGAGCCCGATACTGTTCTTGACAGACTTGATATCTATCATAAACAGACCGAGCCGCTTAAAAGCTACTATAAAGAGCAGGGTAAGCTGATTAATGTTGAGGGTCAGAACAAGGTTGAAGACACCACAACTCGTGTGCTTGCCGCCCTTTCGGAGATATAAGCTATGATAGTCCTTAAAACCGGCCGCGAGCTGAAAATAATGCGAGAAGCTTGCAGAATATCGGCCGAAGCATTAAAATTAGCAGGCAGTGCGGTAGAGCCGGGTGTAACCACAGCCGAGCTTGACAGAATAGCCGAAAAATATATTTTAAGTCAGGGCGCAGTTCCTAACTTTAAAAACTATCAGGGCTATCCTGCAACCGCATGTATATCAATCAACAACGAGGTAATTCACGGCATACCCTCAAGAAAGCGTGTAATCAAGGCTGGCGATATAGTGTCGATTGACCTGGGTGCTAAGTTTGAGGGATATCACGGCGACAATGCCGCCACTTTTGCTTGCGGGGAAGTAACCGCAGAAGCAAAGCGGCTGATGGATACTACGCGCGAAAGCCTTTACGAGGGTATCGCTGCGGCAGTATCGGGCGGCAGGTTAGGTGATATCGGTGCTGCAATACAGCAGTATGTCGAACAGAGGGGTTATTCCGTAGTCCGCAAATTTGTGGGTCACGGCGTGGGCACCGAGCTTCACGAAGCCCCCGAGGTACCTAATTTTGGCACTCGCGGGCGAGGAATTCGCCTGATGCCCGGTATGACACTTGCCATAGAGCCTATGATTAATGCGGGGCACTATGATGTAAAGGTTATGCCTGACGGCTGGACAGTGCTTACAAAAGACGGTTCTTTGTCTGCACACTTTGAGCATACTATAGTAATTACACCTGACGGTCCTCAAATTTTAACAAAACCTTGAGGTGCAATATGGTAGGTAAGATAGTAATATCAAGGTCGGGCAGAGACAAGGATAAAAAAATGGTAATAGTAGCAGAGACCGAAAACTATCTGTTAGTGTGTGACGGAAAAGAGCGGCGGCTTGAGCGCCCAAAGCGCAAGAACCCGAAGCATCTGCAATTTACTGATTTCAGTCTTAAGCCACACCAGTTTGAAACAAACCGCGCGTTGCGTAAAGCGCTTAAATGTTGCGGTTATGAGGAGGAAAAGTAATGTCAAAATCAGATATGATTGAACTTGAAGGCACCGTTGTTGAAGCAATGCCTAACGCAATGTTCAAGGTAGAAATTCAAGGCGGACATCAGATACTCGCCCATATCTCAGGCAAGTTGCGTATGAATTTTATACGCATTCTTCCCGGTGATAAGGTTACAGTTGAAATGTCGCCGTACGACCTGTCAAAGGGACGCATAACCTGGCGTTCAAAATAATTGACAGTAAAATAGTGTGATGCGAAAGCATCATACCCCTAAATTTTAAGGAGGTAAAATCCAAATGAAAGTCAGACCTTCTGTAAAAAAGATTTGCGAAAAATGCAAAATCATTAAGCGTAAGGGTAAAATCATGGTTATCTGTGAAAACCCCAAGCACAAGCAGCGTCAGGGTTAATAACCCCTGATATCGCAACAACAAATATGGAGGTGCTTTGATAAATGGCACGTATTGCTGGTGTTGACCTTCCTAATAATAAGCGAGTTGAAATAGGACTTACTTATATTTACGGTATCGGTCTTACAACATCTAAAAAGATTCTTGCAGACACAGGCATTAATCCTGATGTGCGCGTTAAGGATCTTACAGAAGAAGATATTTCCAAACTGCGTGAGTATATCGACCACAACCTTCAGGTAGAGGGTGACCGTCGTCGTACTGTTGCATTGGATATTAAGAGACTTATTGAAATTGGAAGCTACCGTGGTCTTCGTCACCGCAAGGGTTTGCCCGTAAGAGGTCAGCGTTCTAAGACTAACGCTCGTACTCGTAAGGGTCCGAAGAGAACCGTAGCAAACAAGAAGAAATAAGTAGGAGGTAAACTTTAATGGCTACTGCTAAAAGAGCGACAACACGTCGTCGTCGCGAAAAGAAAAACATTGAACGTGGTGCAGCCCATATCCAGTCAACCTTCAACAACACAATAGTTACAATTACCGACACACAGGGTAATGCTCTTTCTTGGGCATCTGCCGGTGAACTCGGTTTCCGTGGCTCTAAAAAGTCTACTCCTTTCGCAGCACAGAGCGCTGCTGAAAAGGCTGCAAAGGCTGCTATGGAGCACGGTCTTAAGACTGTTGAGGTTTATGTTAAAGGACCTGGCGCTGGTCGCGAAGCTGCTATCCGCGCATTGCAGTCAGTAGGTCTTGAGGTTTCTATGATTAAAGACGTAACCCCGATTCCTCACAACGGCTGCCGTCCTCCCAAGAGAAGACGCGTATAATTATAAACTAAACAAATTGCAACTTTTGTTGCTGACTAATTTGGAGGTGTAACAGATGGCAAGATATACCGGTGCAGTTTGCAGACTTTGCCGCCGTGAAGGACAGAAATTGTTCCTTAAGGGTGAGCGCTGCTATTCTGAAAAATGTTCTGTAGGCATCCGCGGTTACGCACCCGGACAGCACGGACAGGGTAGAAAGAAGTCATCCGAATATGGTTTGCAGCTTCGCGCTAAGCAGACCGCAAGACGTTTTTATGGCGTTCAAGAGGGTCAGTTCCATCATTATTTTGAGGTTGCTGAAAGAAAGCCCGGCGTTACCGGTGACAACCTTTTAAAAATTCTTGAAAGCCGTCTTGACAATGTTGTTTACAGAGTAGGCTTTGCTTCTTCAAGAGCAGAAGCACGTCAGCTCGTAGGCCACGGTCATTTTGAAGTTAACGGTAAGCGCGTTGATATCGCTTCATACCGTCTTAAAGCAGGCGATGAAATCGCTATCTGCGAAAAGGCTAAGTCAAGCGATAAAATCAAGGCAGTGGTAGAGGCTAACAGTGCTCGCCCTGTTCCCGAGTGGATCAGTGTTGACCGTGAAAAACTTATGGCAAAGGTTATTGCCCTTCCCACACGTGAGCAGATAGAAGCTCCTGTTGAAGAGCAGCTTATTGTCGAATTCTATTCAAGATAATAACATTATTATCCTATGTTTTGTCCACCGTGTCGGGACAATATATTCTAAAATTTGCGACACGGAGAAACGGAGCTTTTAAATGATAGAGATTGAAAAGCCCAGAATTGAAACTCTTGAACTTTCAGCAGATGGAAAGTACGGTAAATTTGTAATGGAACCGCTTGAGCGCGGTTATGCAATTACACTTGGCAACAGCCTCAGAAGAGTTCTTCTGTCAACCTTGCCGGGTGCTGCAATAACAAGCGTTAAGATTGATGGTGTTGTTCACGAATTTTCCACCATTCCAGGTGTAAAAGAAGATGTTACCGAGATAGTTCTTAACCTTAAAGGACTTATCACAAAGCTTCACGCTGATTCTGCTAAAAAGATTTATATCGAAGCAGAAGGTCCCGGTACTCTTACCGCTGCATCAATCAAGGCTGACTCAGAGGTAGAAATTCTTAACCCCGATATGTATATCGCTACTCTTGACGAGGGTGCAAAGCTCAATATGGAGATGACACTCGACAGAGGCAGAGGTTACGTATCAGCAGAGCAGAATAAGCCGGCTCAGAATGTAATCGATGTTATTCCGATTGATTCTATCTACACTCCGGTTTTGAAGGCGAACTTTAACGTTGACAACACCCGCGTAGGCAATGTTGTTGATAAAAACAAGCTTACCCTTGAGGTTTGGACAGACGGTTCTATAAAGGCAGATGAGGCTGTTTCTATGTCAGCTAAAATCCTTATTGAGCATTTTGAGTTGTTCCTTAATCTTTCAGAGGGTATCAGCGAAACCCAGAGCATTATGGCAGAAAAGGCTGACAGCGCTAAAGAAAAGGTGCTTGACCTTACTATTGATGAGCTTGACCTTTCGGTTCGCAGCTTTAACTGTCTTAAGCGTGCAGGTATTAATACTGTTGAAGACCTTATCAATAAGTCCGAAATGGATATGATGAAGGTCAGAAACTTAGGCCGCAAGTCTTTGGAAGAGGTTATTGCAAAATTAGCATCTTTCGGCTTTGCGCTTAAGAAAGACGACGAATAAAAGGAGTGAATATCAATGCCGGGTACTCGTAAACTTGGAAGAGCCAGCGATCACAGAACCGCTATGCTTCGCGCAATGGTTACTTTCCTTTTAGAAAACGGAAAGATTGAAACAACCGTTACACGTGCAAAAGAAGTTCGTTCAATGGCAGAGAAGTATATTACACTCGCTAAGACAAACACATTACACAGCAAACGTCAGGCAATGGCATTCATTACTAAGGAAGATGTAGTTGCAAAGCTTTACAACGAAATCGCTCCTAAGTATGCAGATGTAAACGGTGGCTACACACGTATTACAAAGACAGGCCCTCGCCGTGGCGACGCTGCTGAAATGGCAATTATCGAGTTAATCTAATTTCTCAATTTCAGAATTTTAGTAGTCACATTTTCGCAAAAATGGCGGCAATGTTCTTACCCGCCAGACTCGCCGAAAAGTCTGCCGCATTCTGCGCTTACTACTTCGGGATGATGTGGGTACTAAAGCAAAAAAGTTATAGACACCTTTCTTTTTGAAAGGTGTCTTTTTGCGTGTTAACGTGAATATGTTAATATAACATTCACATATTTGCTTTATTTTTACAAATATGTATGGTATAATAATAAACATAAAACAACAGAAAAATAATTTAATATCGGGGTATATGATGGCAGGGAGAAAGAAAGCAAAAAAATGGTTAAGGTTTCGTCATCGAGTGGTGCGCAATCTTGCCTACATAGTGTTATATCCGTATGCGCGTATTAAATATGGCATAACCGTAGAAAAATTCAAAGAGCAAAAAAAGACTCCTTATCTTATACTGCTCAATCACCAGACACCCTTTGACCAGTTTTTTGTTGGTATGTCAGTTAAGGGTCCTGTGTACTATCTTGCTACCGAAGATATTTTTTCACTTGGGTGGTTATCGTCGGTTATCAGATATCTTGTAGCGCCCATACCCATAAGAAAGCAGACAACCGACGTTAAGGCTGTAAAGCAGTGCATACGCGTAGCGCGTGAGGGTGGCACAATCTGTATAGCGCCCGAGGGTAACCGTACATACAGCGGCAGAACAGAATATATGAATGATGCCATAGCACCGCTGGCGCGTATGTTAAAGCTGCCGATAGCGCTCTATCGCATAGAGGGCGGCTACGGTACCGAGCCGCGTTGGAGTGATGTTGTGCGCAAGGGTAAAATGCGCTCTTATGTGTCACGCGTTATCGAGCCCGATGAATACAAAAATATGACCGACGAAGAACTTTTTAAAATTATTAAAGACGGTCTTTTTGTTGATGATGCTGTGGCTGACTGTGAGTTTTATCATAAAAATCGCGCGGAATATCTTGAACGCGCAATGTATGTTTGTCCATTTTGCGGTCTTTCAAAATTTGAAAGCTCGGGTAGCGTGTGCGAATGTAAAAATTGCGGCATACAGTTTGAGTATAAACCAAGCAAAGAAATCAAAGGCATTAACTGTGAATTTCCGTTCCGCTTTGTTGCCGATTGGTATGATTACCAGAAGGACTTTATAAACAAATTAGATATAAATCAATATACCACCGCACCAATCTATCATGATGAGGCGGCCGTTTTTGAGGTTATTATAAACAAGAAAAAAGTACCCTTTAAGACTAATGCACAAATTTCGCTTTACGGCGACAGGGTTGTTTTTGACGAGGGCGAGCATAGTGAAATAAAGCTTGACTTTAACAAAATCGCGGCTGTTACGGTGCTGGGCAGAAACAAGCTAAATATTTATTGCGGGGACAAGGTTTATCAGTTAAAGGGCGATAAGCGTTTTAACGCGCTTAAATATGTACATATTTATTACCGACACAAAAACGTGGTTAAAGGAGAAGAAAATGGGAAATTTTTGGGATTATAATGTCTGGAGCACAATTCTTTTAGTGGCAGTAATACTTGGCAGTCTGCTTGCAGGCAACATATTAAAAAAGGCAATACCTTTTATGCGAAATTCGCTTATACCTACATCGGTTCTGGGCGGCACAATACTTATTATAGTAGCTGCGATTTACAAGTGGATTACGGGTGACGTAATGTTTGATACCGCTATTTTTGGCGGCAACGGCACCGCAACGCTTGAGATAATTACATATCACGCTCTTGCGCTCGGCTTTATCGCTTCGGCGCTTAAAACATCGGATAAAAAGCTTACCAAACAGCGTACAACAGAAATTTTTAACACAGGTGTTACCACTGTTTCGACCTATCTGCTACAGGGTGTAGTGGGCCTTGCCATTACAATTGTTGCAGCGCTTGTTATCAAAGATTTCTTTGCGGCGGCAGGTGTCTTGCTACCGTTTGGTTACGGTCAGGGCACAGGTCAGGCAATGAATTACGGCAATATTTATGAAACCGAATACGGCTTTGCAGGCGGCAAAAGCTTTGGTCTTGTAATAGCGGCGCTTGGTTTCCTTAGCGCAAGCTTCGGCGGTGTAATTCACCTTAATATAATGAAAAGAAAAGGCAGCCTTAAAATTTCGGGCGACAAGGATAAATTAAATAACGAACAGATAGAGTCCGAAAATGAGATACCAATGCAGGAAAGCGTTGACAAGCTTACCATACAGGTAGCGCTTATCTTTATGGCGTATGCGCTCACCTTTGTGATTATGTATCTGTTAGGATTATTGCTCCCAGGTATGAAATCTACCGTATACGGCTTTAACTTTTTGCTTGGTGTCCTTTCCGCAACGCTTATAAAGGCGATTATCAAACTGCTGAAAAAGACCTCTATTCTTAAAAAAGATTACACCAACAACTTTTTACTTACCCGTACGAGCAACTTCTTTTTTGATATAATGGTTGTTGCAGGCATTGCCGCAATAAGACTTGACATTTTAGAAAACTATTGGGGCATTATGCTGATATTGGGTGTTGTGGGTCTTGTTATAACCTACATTTATAACCGCATAGTTGCAAAAACACTCTTTAAGGATTACCCCGAAGAGCAGTTTCTTGCTATGTACGGTATGCTTACAGGTACTGCCAGTACAGGCATAATATTGCTGCGTGAGGTTGACGGTGATTTCAAAACCCCTGCGGCAGATAATCTGGTTTATCAGAATTTCCCCGCAATAGTTTTTGGTTTTCCCATAATGCTGCTTGCAACCTTTGCGCCAAAAGAGCCTGTGCTCACCCTTATTATTCTTACGGCATTCTTTATTGTGATGAATATAATTCTTTTCAGAGCGCAGATATTTAGGTCTAAAAAGAAAAAATAATTTAGTTGAAAGATTCTTCGTTACACTTTTATGCACATGCAAGCGAAACAAGAGTGTATTAATAAAGTATATTCTTTGTTAAAACCCAAAGGACATTTCATTTTATCAATTGATAAAAATCAAAACGAGTATATAGATTATGGGGACAGAAAAATCAAGATATATCCCGATAAACCTGATGATATAAAGGAATGTTTTATAAATTCCGGTCTAACACTATCAGATTGTATAGAAACAGAATTTGCATACATTCTTGTTTGTTTAAAACCATAGAAAAAGCCGATAGATTCGTTTTTGAATCTATCGGCTTTAAACATCTTTATGCGAAGTAACCTTTTGCTCTGCTTTTTGTTAGTTTTTAAGACTTTGCATTGGGGCGGGTATTCTTCCACCGCGGTCGATAAACTTTTTGGGGCTGGCGCTTAGGTTTACGTCCATTATCGGTCCTTCACCGAGGAGTCCGCCAAAGTTCAGTTCTTCGCCCGCCTTTTTACCAATAGCGGGTATTACGCGCACGGCGGTGGTTTTTGAGTTTACCATACCGATTGCGGCTTCGTCGGCGATAATTGCCGAGATAACCTCTGACGGTGTGTCACCTGGGATTACTACCATATCAAGACCTACCGAGCACACGGCGGTCATAGCCTCAAGCTTTTCTATTTTAAGGTCGCCGCTTCGTGCTGCCGCTATCATACCCTCGTCTTCAGATACGGGTATAAACGCACCCGAAAGTCCGCCTACCGAGTTGCATGCCATAACGCCACCCTTTTTAACAGCGTCGTTAAGCATAGCAAGCGCCGCTGTGGTGCCGTGCGTGCCGCAGACGCCAAGACCCATTTCTTCGAGTATTCGTGCTACCGAGTCGCCGACTGCAGGAGTGGGGGCAAGGGACAGGTCAACTATGCCAAATGGAACACCAAGTCTGCGTGCTGCCTCGCTGCCCACAAGCTGACCCACACGGGTAATTTTAAATGCTGTGCGCTTGATGGTTTCTGCCACAGCGCCAAGGTCACCGTCGCACTTTTTAAGTGCCGAGTAAACAACGCCCGGTCCCGAAACACCCACATGTATAACGCAGTCAGACTCGCCTACGCCGTGAAAGGCGCCCGCCATAAAGGGATTATCCTCGGGTGCGTTGCAGAACACAACCAGCTTTGCGGGACCGATGCAGTCGCGGTCGGCGGTAAGTTCCGCGCTTTCCTTGACTATTTCACCCATAAGCTTTACAGCGTCCATATTAATACCGGCTTTGGTAGAGCCTATGTTTACCGACGAGCAGATATTTGTGGTCTCGTTTAAAGCACGGGGGATAGATTTGATAAGCTCTCGGTCACCCGCCGAAAAACCCTTTTGCACAAGCGCCGAGTATCCGCCGATAAAGTTTACACCCACGGTATCAGCCGCGCGTTGCAGCGCGTGCGCATATTTTACAGGGTCGCCGCCCGATACCGCTACCAGCATAGCGATAGGTGTTACCGATATGCGTTTGTTAATAATCGGTATACCGTATTCAGCCTCGATATCGCAGCCTGTTTTAACAAGATTGCCCGCAAGGCGCACGATTTTGTTGTAAACCTTTTCACAGGAAGCATCTATATCGCTATCGGCGCAATCAAGCAAGGATATACCCATTGTGATTGTGCGGATATCAAGATTTTCCTGTCGTATCATATTTATTGTTTCTAAAATATCGTTTAGATTAAGCATATCAAAAACCTCTGTTAAATGCGGTGCATAGAGTTAAAAATATCCTCGTGCATAACGCGGATTTCGAGATTAAGCTCAAACCCTAATTTTTCCATATTTTCGGAAAATTCCTTAAACTGACAGTTAAGTCCCTCTATGTCGGTAAGCATAACCATTACAAACATATCCTGCAAAACCGATTGTGTAATATCTATAATATTAACATTATACTCGGCGCATTTTGCGCTTACCTTTGCGGTAATGCCAACGGTATCCTTACCAATTACCGAAATTACTGTTTTTTTCATAATTCATCCCTCATTGATTCTAACATTTCTTCGCGGCGAGACTGTAGCTCTGCCGCAAATAAATCCTTTATAACCTTAACAATAAGCGAGCAGCCTGCGGCGGCAACGCTTACCACATAAAATGGCATATAAAAATTTCCTGCAACCAAGGTGATTACAGCGCCGCACAGGCAACAAATCGAAACCGATTTAAGCGCTGAAATATTCTGATCTCCGAAAACAAGTCCGCCAAGGCAGTTTTTAAGCAGCTTTTTTATATTAAACAAAGCTATGGCGGCAAACGGAAGGCAGGGGTAACAGGTAAGCATAACCACAGCGGGCAATCCTGCATCCTTGTGGCGCACCTCTACATACCAGGTCACCAGCCACGGTAGCGCCGCAGCCAATGCAAAAAGCAGAGCGATAGAAATGTTAATAATTACAAATGACAGCTTAAGCGAATTTTTACCGCCGGACATAAAAACACCTCTTTAAATTTATTATTTGTATTATACAATACTGTTTTTGTATAAGCAAGTAAAAAGTACCTCTTGACGAATTTTTTTGATACAATTAAAATATATATTAATGTAAAAAAGTGAAAGCGAGTTTATATGAAAAAAGTAATATGCATGATTCTTGTGTTGCTGTTGCTTGTGGGGTGCTCACCCGCCGATACATCAAGTGACCAAAGTAAGCAAAACTACATAACAGGTGTGTGGCTGTCGTATTCAGAGCTTGACGCTATGCTTCAAAAGGATTTTAAAGCAGAGTTTGACGCTGCGGTGCAAAACTGCCTGTCACGCGGCGTGACAGATATGTTTGTACATATAAGACCGCATTGTGACTCGTACTACCCGTCACAGCTTTTTCCTACCCGCGCGACTGCCGCGATATATAGTTTTGATGTTTTAGAGTATATGATAAATGTATGCCACCAAAGCGGCATAAAATTCCACGCATGGTTAAATCCTTACCGCGTGCGCACGGCAGACAGCGACATATCCGCATTGCCCGACGGCAGCCCCGCAAAGCAGTGGTTAAGCGATGAGAATGCCGATAATGATACAAACGTATCTCTTATAGGCGGGGTATATCTTAACCCTGCTTCAAGCTCGGTGCGCGCACTTATAATCGACGGCATACGTGAAATAATCGATAACTATGATGTGGATGGCATACATTTTGACGATTATTTTTATCCTACGGCAGAGGTAGCTTTTGACGAGCAAAGCTATAGCAAATACTGTGATGAAGCACAAAGGCCGCTTGGACTTGGCGAGTGGCGTCGCGCTAATGTTAACGCGCTTATCAGCGGAGTATATACCGCGATAAAGTTTAAAAACAAGGATATTGTTTTCAGCATCAGTCCATCGGCTTCTATAGAAGAAAATTATAACAAGCACTATGCTGACGTTGCCGCATGGTGTGATAACGCCTGTGTAGATTACATAATACCGCAACTGTATTTTGGCTTTGATTACCCCGACAGCGATTTTAAATTTGATAATTTGCTTCAAGAGTGGCAAAAGAAGCTGATAGATACAGAGGTAAAACTGCTTATCGGCCTTGCTACTTACAAAATCGGCACCCAGAACGAACCCGACCGCGCCGAGTGGTCCGATGGCATCGAGGTAATAAAAAAGCAAGCACAGATATGTAAGGATACAAGCGGCATAGATGGGCATATATATTTTTCGTATTCGTCGATGATGGAGCACATCGACAGCTAAATTCTTTACAGAGCTAAATGTGTTTTAAATACGCTTTCGGCGAAATTAATTCAGCCATTGTGTGGCAATAATTTAGCTGTGAGCGACGCTTGCAATTTCGCTGCCGCGAAAGCGGTAATTTAGCCGATTATTAATTTGTGTCTAAAAAATCCAAGCCACTGCTAAAATTTAGCAGTGGCTTGAGAATTTATTTAACTATTTCGTCTGCGCCTATAAAGGCTTCGGAGGTTATTTTTGTTGCAAGGCAATATCCATCACAAAAGGATTGCTCGCAGGCTAAGGATATGTATTCTTCTATACATATCTTGTATTTTTCTAAAAGTTCTGCTCCTTGCTTGTCAAGGATGCTTTCTAAATTATCAAGACAGGTGGTAATGGATTTTTCGTGTTCGCGTAATTTATTATTATTTTTTCCTAAATATACAATGGGTTCAAGTTGTCCGCTCCAAAGTTTTGCAATAGTATCCACAGTTATAAAAACCCTCCTCGTTCGGCATTCTATAAGATGATAAGAATTATTGTAGCACCTTTTAAGGTGCAAGTCAAGTGCATCTTATAAAGTGCATATTATAATAAACCCAAGGAGGTTTTGCCAGATGAATTGTTATGAAAGATTGAGGCATCTGAGAGAAGACAAGGACCTTTCGCAGACAGATATAGCAAACCTTTTAAAAACAACACGACAGCAGGTAAGTAAGTGGGAAACAGGCGCGCAAATGATGGGCGTTGACAAGTATATAACGCTTGCAAAATTTTATAACGTGTCGGTGGATTATCTGTTAGGACTTATAGATACCCCGAGAAAATTACAAGGATAAATATATTGTCTGTATTTTCAAAAAACAAAACCCCGACCATTTGGTCGGGGTTTAAAGTTTGATTTAGCTTTAAATTACTTAAGTTCAACCTTTGCGCCAACTTCTTCAAGCTTAGCCTTGATTGCTTCAGCGTCTTCTTTGCTTGCTGCTTCTTTAAGGGTCTTAGGAGCGCCGTCAACAACAGCCTTTGCATCAGCAAGGCCAAGACCTGTGATTTCGCGAACAACCTTAATAACCTTAATCTTTTCAGCGCCTGCTTCTGCGAGAACAACGTCGAACTCAGTCTTCTCTTCAGCGGCTGCTGCTGCGCCTGCTGCGGGAGCTGCTACTGCTACTGCAGCTGCTGCAGATACGCCAAATTCCTCTTCTACTGCTTTAACGAGCTCAGAAAGCTCAAGAACGGTAAGAGTCTTTAACTCTTCAATCATAGCTGTAATCTTTTCAGATGCCATTTTAGTTTCCTCCAATAAATGTTTTTTGTTTTAGTTTTTGTTTTAATTATTCTGCTGCTGATTCTTCAGCTGCGGGCTCACCGTCTTTGTCAACGATAGCCTGTACAGCACGTGCAAATGCTGCGATAGGTGCCTGGAAGGCACTGAGAACTGTTGCAAGAAGTACTTCTCTGCTGGGAAGCTTTGCAAGTTCATTAATGGTTTCAACACTTACAACTTTGCCATCAAGGAAGCCTGACTTTACGTTGAAGTTGTCGTGGCTGTCGGCAAATTTGCAAAGTATTCTTGCTGCTGCGGTGTAATCCTCGTTAGCGATTGCGATAGCGGTTGTGCCTTCACATACGCTTGCGATGTCACCAAGGTCTGTACCTTCAACTGCGCGCTTTAAGATAGAGTTCTTAACTACAAAGTACTGTACGCCGTTTTCACGAAGCTCTTTACGGAGAGCTGTATCGTCAGCAACAGTGATACCCTTGTAATCAACAACAACACCTGTAATAGCGGCGCCGAGTTTTTCGGAGAGATCAGCAACAGCTTGCTTTTTTGCTTCTAAAACCTTTGCGTTTGGCAATGTGTTTCACCTCCGAGTGAAAATAAAAATGTCCACCCAAGGACATAAGGGTAGACATGAAAAATTTTAAATCAAATTATTCACGCTCACCTCGGTAGGCGTTAAACTTACGGCTAAAAGCCACCTACTGTCTTTGGATTGCTCAACCATTATATACAAACGGTTGCGGTTTGTCAAGTATAAATTTTAATTTTTTTCTAAAGTCACGCCATTGTAATAATGTAGCAGGATTTCTTCGTAATTACTGCCTTGCTTTGCCATATAGTCGGCGCCAGTCTGACTCATACCTACACCGTGACCGTAGCCTTTTACTAAAAAGGTAAATTTACCGTCGGCAAAATCAACCTCAAAATTGCTTGAACGAAGCTCTAAGGCTTTGCAGATTTCAGAGCCCGATATCTGCTTGCCGCAATAGGTGAGATTTTTAACATATCCGTTATCGGTAGTACTGATATCGGAAAAATAATCTTGCGGCTCGCCCGAGGGTGAGGTTATGTCTTTTAGCTTTTCACAAAGCTCATCTGTTGTAAATACCGCTTCACTTAAATATCCGTCTGCAAGCTTGTCGCCAAGGCTTTCGACCTCGATAAGATAACTAAGCTCGTTCCCCCAGACATCGCGGCAGGCATTTGTGCTGCCTGCGGATATTGCGTGATATGCCGCAAAAATCGGTTTGCCTTCGTAAAGCAGTAATTCTCCCTGTACGGCTGAAATGCAATCGTCAATCTTTTTTGCATATTCGTCTGCCTTTTCGCCCCAACGGGATGCGGCTTCCTCGCGGGTGATAAAGCATTGCGCGGTCTCGGGGTCGGCAGATATATCATATTCAGTATTGGTGTTATTGTTTTTTCTATAACAAGCAAAGGTATATGCCGCAACCGCCTGTGCCTTTAAAGCCTCATTCTCATAAAGTGCGGGCATTTCGGCGGCTACCACGCCAAATACGTAATCTTTCATTGTGACTTCGATAACGACTCCATCCTTTAAAACCTTAATTTTTTCAAAACCGACGTTTTGATTTTTGTTTTCATAAACAATATTGCTTTGAGGCTTTGCTGTTTGCAGAACACCATTTTCAGCTTTTGAAAGTGATGATAGTGGAATTACCAGCATAGAAAAAATTACAACAAGAGCTATAAAAAATGTTCCCTTCATATTGCACACACCTTTAATTTTGTTGACTTTTTACTGCCGCATATATAAAATATATATGTTATTGCTTTTCTTTAAATTCTTTGAGGTGATTTTATTATGAAAAATCGTCACACATTAACGCTTTTGTGTGTCCTGACTCCTGTATGCGTGATGCTACGGGCGATACAGCTAATATTTACAATAGACAGCACAACAGGCTTTATAAAACAGCAATATACGGCAATAAGTGTTTTGATAACGGTTATTGTCTGTGCGGCTATAGCTTCTATGGCTATGCTTGCGGCATCTGTTGACGAAATAAAAGAAAGGTCGGACGGTAAGCATCCCTCTGTTGCGATAGCTTGTATGCTTACAGGCGGAATGTTTATATATCAGACCGTTGCGCGTATGTCTGTTTTAAATGCGTGGTATGATATTTTATTGGTGCTTTTAACGCTTATGTCGGTATTTGTTTTTGTGGCATATGGTTTAAAAAATATATATGATTATAAAATGCCCGACATAATGTTAGTTATACCGGTTTTGTATTATGTTATTAAGCTGATAAGCGTTTTTGTAAGCACATCTGCATTGGCGCTTGTTACAGAAAATATTTTTCTTATTTTTACCAATAGCGTTTTGCTTTGGTTTATGTACGAATTTGCAAGCTTTGAAAATCGGATAGGCGACATTGCTAAAAAGCCCAAAAAGCTGTTCGCGTCAGGACTTGCGGCGGTTATGCTGTGTGCTGTAACAGCGATTCCTAAGCTTATTTTACTGATGACGGGCAAAACAGAGGTTTCGAGCGGTGATGTCTCTGCGGCATTGCTTAATATCTCGGTTGGAATATTTATAATTACGTATATAATATCTAACTTTTACAATAAGGATGAAGTCAAAAAATCCGTGCCAAAGCATTTGGCGTAGTGTTTGCAATTGACAAAATATGTTTTCTATTGTATAATGGCTATTGTGAGTATAAATAACATTTTAAAGTTATTCCCACGCCAAATCTTTGGTTTGGCAACAAATTTTCAAAGAAAATTTGACAATATCCATTGCAATAATCATTATAATCAGTATTGTATTTAAAATTTTGGCTATACTTTTTAAAGAGCTAATTTGTTTAGCATTTCTCTAATTCAAAAGACGGGAGTGCCGTATTTGGAAAAGTTTGTAATAAACGGGGGAAAGCGGCTTACGGGCAGCGTTCATATAAGCGGCGCAAAAAATGCAGCGGTTGCGATTTTGCCTGCGGTGTTACTCGCTGACAGCCCCTGTGTTATTGAAAATTTACCCGAAATCTCGGATGTTGCAACGTTGCTTCGTGCAATAAAGCAGCTCGGAGCCGAGGTTCGCGCTATAAATAAATCAACGGTAGAGATTAATCCTGTACCTGCAAATTCCTTTGTTATTGATAAAAAGATGGCAGAGGGTATGCGTGCGTCCAGTTATTTTTTAGGCGCTCTTTTGGGACGTCATAACCGCGCTCGCGTGGCTCCACCCGGTGGCTGCGATTTTGGTGTGCGTCCAATTGACCAGCATATTAAGGGCTTTGAGGCTTTGGGTGCCAAGGTTATTATTGAAAACGGTATGGTTGATGCAAGAGCGCAGGTGCTTAGAGGCTGCTCGGTATATCTTGATGTGGTATCGGTTGGCGCTACAATAAACATTATGCTTGCTGCAGTAAAGGCTCGCGGACTTACCGTTATCGAAAATGCTGCGCGTGAGCCGCATATAGTTGATCTTGCAAACTTTTTAAACTCTATGGGCGCTAATATTATGGGTGCTGGCACAAGTGTTATTAAAATTCGCGGTGTAGAGCACCTTCACGGCACTACCTACAGCATTATACCCGATCAGATTGAAGCGGGCACTTATATGGTAGCCGCTGCTGCAACAGGCGGCGACGTGCTTATAGAAAATGTAATTCCCAAGCACCTTGAATCTATTATTGCAAAGCTTGTAGAGGCTGGTGCTGAAATAACTGAATATGACGAGGCTGTCCGTGTTAAAATGACGGGCAGACCCAAAAAGTGCAACATTAAAACCATGCCGCATCCGGGATTTCCTACCGATATGCAACCTCAGATTGCAACTTTTTTGGCTGTTGCGGAGGGCACAAGCATTGTAACCGAGGGCGTCTGGGACAACCGTTTTCGATATGTTGAACAGCTTATAGGTATGGGAGCAAAAATACAGGTCGACGGAAAAATGGCGGTAATTACAGGTGTTGAGAAGCTTACACCTGCGCCCGTAAAGGCGGTTGACCTTCGAGCAGGAGCCGCAATGATAATCGCAGGTCTTATGGCCGAGGGTACAACCGAGGTTGAAAACATTATATATATTGATCGCGGTTATGAAAACGTAGCAGAAAAGTTTCAAAAGCTTGGCGCTGACATAAAGCGCGTACCTATTATAAATAAAGAAGCGGTTATAAAAAACGCATAGACAAATGGCGGCTTGAAAAGCCGCCATACTTATATATAGGAAAGGGGGATTTTATGGCGCGACTGTGTACGCTCGCCAGCGGTTCTACAGGCAACAGTACATATATATCAACAAGTGACGGCGATATACTTGTTGATGCGGGCATTTCTTGCAAGGCGCTTATGTCTGCAATTGCTGAAGCAGGCGGCGACATTGCAAGGCTGCGCGCAATTGCTGTGACGCATACGCACACCGACCATATAAAAGGACTTAAAACCTTTTTGAAAAACGCTAAAATGCCCCTTATTGCTTCAAGTGAAACATTAGAAAACTTAGCGTCGAATAACCTTATACCTGAGGGCATAAAAGTAATTGCCGCAGATAACGGTATTATAAATCTGGGTGACATAGTGGTGGACTTTTTTGCCACAAGCCACGATGCCGCAGGCAGTGGTGGTTATGCTATAACGTTGCCTGATGGCAAACGCGCAGCAGTTTGTACCGACCTTGGTGTCGTGAGTGATGAAATAAGACAAAAGCTTCACGGGTGTGAAACGGTCTTAATGGAATCTAATCACGATATCGAAATGCTGCGTCGAGGACCGTATCCAGCAAGTCTTAAGCTGCGTATACTTTCAGACCAAGGTCACCTTTCAAACAACGCTTGTGCGAGTGAGCTGACATCGCTTTTAAAAAATGGAACAACCCGCATAATACTCGGGCATTTAAGTGCTGAAAACAACACACCGTTTTTAGCCGAGTCCTCGGCAAAGGCAACACTTGCCGATATTGGCGCAAGAGCGGGAGAGGATTATATTCTCACAGTGGCAAAACCCAAAACGGTAGGGGTGACGGTTTTTTGATTAAGGTAACACTTATAACGCTTGGAAAACTCAAAGAAAAATATCTGCGTGACGCGGTAGAGGAATACTCAAAGCGCTTGTCAAGATACTGTAAACTTGAAATTGTTGAATTAAGTCCCATAAATTTGCCCGAAAAGCCGTCGCAGAGCGAAATTGATTCGGCGCTGACAAAAGAAGCCGAAATGATAGAAAAGCGAATACCCGATGGCAGTGTTGTCACTGCTCTTTGTGTCGAGGGTAAATCATTTTCCAGCGAGCAACTTGCTGATTTTGTAGCCGCTAATTCCAACAGTGGCAAGAATATGTGTTTTATAATAGGTAGCTCATACGGTTTAAGTAATACAGTAAAGCAAAGAGCTGACCTGAGGCTGTCGATTTCAGCAATGACCTTTCCTCATCAGTTATTTAGAGCAATGCTGCTCGAACAAGTCTATCGCGCCTTTAAAATAATTGAAGGGAGCACCTATCATAAATAGAGTATAAATTAAAAAAATGCTTGACCTTGCGGACGTGTTGTGGTATAATGCTACTACCTCTGCAAGGCTTTTTTAGATTTAAAAACAGCCTTATCAACGCAGTTATACAATATGCTGTATTGTGCTTTCCAAAGGTGTTCTATATATGCTTTTGGTACAGTGTGCTGTGTGCTGTAATGAGGGAGGCATTCTTGACCCTTTTGTCAAGAAAAAAATATTTCCGTAAAGCGGGAGGTGCCGTTATGAGAGTAAAAATTACACTCGCTTGCACAGAATGCAAGCAACGCAACTACAACACAATGAAAAACAAGAAAAACGACCCTGATAGACTTGAAATGAACAAGTATTGCAGGTTCTGCAGAAAGCACACCTTGCACAAGGAAACAAAGTAAGGAGGGTAATATGATGAAAACTGTCAATAGAATTTGTCAGATTCTTTCGGTTATCTTCGCAGCTGTTTCTTTGGTACTCTTTTTCACCAATTTTGCAACCTTCACAACCGCAGCAGGTTCTGTAGATGCAGTTGGTGCAGCGCTTGGCTTTGGTAGCAAGCTTTCCATAGCCGATGTAGAGTACGATATGGCAAAGTCAGCAGACATTCTTTTCTGCTTCTGGCTTACCGTAATTGGTCTTGTGCTCAGCGTTTTCTCGTTTAAGTCAAAAAAGGTACGTTACTTTGCGCCGGCAGTAGGCTTGGGTACAGGTATTTATATGTTGGTTATCGCGCTTAGCGATGCTACAAAGTTTGTAGATGCCCGTCCACTTACTACAGAGGTTGCTCCTGTTGGTATCGAATACACAGGTTCTGTATTGCTTACCGCAATTGCTCTTTTGCTTTTTGCAGTGGCAGCAGCAGCGTATCTTCTTATCGATGACTACATCGAGGTAATGCAGTCAAAGGGTGCAAAACGCACAATCCTTAAGCGTGTAATCGGCTTCTTAAAGGATTACAAGAGCGAAGTTAAAAAGATAGTATGGCCGGGTGTTAAGGACGTTGCTAAAAACACGTTAATCGTTCTTATTATGTGCCTTATTGTCGGTGCGTTTATCTGGCTTCTTGACCTTGGCCTTGGTAATCTTATCGAGCTTATCCTCGGAATTTAATTCGGGAGGATATAGATTATGGCTGAAACAACTGAAGCAAGATGGTATGTTGTACACACCTATTCAGGCTACGAGAATAAGGTTGCAACCGACCTTGCTACTATGGTCGAAAGTCGCGGTATGCAGGATTTGATTCAGGATATTAAAATCCCGATGGAAACCGTTACCGAGATTAAAGACGACAAGACACGCGAGGTTGAAAGAAAAATTTTCCCCGGATACGTTTTAATTAAGATGATTGTTACCGATGACAGCTGGTATGTTGTAAGAAACATCCGCGGTTGCACAGGCTTTGTAGGCCCCGCCTCTAAGCCCGTACCACTGACTGATGCAGAGGTTGCAGCTCTTGGCGTTGAAAAGCACAGCGTTGAGGTCGGCTACAACGAGGGTGACACCGTTAAGATTATCAACGGTCCGCTTGAAGGCTACAGCGGCGTTATCAAATCAATTGATTTGGCTAACAACAACGTATGCGTTGTACTTTCAATGTTTGGCAGAGAAACACCGGTTGAATTGGAACTCGACCAGATCTCTGTTGAAAATTAAGTGTTAATACGCAGAAATGCTTATTAACTTCCGGCATACAGATTTTTTTGCGGTCAAGGTTAACCGTCCGTAAAAATGTG
>JAFTTE010000029.1 GCA_017466905.1 Clostridia bacterium | reverse complement strand
TTCTTCTAAAACAATCTGACCGTCGTCAAGAGTTATGGCAGCATATATTTCGGGCAGGTTTTCGGTGCTGATACCGCACAAAATCTCGTATGCCGCGACAACCTTTTGAAAACTGCGCAGCACTAAATCACGGTTTAATTGCTTGTGTCGCAGTCGCAAGACTTTGCAATCGTTTTTGTCGGCAAGCACGGACACAAGTCGGTAATTTTCAAGCAGCTTTTCTATGTACTGTTCGCGGGTTGTGTTTAAATTGCTCATTCAAGCTCGCCGCCATTCCATTCTTTATATTGCGCGCCGTAGAAACTATTTGCAATGTTTTTATAGTATCTTAAATCGCGGTTGTTGCAATCAAGCGCGCAGTGTATTGTCAGTGTTCCTGTGCGTTTTGAGGTGTCGGCAAAAGCGGAAGGGTAGGTGTATAAAGAACTTCCGCAAAAATAAATATCTGTCAAGTTGTAGCAAA
Source organism: Clostridia bacterium (assembly GCA_017466905.1). Lineage (GTDB taxonomy): Bacteria > Bacillota > Clostridia > Oscillospirales > Acutalibacteraceae > UBA737. Next base: position 8,027 of record JAFTTE010000029.1, on the reverse strand, counting down.
TCACAAAAGCTCTGTCCCAAATGGTTTTAATGCTAGATGGCACCACAATCTTTTTAACGGTGTCACTTATACCGTCACCGCAAAAGGCAAGCGGCATAATGGCGACAACTCTTTTGCCGTCTATTTGTTCGGGGATAACATATACACCGCTTTCTGAAACGGTTGCAACCCCTGTGATTACAATATCATCTTCTGAACCTCTGTATGCAACACTATAATCATCACCGTACTTGGCTGTGCGGTAAATATATGTTACCTCGTTTTGTGTAGGTGTGTCAGTACTGCCTTGTTGTTCTTCAGTTTGGGTATTGTTGCCATCACTTGACTGTGGCGGTGAGGGTGACACAGTTGATGCAGTTGTACTGCTTGATGAACTGCTGATAGTACTGCTTTGTGAATTGTTTGTAGTAGTTGTTGTATCGCTGCTATCGTCAGGATTTGTTGTAGTATTACTGCTGTTATCTTCGGTTTTATCTTGTGATGAATTATCAGTGACGGTATTATCGCTTGCGTCATCATTTGATAAAGCACCGTCTGTATCGGATGAATTATCTGCCGATATTATTCCGCTTTGCATAACGGCTTCGCTTGAAGTATTATTTGCCTCATTTTTACTTAAAGCAAATATTGTTATAACAAAAACCAGCGCAAACAACAAAATGGCGGCAAGTATATACAGCCACCTTTTGTTATCTTTTTGTCGGTTTTCTATCTTTTGTTTTTCCTGCAAAGAGGACATACAGTAAAGGCAAAAGCGAGCATTATCCTCTATATCAGCGTGACAAAACGGACATTTTTTCATTCTCTTATTTACCCCAAAGTATCTAAACCGTATTCGTATAATATCTCATTAATTTCAATTACTGACAAACCTTTACATACCCCATAAAGCACAACGCTGTCAAAGGGCAGCTTTACGTAAAGCGGTGAATAACCTGCCGTTTTAAGAAGGGTTTGCATCTCGTCAATATTAAGCTTCATTGCAACTGCCAGACATAAAAGCTTGTTGCGTTCGGGCACACGAAGTCCTGAAAAAATCTGATATCCGTAAACCTCAGACATTTCTGCCGCTTTTATAACGGCAGATTTTTTTAAGCCACTTTCAGCAAGTAATCGCTCTAACATATCTGACAAGGTGTCTGTAATCAAATATTGCTTGTTCTCGTTATAAAAGGTTGTAAAATCGGGACAGAGCCCTAACTCTTCCACAATTTTTGATGTATCCTTTTGCATTGCCGTCACCCTTTCGCCACATAATAATACCACAAGCGACAAAAAAATACAACTATGCTGTCAGCATAAGACTTTTGCTGCCTGTGTGGATATAATTGGTAAAAGGATGAGGGGACATTGTGTTTTTTTAAAGCTTCGCATCCTCCGCTGATAGCATATCACAAATAGGTACTTGGAGTGCGCGCGAAAAAATTACTAAATCAATGTCGGTCACAAACCTCTCACCGTTTTCGACCCGACGGATAAAGTAATGGTCTACATCAAAACCAAGTAGTTGCATTTTTGTGGCGAGTTTTCGTTGAGAAAGTTTTTTGCCTTTGCGTATTTCGGCAATTCGCCGCCCGCAAAGGTTATTAGTGCCATCAGCGGCCTTAATTTTAAACATAAAATTTCCCCTCGCTTTGTTGAACACTATTTACATTTAATTTATTTTATGCTATAATGGCATCAATATTGGTGAATAGTGTTCAACAAAACGAGGGCTATTTATATGGAGGGTTTAATATGAACAATAAAAACACATTTAAAAAGGTACCCGGCGTTATTACAGCGATAGTATTGGTATGCGCAATATCGGGGGGCAGTTGTTAAAAGCACAAAATGCTATGCAAATTGGCGCGGAGTTCGTACCGATAAGTAAAACAGCGTTGGGACTTTAGGTCCGTCAGATAGAGGTAAGTGCGGAGCAGGCATAGTCGGCTCTGCAACACAAGGTTTCTGCGCTACAGATGGTCGCGGTTGCAGTAAGTACATACCATGGTAAAGTTTTATTCGAAATAAGCTCAAAAAACAAAAGCGGAACGACATATAGGTCGTCCCCTAAAAAATATTTTATCATAGGGCGCGGATTGTTCCGCGCTGTTTTTAAATTTTAGATACGCTATTTATATGCAAAACCATTAACTGCTTATATGAAATTATGATGGTTGAAAAATATAGTATAATAGATATTGTCGAATAAGTCTATTAAATTGTATAAAGCGTTTAATTTTGTTGAATATTGTTTACATTTTATTTGTTTTATGGTATAGTAAAACCAATATTATCAAATGGTTTATTATGGTATAAAGATTGTTTATATTTGTGGAGGAAAGACATTATGACGGTTTTAAAATGTAAGGTTTGCGGAGGACAGATTGTAGTTGATGCTCAGCATTCAGTTGCTGTTTGTGAATATTGCGGTGTTAAGCAGTCATTACCAATGTTTTCGGATAACAGCGCACAACTGTTATATGACCGAGGCAACCATTATTTGCAAAATAATGAGTACGACAAGGCTGAAAATATATTTAATCAATTGCTTGCGATAAACCATGATAAATCAGAATTATATTGGAATCTGATTTTATGTAAATACGGTGTTACCTATGTGTGTGACCCCGCAACCGGCAAATATATACCAACCTGTAACAGAACACACTATCAGTCTGTTTTTAATGACGAAAATTATCAAAAAGCACTTAAACTTGCCGTGCCTGAAAAGGCGGCATTGTATAAAAGTGACGCAAAAACAATTGATAATATTCAAAAAGGAATACTCACGGTTTCTAAAAAAGAAAAACCGTTTGATATTTTTATCTCTTATAAAGAGACTGATGCAAACGGTAATCGAACCAAGGACAGTCTGGTGGCGCAATCCCTTTATGAAAAGTTGACCGAAGCAGGTTACAAGGTGTTTTTCTCACGTATTACTTTAGAAGACAAGATAGGCACTGAGTATGAGCCGTATATCTACGCCGCGCTTTATTCAAGTAAGGTTATGCTGGCAATCGGCTCTTGTAAAGAAAATTTTGAGGCTGTATGGGTTAAAAACGAGTGGAGCCGATTTTTAAACTTGCGCCAAAACGATGCTTCTAAAACCTTGATTCCGCTTTATTTTTATATGTCGCAGTATGAACTGCCGAAAGAGTTTTCAATTTTGCAACCGCAGGATATGGATACCGAGCAGTTTGATAAAGAACTGCTAAGAGGTATTAAAAAGCTGATACCTCTACCCGTAATGTTGGCGGCAAAGCGCAAAAAGGTTAAGAAGGTTATAACCGCCGTTGTTGCAACACTTTGCGCTGTTGCAGTTGCTACAGTGGCAATGCTTACTCCTAAGTTTATACAACACCAAAAATACGGTGAGCAATATAAGGCGGCAGAGCAGCTTTATTATGACGGCAACTACCCCGAGGCAACGTGGGCATTTGATGAGATAATCGACTATAAAGATTCAGCCGAAATGAAAGAAAAAGCCGAACTTTCGTGGAGAAAGAGTTTGGCTACTGTATATGGTGTGGATTATGAATGCGGCTATTACATAAATGAAAACGGGACAGTCAGTGTCGAAAAAGGGGCTATAGGCAATGCCGATTCCGGAATGGATATATCAAAAAATGGTGAGATAATATCTATAAAATGCAATGACTACTATTCGTCTCATTATGGCAGTATTACTGCGCTGCATGAGAATGGGCATGTTACAAATAAACAAATTGATACTCAAATAGTAAACAATTCCGAATGGTATGACATTGTAAAAGTATCTGATTCATTGCAGAATATGGGTATAGTTGGACTTAGAGCAGACGGAAAAATGGTAACTCTTCCATACCAACAAACAGTAATTACAGCCGATGGAAAAACAGAAACGCGTCAGGCTGAATCCGATATTCTGAAAGAATTATCAACATGGAGTGACATAGTAGATTTTAAGCATAATTTTCACGGTGGCAACGGAGAGAACCTTGGTCTTATGGTTGGTTTGAAAACTGACGGTACTCTTTGCGCGATTCAATTATCAAACAATGGTTTCTTAGGTTTTGCTTATGACATGGACACTGTTGCAAAAATTCTTGAAAATTTCTACAATGTAAAAAGTTTTGCTATATATTCACCAGACTTTTATATATCGTCGGATATGTCGTTGGAAATAACGGTTGTGGCACTGACAAAAGATAATAAATTGTTAACCTATTCCGACGGCGAGTTTACCGAAGCTGACGGTAAAGATATATGCGAGGTTGTTTCAACAGATATAGTATTAAAGTCTAACGGTGACCTTATTGATTTGAGCAGTGAAAAAGTTCTTGTGCGTGATATTGTTTATTCAGAAGACTGTAGCGGTGGTTACTATGCGGTGACGAGAAACGGCAACATTGTTATTGTTGAAAAAATTTGGGATCAAAATAGTGAAAAATACCAATATGATATCAAGCAAACGGAAAATAAAATCACGGTGCACGATGAATGGCTTGAGAGGTTAGATTGATATGATATGTAAAAATTGTGGCGGCGAGGTTGTATTTCAAAACGGTGTGGGTATGTGCTCATCTTGCGGTGCACAGATAAAATTTGACGGAGCGTTTGAAAATACCGAGGTATATATCTGTTATACCGAAAACGATTCTGCGGGCAGACGTGTTAAAGACAGCATGATTGCAAATGAAATATATAACAAGTTAGAAAACGCAAAAATTGAAACCTTTTATGAACGTGCTTCATCAGGCAACCTTGCGGGCGACGCGCTTGAAATAACGAGATATCAGGCGATATATAATGCAAAGGTTATAATTATGCTTGGCACCACACCAGATTATTTTAACCAACTGTTTGAAAAAAACAGTAAGTATTTTGAGGGCAAGGCGGTTTTGCCCGTTTGTGTGGATATGTCACCCGCTCAATTGCCGCAGCAGCTTGCTAAATATCAGGCGGCAAACTACAACAGCGTGGGTGCCGATGCCGACCTTATAAAAACCGTTTTAAAGGCTTTAGGTCGTGAAGAAGAAATCACCTTAGGCGAGGTTATGACCAAGGCTCAAAGACAAAAAAAGCGCCTTATAACTGCTGTGATAATTGCCGTCGTAGTGTTGATTTTAGGCGTAGGTGCTTTTTTTGCGGTTAATCATTATCTTAACAGTGATGACAGGTCGCTTGAAAAAAACTATAATTCTGCCATTACTCTTGTTGAGCAAGAAAAGTATTTAGAGGCAGCCAAAAAATTTAGTTCTATACTTGATTATAAAGACAGTGAAAAACAGTTTAAAAAGATATATGACCGCTATGACGGATATTATTTGAATGATGGACAGGCTTGCGCCCTTTATCTGAATATTATCGACGGCAAAACTGCAGAATTTTCTTTTGAAAAAACCATAGATAATAAGATTGTAAAAATTACAGACTCTATGGTTCTTGAAAATAATGAGTTTAGTGGTACATACGTTGATAATCTATCAAACGAAGGTAATATTATTATAGTTTTGAGCGACAATAAAATTAAAGTCGATATTGATACAACAGTTATAGTTGGAGAAATATCAATTGGTGATATTAACGTTGAGTTTCAGGTGGAAAATAAGACTGACCGCCCAACAACCAAAACGGTTACCAGAGAAATATTATTAGATTGGATGACTAACCCTACCTATGTGGATGATATTAAAGCGGCAGGTTACGAATTAGAATATATTGATTATTCCAGTCCCTATGATACGCCTTATGGTAAAAACTACAAAATAACAAATACGGATATAACAATTATTGCAACAAATCAGGATTTAACAAAAAATAACGGTGAAAATTTTTATGATCTTCTTACGTTAGACGGTGACATTGTTGTCGCAGTTGTTGCGCCGATGTCGGTTGCGTATCCTGAAAAGGTTGGTCAAAGTGCTTGTGTGTTTGCGGAAAATGAAATTGTTTATGTGCCAAACGGAAGTTATTTGTTTTATTCGGGATCAGATGGGCAGTTATATTTGAATTTTCCGGTGCCGGTTTTCTCCCCAAATAACAATAGTACCGTTTCGGCTACAATGAACGAGTTAGTTGTTAGCGCCGACTCGATGGTTGGTATAACCTCCAAAAAGTTGGTCGGTGAATATAACTATAATTCAATAGTGGATGAGAATAATGAAATTTATTACAGAACATTGGTTTTAGAACAGTATTATAAGGATAATCCAAATATAAACGAAAAAAGTTATATATTCATTGAAATTTTGTTAGATCAGGATGATGCTCTCTTAGTATGTGTTCACGAAGTAACAAGTGCTAATAATATTATTGGAGAAACAAATGGTAGTTACAACTACTATAAGGTTGATTTAACAACTCAAAAAGTAAGCTTTATTATTAAGCAAGATGATGCCCCTTACTATAATTCATATGGGTCACTACAGTATTCTTACGACGGTTGGAAAACAATTCCTGAAATTACAGAGAAATTCGGCATCGAAACCGAAAAAACTGATAAGGAAACAAGCTCGACAGAAATCGCAATAGATCCGGAAACGTATTTTGTAGGTTGCCATTATGATGTGGACGGTGTGAATTATCTGGACATTACAGGTAGCGGTGAAGAATATTCCGTAACGATATCAATAGGCAACATTTACTGTTCCGACATTTATGCTGCTTATGGCGAAGAGGTGGCAGTTCTCGAATTTGAGCATATATCAGATAACGGTTCTGCCTTTTCTGGTACAATCCGCCGCAAGGGTGCTAATATTATTTTAAAAATCACAGAATCAGATATTAACGACTTACCTATAGACTCGGAATATAAATTTTTATTGTAATAGGAAAGGTTTAAAATGGTAGACAATAAAGAAACTTTTACAGAAATAGTCAACGCTATTGCAAATGAAAAACACTCTTTTGGCAATAAACTTTTGTATGATATGTGTGACCCTAAAAAACCGGGGCAAGAGTGGGAGAACCCTGCAATACTTGCCGATAAAATCTGGCTTATAGGTCGGGCTTATGCGGCATCGCCCGAGAGAAGATATACTTCCAACGGTGAAAAGTCGGAAAACCCAGAGGACGGACAAGACAAAAAAATTAAAGAAAAGAACCCAAAAGCTGGAGACGGCACAGGCGGCTATTTCAGCGAAATAGCAAATATTATATTAAAAGACAACAAATGCATCGAAAGTAATTTGTCAGAACAAAAGTATAATTTTGATTTTTCTGATAGCGATTGTAAGATTTTAGAAAACTGTATAAACAAAGTGTCAAAGTTTAACGATGCAGTTATGCAAGCTTCTGAAGAATATGACGAAGAATATGCGAAAAATATGAAATATAAAAATCAGATTTCTTTTTGCAGTAAGTTTTTGCATTTTCATTTCCCTGATACTGTGTTTATAATTGACGGGTTTTCTAAAGCAGGGGCAAGCTTTTTGGTATCGAACGCAACGAGAACAAATGTGGTTTTAAAGCAAGGTAATAGTCAGGTAAAAATTGATAATAAAAACAAACCCAAGGGAATTTTAGAGTTTTTATCCGAAAACGGTTCTAAATGCAAAACGTTTTGCGAACAAATAAAAAAAGTGGATTGGGAAAAACCACAGGTTAAAGAATATGCTTTGCACTGCCTTAACGCATATAAAACTGCATATATAATTAAGAAAATCTTGGGTGGCAAAGCTCCGGAAACTTCATACCCAAGAGTAGTAGATACGTTGCTTTTAAAGGTTAAACCAAATAATTAAAAATTCAACCAAAAGGGGATAAGTGATTATGGCACTTTTAAATATTATTGAGTACGAGGGCGACAATACCACCTTTGTGTGGAAGCATCCAAAAACCGATTTTAACACTATGAGCCAACTCATAGTGCATGAAAATCAGGAAGCGGTTTTGTTTAAAAACGGTCAGGCGCTCGATTTGTTTGAAGCGGGCAGATATACGCTTAACACTTCGAATATTCCGATTTTAAGAAATCTAATAAATATTCCCACAGGCGGAAAATCGCCCTTTCATTGCGAAGTGTATTTCATAAACAAAACGCATCAAATGGCAATGAAATG
>JAFTTE010000028.1 GCA_017466905.1 Clostridia bacterium | reverse complement strand
TGTTCTTAAGTGCATTCGTATGCTTACCTTCTTACCGCTTGAGCAGATTGACGAGATGGACGCTTGGGAAGGCAGTCAGCTCAACACTGCTAAAGAGATTTTGGCATACGAGCTTACAAAGCTTGTTCACGGTGAGGAAGAGGCAAACAAGGCTCAGGAAACCGCAAGAGCAGTATTTGCAGGTGCAGGTTCTCACGAAAATATGCCTACAGTAGCCCTTGCTGCTGATGATTTTGTTGACGGCAAAATCGGTTTGCTTTCTGTTATGGTATAGGGCGGTATGGCAGCATCAAACGGTGAAGCAAGACGACTTGTAACACAAGGCGGCGTTGCTGTAAACGATGCAAAGGCTACCAACCCTTCGCAGTCTTTCACACCCGATGATTTTGCTGACGGCATTATTGTTAAAAAGGGTAAGAAAGTAATTATTAAGTTTGTGGTTGAATAATGGGACTTTTTAAGAAAAAGAACAAAAACGACGGGCTTCTTAAAACCTTTGACGGCAGAGAGGTAAAGTATGTAACGCTTCGCGTACCGCACGATGACGGCACCGTGACATACGATATTATCGGTAAAGCGGGCAGAATAGCCGTCGTAGACGACAATATCCGTATTATCTGTGGTGTGATTGATGTATTTACCTGTCCTGTTGCCAACTCAAAGTATTATTTACTTATGAGCGGCGACGGCGTTACCGTTGAAGGTGAAAACTCAGTTACAGGTAAATATGATATTGTTACAGCGTATTATACTTATTACCGAAAATAATGCACAATTATTAAAACATAAGCACCTGCTATTGTGGTATAGCAGGTGCTTAATTTATATAAATTAAATGTTATGGCAGTCAAATTTTTGATGCTCGTTTTCGATATTCGGACGGTGCTTCGCCTACAATACTTTTAAAAACCTTGCTAAAATAACTAAAGCTATTGAATCCGGTTTTTAAAGCAATTTCAGATATCGAATGTTCACTGTTTTTTAAAAAAAGTCTTGCTTTTTCAATTCTGTATTCCATAAGATATTCAGCAAAGCAACAGCCAAAGCTTTTTTTAAACAAACGGCAAAAATATGAGTTGTTCAGGTGTAGCTCCTTTGATACTGTGCGGGATGTGATTGGTTCGAAAAAGTGTTTTGTTACGTATTCATATACTGATTTTTCAAATCTGTGTTCGGGTATTGCAGTTTTAGATTTGACAAAAAACGAGGCTTCCTTTAGCTGTCCAAACATAACTGAAAGATTGCCTATGGCTTGCATCTCCCAACCTGAGCAGTTTTGTTCGCACGCTTTTACCGCAGATCTGATACATTGATTCATAGCGGTAGTGTGGGAAAACTTTGATGAGAGCTTAGTGTTTACGGTAAGTGTACCTTTTTCAAGTCCGATTCGCAGCGCCTCGTCCCATAAAAGAGAAAGATCAAAGCAGATGCAGTCATAATATGTGTGGGTATATACGTTTGCTCGGTGTATGCAGTAAGGCGGTATGACCAGAACGTCTCCCGCTTTTAACGTATAGAGAACCGAATCCACGTAGAAATCTGCTGTTCCTTCAACCATTGCAATAAGCTCCAATTCCTTATGCTGATGTGCAATGAGATTGAATTCGAGATCATAATAGTATTTCTTGTGAAAGGCAAAAGGAATCGTATTATATCTGCTTTTAAACTCATCTCTGAACATATATACCCTACAAGGTCAATACAGTTATTATTTTTAGTCAAAATTGGCATATTCAAAAGCGCCAATTTGAATTATAATAATATTGTATAGAAATTTTTATTTTTTGTCAATACAAAAGTAAAAAGTGATAAGGGGAAAAGGTGTGTCGGGTATCACGATTGGTAAAAAAGAACAAAAGACTTTACTTAATATTGCGGTCGTAACAAGTAATTCATCAAACGACCTGCTAAATACGCTTAAAGCTAATTACAGCGGTATTAGTGAGTTTTTATCTTTGGATGATGCATTAAACGATGTTTCAACAAACAAAACAAATGGTATTATGGTGCTTGGCGATAATTATCCCGATTTAACTACTGAAATAACCGCGGCACAGGCAGAGCGAATAAATGAGCTTGGTATTCGCTTGTACGTTGAATATCCCTCGGTTAATAACACGCTTGGAATAATTGACTATAATGGTACAAAGACTATGGGCTATGACCGTGCGGTAGTTACGGACTGCGCCGCTGTGAAAATGAAAAAGCATAGCATTTTGTATGTTCACGGCGCACAGCTTACTGTTAAGACCGATATCGGCCGTTCATGGTTGGTAGGTGCAACAGTAGCAGGATATGATACGGCAGATTTTGGACTTACTGACTGTACGCCATACTCTTTGCTTGAGGTTAACCAAAAGGGTAACGTGCTTATTGCCGCTACAAAGCTAAGTGGCTTTATTTCCGCCCGATATGCACCCTATACAAGATGGCAAAAACTATGGCTTGGTATTTTGTCGTGGCTATCACAAAGCGATATTACGCATATAGAGTGGACACCTGCCGTAACGCCACAATATGATAAAACGGCAATCCTTGCCGCAGATGCATATAATCAAGCGGTTGGTATAAACGCAGAGTGGTATATTCACAATATGCTGGTTAATCCCGACGGTACGGGTGGATTTTATCAGTGCTATAATTCGGGAAACAACTTCGGTGTGCGCGGTGAACAGAGCTTAAACAAAGGGGTTCGTGCCGACTGCACAGGTGAAAGCATAGGTGCCATTGCTCTTGCGGGTGTTATTTTAAATAATGATACATATAGGAACATTGCGCATAACGCAATGAATTGGATGTTAAATGAGTCGGAAATGGCAAACGGTGACCGTGCTGACCCTACGAGCTCGCAATATGGCTTGCTTTCGTGGTATAACGACCAAAGATATCTTAAAAATTATTACGGTGACGATAACGCAAAGGCTATTTTAGGTCTGATTCTCGGTGCTTCTGCACTTGGCACACACGAATTTGACAAGCGCATTCTCGAGGCTATACTCGGCAATTTCAGAACTACGGGTACCAACGGCTTTAGGGGTGCAATGCTAAAGGGCGAGGAGCTTGACAACTACGGGTGGGAAGCATATTTCAACCGATATAATCCGTACTATTCCTATTCGCCGCATTTTGAGGCGCTTTTGTGGGCTTGTTATCTATGGGCTTACGATAAAACAAGATATGAACCGCTTTTAGAACGCACCTTAATGGGCATTTCGTCAATGATGACTGCGTATGCAAATACTATGTCTAATGATAAGCCAGAGGGCTGTGCCGAATGGAAATGGACTAACGGTATGCAGCAGGAACGCGCCAAGATGATATGGCCGCTTGCGTGGCTTGTAAGACTTGAACCCACAAAGCAGCATATCAATTGGCTTGATACAATGATTGCTGATATGATGAAATATCAGGATGCTGTCACAGGCGCACTTAGAGATGCGTTCGGAGAAAGGAACGAGGGTAGTGGCTCGTGCGGTCCGTTTACCAAAAACTCTGAATACGGAACACACGAATCTCCCGTAATCCAAAATAACGGTGACCCTTGTTCAGACTCGCTGTATACCGCAAGCTTTGCAATGGTAACCCTAAACGAGGCATATGCCGCTATGGTATCTATAGGTAATAGTGTGCTTGCAGAAAAATATAAGAAGTATGCAAAAATGGTTTCAGATTATCACATAAGAATACAGCAGAAAAGCGATAATGCAAAATACAACGGTGTGTGGTTCCGTGGCTTTGACTATGAAAAGTGGGAAACCTACGGCAGTGACGGTGATGCAGGCTGGGGTATCTGGTGCACCGAAACAGGTTGGTCACAGGCACAGATATCTTCTGCACTGTCGTTGCAAGTCTTGAATACAAATGTCTGGGATTATACGGCGACAACTACTATTGATAGCTGTTTTAAAGATGTGGCAGCTGTTATGCTGAATTATCACTTTGATTAATGTAAAAATTACAGGGGGAAAATTTAATGTTTAAAAAATTTATGGCAATTCTTTTGGCCGTTTCCACAGCTGTTTTAATGTTAAATCCTTTTGCTGTGGGCATTACTGCTGCAAGTCCAAAGACTACGCTTAATATTTCGGTCGTAACAAAGGATGCTAAAAACGATTTGCTTACAACATTACAGTCCAATTATAACAGTGTTAAGCATTACACAACGCTTGATGCTGCAATTAATGCTGCCAAGGCAAACGGCACTAAGGGTATTATGGTGCTTGCAGATACTTATCCAAATTCGCCTACCACGATAAGCGACAGTCAGGCAACGAAAATTAATAATCTGGGTGTTTGTTTGTACGTTGAATATCCTAATAATAACACAAACCTTGGAATTACCGGTTATAACGACACAGATGTTATGGGCTATGACCGTGCGATAGTCAAGGACGCTGATGCTACGGGAATGGAAAAGAACAGCCTTTTATATGTGCATGGCGCAAAATTTGTTATGAAGAAAAACATAAGCAATTCGTGGCTTGTTAGCGCAACGGTAGCAGGCTATGATAGGGCAGATTTCGGGTTGACCGATTGCGATCCATACTCTTTGCTCGAACTTAACTCGTCAGGAACCGTGCTTATAGCATCGACCAAGCTGAGTCAGTTTATAACTGCCCGATACGCTCCGTATGAAAGATGGCAAAAGCTTTGGCTTAGTATAATATCCTGGGTATCTCAGACCAAGGTCACGGATATTGAATGGACACCCTCTATGTACGCGACCTACGGAAAAACAGAAGCGCTGTCGGCTAATGCGTATCAGGATGCCGTTAATTTAAACGTTCAGTGGTATATTAAAAATATGATGTCAGCAGATGGCACACCTGGTATTTATCAAAGCTATAATTCGGGTAATAATTTCGATGTGTACGGTGACCAAAGCTTAAATATGGGTATCCGCGCTGACTGTAACGGTGAAAGCATAGGCGCAATAGCGCTTGCGGGTTCGCTTCTTAATAATCAGGAATACAAGAACATAGCACGCAACACAATAGATTGGATGTTAGGCGAAGCGCAAATGGCAAACGGTGATCGCGCTAACCCATCAAGTTCACAATACGGCTTGCTTTCGTGGTATAACGACCAAAGATATCTTAAAAATTATTACGGCGACGATAATGCTAAGGCTATTATCGGTCTGATTCTCGGCGCAGTCGCGCTTGACACCGACGAATACGACCAACGTATACTTGAGGCAATAATTGCTAATTTCAGAACTACGGGTAAGTATGGATTCAGAGGTGCTATGCTCAACGGCAGTGATCTTGATTCTAAGGGATGGGAATCCTACTTTAACGGAACAACCAAAAACTATGCCTCTCACTTTGAAGCGCTTATATGGGCTTGTTATTTATGGGCATACGACCAAACAGGCTATGAACCGCTTTTGCTTCGTACGGAAACAGCGCTCACAATGATGATGGATTCTTACGAAAAGACGATGG
>JAFTTE010000027.1 GCA_017466905.1 Clostridia bacterium | reverse complement strand
TATCGCAATTAAATTTTTTACAGTTGTTCCGTTTTGAACACCTTCATACATTGTAAATTTGCTATTGAATGTATTTACTTCTTGCTCAGTAAATTTAGACATTCCTTCATATGTACTTGAAGCAGGAATATTGCCCAAGTATAATTAATTACTAAAAAAACAACACCCGAAAAAGAATTTTATTTGTTCTTCTTCGGGTGGTTTTGCATTATAAAAATTATTTCTAAGGTTTTTTTTGTATTATGAAAATATTAATTTATCATAATATATAATCCGTATTTAAGCAAAATATTGCTATAAAATATAAGAAAGTTATCTTTTTAGGGAGTTGACATTATTAAATGCAAATAATATAATATTTAAAAAGGGGCGATGACAGCAAATGGATATGAAAATTCTTGAATGTCGAAGATTTGCGCCTCCTGCTCCATGCACGATTTCACCGCGTGTGGTAAAGGACTATGAAATAGATGTTGAGTTGGGAGATGGGCATGTAACATGTATCGAGGGAACTGAGTATCACCTTAAACGAGGAGATATTTGTGTGCGCAAGCCGGGACAGGTTATCTATTGCAGAGGACCTGTAGATGCGGTTTTGTTAACGCTTGATTTATCAGGCGGTCAGAACGGTCAAAACTATAGCCGCAATATACTCGGTACCGTACAGCAGCCTACAGACAACGATCTGATTTTAAATTTAAATTCTATTATCCGTCCTGTTTCGGAATATACCTTTATACCTATTTATACCGAGCTGCTTAAAACAGCTTTTTCAGATGAGTATGCCGCAAAAAATCTTGTTATGGAACTGATTTATAAGCTTAATGCTGAGCAATGCCGTAAAAATTATATAAAAATCAAGTCAAAGGAAACGGCTACCGATATAGTTTTTAAGTATATGAAAGAAAACTTATCCGCGGAGATCACCCTTGAAACGCTTGCAGACCTTGTTCATCTGGATAAAAATTATCTGGTAAGAATTTTTAGAAACACCTATGGACAAACCCCAATAAATGCGCTTATTTCAATGCGGATGGAATATGCCAGCGACCTTGTTGTTAATACCGATATGATTATAACCGATATTGCTACTGCGTGCGGATATAATTCGCCATCTTATTTTACTGCGGAATATAAAAAGCATTTTGGTATTACACCGTTAAAGCAACGAAAAATGAATTAACTAAATAGGGCACCTGCTAAACGGCGGGTGCTTGATTTTTTATCAAAAGATAGCTACATAATTTTTTAAAAAACAACAAATAACAATCATATAATAAATATTTTATTTTAAGTATTTACTTTAAAAAACAAATGTCGTATAATGTGTAAAACAAATGTTCTTGGAGGAAAAGATTTTGTCGAATGATAAAATTGTTATAAAGGGTGCAAGGGAAAACAACCTTAAAAATATGGATGTTACAATACCGCGTGATAAGCTTGTGGTGTTTACAGGTCTTTCGGGCAGCGGTAAGTCATCTCTTGCGTTTGATACTATATATGCCGAGGGTCAGCGCCGCTATGTTGAGTCGCTGTCAAGCTACGCGCGCCAGTTTTTAGGTCAGATGGAAAAGCCCAACGTTGACAGTATTGACGGGCTTTCTCCCGCTATATCTATTGACCAGAAGACCACCTCTAAAAATCCGCGTTCTACCGTAGGTACCGTTACTGAAATATACGATTATCTGCGTCTTTTGTACGCGCGTGTGGGTATTCCGCATTGTCCTGTTTGCGGTAAAGAAATCAGCCAACAATCTACCGACCAGATTGTTGACACCGTAATGGCGCTCCCAGAAGGTAGCAAGGTGCAGATTTTGTCGCCAATAGTAAAGGGCAGAAAAGGTGAGCACACAAAAGAGCTTGACCGCGTTCGCAAGTCGGGTTATGTGCGTGTGCGAATTGACGGTAATATATACGACCTTTCGGAAGAAATAAAACTTGAAAAGAACAAAAAACATATGATAGAGGTTGTGGTTGACCGTCTTGTTATTAAGGCGGATATCCGCTCGCGATTGGCCGACAGCATTGAAACCGCGTTAAGTTTGTCGGGCGGACTTGTTGCGGCGGATGTTATAGGCGGTGAGGAACTGCAGTTTTCACAAAGCTATGCTTGTGATGAGCACGGTATCAG
This sequence comes from Clostridia bacterium, assembly GCA_017466905.1. GTDB lineage: Bacteria > Bacillota > Clostridia > Oscillospirales > Acutalibacteraceae > UBA737. Next base: position 16,705 of record JAFTTE010000027.1, on the reverse strand, counting down.
CATACCCGAGCTTACCCCTACAATGTTTTCGTTTAACAACCCGATGGGCGCGTGTCCTACCTGTACAGGTATTGGTATGTTTATGAAAATCGATCCCCGCCTTATTATAAGCGATGAAAATTTATCTTTGGCAGAGGGCTGTATTAAAGCGGCAGGCTGGGGTGTGAACTCCTGGTTTAACCCTGATGCGGGCGCTATTGCCGCTATGTATTATGACGGTCTTGCGCGTAAATACGGTTTTAGTGTAAACACACCTTGGAAAGATTTAAGTGATACTGCTAAAAATGCCGTTTTATATGGTTCGGGGGACGAAAAACTCGAACTTCACCGCAACTCTGATTTTGGTAGCGGCACATATTATGCGCCGTTTGAGGGTGTAATAAATAACTTACAAAGAAGATATGAAAATACCAAAAGTGATTATGCCCGCGCAGAATATGAAAGCTATATGACCGAGAGCGCTTGCCCCGACTGTAAGGGTGCGCGTTTAAAGCCTGAATATCTTGCCGTTACTGTTGGCGGCAAAAATATAAAAGAGCTCTGCGATATGTCAATTGGCGAAACTTTAGATTTTATTAAAGAATTAAAGTTTAATCAAATGCAGCAGATGATAGCAGAGCCTATTTTAAAAGAGATAAAAGAGCGGCTGAACTTCCTCTCAAGCGTGGGTCTTGATTATCTTTCAATGTCGCGCTCGTCGGGTACGCTTTCGGGCGGTGAAAGTCAGCGTATAAGGCTCGCTACTCAAATTGGTTCTTCCCTTATGGGCGTGCTTTATGTGCTTGACGAGCCGAGTATAGGGCTTCATCAGCGTGATAATGAAAGGTTGCTTGGTACACTTAAACATCTTCGTGACCTTGGTAACACTCTGATTGTGGTTGAGCACGATGAGGACACGATGCGCGAGGCTGATTATGTAATAGATATAGGTCCGGGTGCCGGTATTCACGGCGGACAGCTTGTCTTTGACGGCACACCCGAGGAACTGCTCAAATGCGAAAACTCTATCACGGCTGATTATTTATCAGGCAGAAAGAAAATCCCTGTACCTGAGAAGCGCCGCAAGGGTAACGGAAATTATTTGACAGTTAAGGGCGCCGCTGAAAACAACCTTAAAAACATAAATGTAAAAATACCTCTGGGTGAATTTGTTTGTGTTACGGGTGTTTCGGGCAGCGGTAAGTCATCGCTTGTAAATGACATTGTATATAAGGTTTTGGCGAATAAACTAAACCGCGCAAAGACCATTGCGGGCAAGCATAAAGCGATAGATGGTATAGAGCATCTTGACAAGGTTATTGACATTGACCAGTCCCCGATAGGCAGAACACCGCGAAGCAACCCTGCGACCTACACGGGTGTATTTACCGATATACGCGACCTTTACGCCAACACAAAGGACGCTAAGGCAAAGGGCTATACGGCAGGCAGATTTTCGTTTAATGTTAAGGGCGGTCGCTGTGAGGCTTGCTGGGGCGACGGTATCAAAAAGATTGAAATGCACTTTTTACCCGATATTTATGTGCCTTGCGAGGTTTGCGGCGGTACAAGATATAACAAAGAAACATTAAGCGTACGTTATAAGGGAAAAAACATTTACGACGTGCTTGAGATGACTGTAGAAGAGGGAATGAACTTTTTTGAAAGTCATCAGCGTATTTATCGTAAACTCAAGACGTTATTTGATGTGGGTCTTGGCTATATCAAGATAGGGCAGAGTGCGACAACCCTTTCGGGTGGTGAAGCACAAAGAGTAAAGCTTGCTACCGAGCTTTCTAAAAAGAGCACGGGTAAGACTATTTATATACTTGACGAGCCTACGACGGGGCTTCATACAGCCGACGTTCACCGACTTATTGAGGTGTTGCAGCGCCTTGTTGACGCGGGCAATACCGTGCTTGTGATTGAGCACAATCTTGATGTTATCAAGGTTGCCGACCATATTATAGATTTAGGTCCCGAGGGCGGTAACGGCGGTGGTACTGTGGTCGCTCAAGGCACACCCGAAAAGGTAGCGCAGTGTGAAGAGTCTTACACGGGCAAATTCTTAAAAAAGGTGCTGGATTGACTCTAGTCAGCCCTAAAATATTTACACATTATTCACCAAATATTGCACTTTAAAGTATATTATGTTAGCGTGAGGTGAAAGCGGTGTTTGGATATGTAAAGGCTTGCAAGCCCGAGCTTAAAATTAAAGAGTTCGAAATATACAAGGCGGTTTATTGCTCGCTTTGTAAAAAGCTTGGTAAAAGCTACGGCATACTTTCTCGCTTTACTTTAAGCTATGATTTCACCTTTTTAGCGCTGCTTAATATGTCACTTGGGGATGGTTGTGACGGCTTTGTTCAGAAGCGTTGCGCCTTTAATCCGCTTAAAAAGTGTAATTACTGCAAGGATGATTCAGCACTCGAAATGCCGGCGGCTGCGGCTATGATAATGCTGTATTACAAGATACTTGATAATATAGCCGATGAGCGAGGTATAAAAAAGATAGGATATTATCTGTTAAAGCCTATTTTCAGTAGTGCGCATAAAAAAGCGGCAAAGCAATATCCCAATATTGAAATCGCTGTTGCTGAATATATTACAGCGCAAAATGTTCTTGAAAAGGCAGGATGTTCATCTATAGACGAAGCGGCAGACCCAACAGCCAAGGTTATGGAGAAGATACTATCGCTTTGCAGTGAGGATTCTACGCAAAAGAGGATATTGTCGCGACTGGGCTACTGTCTTGGCAGATATATTTATCTGCTGGACGCGGCAGTTGACCTGGCAGATGATATTAAAACAGGCAGTTATAATGTGCTTAAAAATACCGACGACAAGAATATTGAAAACCGCATAAAGCAACAGCTTTATTTTTGCGTTAACGAGTCGTCAAAAGCATTTGAACTGCTTGATATAAAGAAGTATAAGCATATACTTGGAAATATAATTTATTTAGGGTTGGAAGAAACCTTTATGAAGGAGTTAAATAAATGAGAGATCCGTACGAGGTGTTAGGCGTTTCTAAAAACGCGACTGACGATGAAATTAAAAACGCCTACCGTGAGCTTGCACGTAAATATCACCCCGACAATTATACCGATAATCCGCTTTCTGATTTAGCGGGCGAAAAGATGAAAGAGATTAACGAGGCTTATGATGCTATTGTTAATTCCCGTAGACACGGCTCGTCTAAAAAATCAGGCGGCAGTGCATATAACAGTTCGTATAGCGGCAGTACCAATTTTCCCGAGGTGCGCTCACTTATTAATCAAGGCAGACTTGAGCAGGCACAGGAAATTCTTGACGGTGTACCGCCCCAGAGCCGTGACGCCGAGTGGTATTTCTTAAACGGTACGGTTCTTTACCGCCGCGGTTGGTTTGATCAGGCGTATACCAGTTTTGCAACGGCAGTGCGTATGAATCCGCAAAATCCCGAATATCGTAACGCTATGAACAATGCGCAAAGACAAAGCGGTCAGCAGTATAACCCCTATCGCTCTTACGGTACGTCGGGCGGATGTGACGCGTGCGATATGTGTCAAGGACTTATGTGCGCCGATTGCCTATGCGAAATGTGCGGCGGCAATCTTTGTTCTTGCACGGGTTGTAGATAATATGAAAAACACTAAAAAAATTACGCTTTGCGGTATGGTAGCGTCACTTTCGATTGTGATAATGCTTACAAGCTATTTTCCGTATCTGACATACGCTATACCTGCGCTTGCGGGAATCTTTATGATGGTGCCGCTTATTGAATGCGGCGTATCGTGGAGCATTGGTACTTATGTTGCAAGCAGCGCGATAATATTTATAACAGGCGAGACCGAAGCCAAGCTTTTATATATTTTGTTTTTGGGTTACTACCCGATTTTAAAATCACTTATTGAAAGATTAAGAAAACAGGTTATCGAGTGGGTTTTAAAGTTTGTTTGCTTTAATATTGCGGCAGTGGTATTTTATTATGTTTCAAGTATGCTGTTTGCAGTATCATTTGATGATTTTGGTGATTTTGGAAAATACGGCGCGCTTATCTTTCTAGCGGTTTGTAATGTGGTGTTTGTGCTATATGATATTGGTATTTCACGCGTTGCATCGTATTATATGTATGCTTTACATGATAAGGTAAAAAGAATAATAAAATAATGTGTTAGGGAAATTTCCCTAACACATTATTTTTATCTCTTTTCAAAGCCTATAAGTATTCCGCCCTTTTCGGCGTAAAAGCTGCAAAGACCCCGACATTCGTAAATGTCAATATCTATATTCCCAAATTCTTTTATTAACGCTTGTTTTATACTTTCCGAAAATTCAGGATTAAGACAGTGGGCAATGCGCACCCTTCCGCCCCAATAGCCCTCTTCGCGCATACGGTTTATAATAGCACAGCGTGATTTTGCCTCGCCGCGGCATTTATCAAGCGGTTGCAGGTCGCCCTTGTCACTTGCTTTGCCCACCACGCGAATACCCAAAAGTCCCGCCGCCTTGGCTGTCAGGTGACTTACTCTGCCGTTGTTTGCAAGGTTTTTCATTGACTCTAACATAAATATAAGTCCTGTTTTGGCGGTATAGGCGGTTATTTCTTCACAGATGGTTTCATAAGCCTTACCCGCATTAATTGACTCTGAAATTTTCTCTATAATTAGTTTCATTTCAGGTCCTGTTGACAGCGAGTTGATTACAAAAACTTTTTTGTCGGTCTTTTGTTCTTCGTATATCTGCTTTGCAACGCAGGCGGCATTGTAGCAGCCTGATAAAGTTGCCGTGATGGTAATACAAAAAATTCTATCAGCATCACCAAAGGCCTTCAGCCAATCATCTGTGTTAGGACAAGAGGAAGACGATTTTCCTTTGTATTTTAATAGGTCTTCTACCATAGCCGCAACGTCAAGCTTCTGGTCGTCACAGTATTCCTTTTCGGTGGTGACTATTTTAAGCGGTGCTACCGCAAATGGTGTAGCATCAAAATTTAGCATATCCGACGAAGAGTCGGTAACAATTTTAAAAGTCATACAAATGCTCCTTTGAAAATGATAGCCATATTATATATGCCGCAAAAGACAAAGGTCAATCTACAGAGAGTATTGACAATTCTACAAACAAAAAATCGGACTCTACTACGGGAAGAATGGCCTGAAACAAAGAAAAATATTGCCTTTATCTGTAAAATGAGGTATACTAATATGATGAGGCGGTGAGAAGTATTATGGATATAAATGTAGGCGATGTTATACAAATGAAAAAAAATCACCCTTGCGGCTGCAATACCTTTACGGTGCGTCGCGTTGGTATGGATTTTAAAATTTGCTGCAACGGTTGCGGTCACGAGGTAATGCTTCCTCGAAAGGCCGCCGAAAAGAGTATAAAGAAAATTATTACTTCTGATGGAGAGAATAACTAATGTTTGAGAAACTTTCTGCGGTAGAAAACCGCTACGAGCAAATAGGCGTAGAGCTTACCCGCCCTGAAATTGCAAGCGATAACGCTCTTTTTACCAAATTAATGAAAGAGCATAGCGAGCTGACCCCTATCGTTGAAAAATATCGCGAATACTGCGCAGCGGTAAATGCCGAAAAAGAAGCGCTCGAAATGCTTGAGGCAGGCGGTCTTGATAAGGACTTTAAAGAGCTTGTTGAAGAAGAACTCAGCGAGGCAAAGGAAAAAATTGCAACCAGCGCCGATGAACTTAAAATTCTATTACTACCCAAAGACCCTAATGACGATAAAAACGTAATTGTCGAAATTCGAGGTGGCGCGGGCGGCGAAGAGGCGGCTCTTTTTGCGGGCTCGCTTTTCAGAATGTATTCAATGTATGCCGAGTCTAAACGGTGGCATATTGATATTACCAACGCTAATGAAACTGAGCTTGGCGGATATAAAGAAATCAGCTTTATGATTGAGGGCGCGGGCGCGTATTCGCGCTTTAAGTACGAAAGCGGCGTTCACCGCGTTCAGCGTGTACCCGATACCGAAACACAGGGCAGAATTCACACCTCTACTGTAACTGTTGCCGTACTGCCAGAAGCCGATGAGGTAGAGTTTGAGCTTAATCCCGCCGACCTTAAGATTGATACCTTCCGCTCATCCGGTGCGGGTGGTCAGCATATCAATAAAACATCATCTGCTATCCGTGTAACGCATTTACCTACAGGTACTGTAGTTGAGTGTCAGGACGAGCGCAGTCAGTTTAAAAACAAAGAAAAGGCGCTCAAAGTGTTGCGCGCGCGCCTTTACGATGCTGAAAAAGAAAAGGCAGACGCGGCAATAGCATCTGACCGTAAGTCACAGGTTGGTACAGGTGATCGCAGTGAGCGTATCCGCACCTACAACTATCCGCAAGGTCGAGTTACCGACCACCGCATTGGTCTTACGCTTTATAAAATTGACAGCATTTTAAACGGCGATATTGATGAGATTGTAGACGGTCTTACCACATATTACCGCGCAGAAGCATTAAAGGCGCAGGAGAATTCTTAAATGGAAACCAAAAAGTTAGATGCTATAAATGATTACGGCAATTCTGTAAATCGGGCATCTGAAATATTAAAGTCGGGTGGAATTGTGGCACTTCCCACAGAAACGGTTTATGGCTTGGCAGCTTCCGCTTATAGCGACAGCGCAATAAAAGCGGTTTTTACGGCTAAAGGCAGACCGCAGGATAACCCGCTTATAGTTCATATATCAAGCTTGGATATGTTAAAAGATGTCGCGTGTGATATACCCGATGCGGCATATAAATGCGCAGAAAAATTTTGGCCCGGTCCATTTACTATGGTGTTGCCAAAGGGAGATAAAATTGCCAACAGCGTATCGGCGGGACTTAACACTGTAGCGGTAAGATACCCAAGTGAAAAAACAATTTGCGATATTATAAGCTTAAGCGGCTTGCCGCTTGCGGCTCCCAGCGCCAACACATCAGGAAGACCAAGTCCTACAACAGCCGCGCACGTTATAGATGACCTTGACGGAAAAATTGACGCTGTGGTTATAGGCGGTGACTGTGCGGTAGGTGTAGAGTCAACTGTTGTATCCCTTGTTGGTGACTGTCCGCGTCTTTTGCGACCAGGTGCTGTAACACCCGAACAACTGAAAAAAGTATTACCTGATTTGGTTATTGATGATGCGGTGTTAGAGCAACTGAGGGAAGGCGAAAAAGCGGCATCCCCCGGTATGAAATACAAGCATTATGCACCAAAAACAGAGGCTTTTTTGGTAGAGGGATGCAGTAATTCTTTTGTTAAATTTGTAAACCAAAAGAATGATTGCGCCGCGATATGCTTTGAGGAAGAATACTATAGCATAAATGTTCCCAAAATATCTTACGGTAGTAAACGCAACGAAGGTACACTTGCGCAAAATGTATTTTCAGTTTTGCGTGATGTCGATGCTTTAGATGTAAAAGAGGTTTATATCCACGCGCCGTCTAAAGACGGTGTAGGACTTGCGGTTTACAACCGTTTAATTCGTGCTTGCGCTTTTAAGGTGGTAGTATTATGAGTTTTGTAATAGGTCTTACAGGTCCAACAGGCGCGGGTAAAAGCAGTGTGACGGCGGTTGCCGAAAGCCTTGGCTTTAAGGTTATTGACTGTGACCAATTTGCCCGTATTGCTGTAGAAAAGGGCAGTGATGGGCTTGCGGATGTTGTAAAAGCGTTTGGAAATGACATACTTAATCCTGACGGCACGCTTAACCGCGCAGCTTTAGCCGCGGTAGCATTTGCTACATCCGATAAAACCGAGCTTTTAAACCAAACACTTTTGCCCCATATTGTAAAGCTTATAAATTCTGAAATCAATGAGCCGCGAGTACTGCTTGATGCGCCAACGCTTTTTGAAAGCGGTGCCGATAGTCTTTGCGACGAAGTGATTGTTGTATTATCTGATGAAAAAACTCGCAAAAAACGCATTATGGAACGCGACGGAATTGATGAAGCGGCAGCCGAGCTTCGTATAAAAGCGGGAAAAGATGATAATTTTTATATAGAAAAAACAAATAATATAGTGTATAATGATTGTGAACTTTCGGTTCTTAATTTGAAAATACAAAAACTTTTAAATAAATTATTGGAGGAAAATGAAAATGTCTGATGCAGTTAAGGATTTAAAAGAAAAGCTTTTTTATGAAAAAAAGAATGGTCTTTTAAAGGTCGATGATGCAACCCTCAATAAAATGCAGGAGTATTGCGAGGGTTATAAGGCTTATCTTGATAAAGCAAAAACCGAGCGCGAAGCAGTAGCTGCTGCCATTTCTCTTGCAGAAGAAAAAGGCTTTGTTCCTTTTGTAATCGGTAAAAAATACAACGCTGGCGATAAGGTTTACTTTAACAACCGCGGCAAAACGGTCGCTTTTGCCGTAATTGGTAAAGAATCGGCTGATAACGGTGTTAACATTACAGCGGCTCACGTTGACTCGCCCCGTCTTGACCTCAAGCCAAATCCTCTTTACGAAGAGCTTGAACTTGCTCTCTTTAAAACACACTACTACGGCGGTATAAAGAAATATCAGTGGACAGCGTTACCGCTTGCTCTTCACGGCGTTTTTGCTAAAAAAGACGGCAGTGTTGTTGAGGTTAACATCGGTGAAGATGATGCTGACCCCAAGTTTGTTATAAATGACCTTTTGCCGCATCTTGCGCGAGAGCAAAACAAGCGCACACTTGCTGATGGTATCCGCGGTGAAGAGCTTAATGTTCTTATCGGCAGTATGCCCTTTAAAAGTGACGAGGGCAGCGAGCTTGTAAAGCTTAATATCTTAAAACTCTTAAATGAAAAATACGGTATAGTAGAGGAAGATTTCCTCTCGGCAGAGCTTGAATTGGTGCCCGCTGCAAAGGCTTGTGATATCGGTTTTGACCGCAGTCTTATCGGCGCTTACGGTCAGGATGACCGCGTTTGCGCATATCCCGCGCTTACCGCTATTTTAGAAGTTGTAACACCTGAAAAAACGGCAATCGCAATCCTTACCGATAAGGAAGAAATCGGTTCTATGGGTAACACAGGCTTGCAGTCAGACTTCCTGACACACGTTGTTCACGACATTTGCGTAATGCAGGGCTGTGATGAAACTGTGGCTCTTCGCAATTCAAAATGCCTTTCAGCCGATGTTAACGCAGGTACTGACCCCACTTTCCAGGATGTTATGGAGCGTCGCAATGCAAGTTTCCTCAATTACGGAGTGGTTGTTACCAAATATACAGGCGGCGGCGGTAAGGGCAGTACATCTGACGCATCTGCAGAATATGTTGCCGAGGTTCGCGCAATGCTTGATAATGCGGGTATCATCTGGCAGACAGGTGAGTTAGGTCGCGTTGACGCAGGCGGCGGCGGTACAGTTGCTATGTATGTAGCAAACCTCGGTGTAGATGTTATCGACCTTGGTGTTCCCGTGCTTTCTATGCACGCGCCTTATGAGACCACCGCAAAGCTTGACGTATATATGTGCTACCGCGCTATGTATGAATTTATGAAGTAATGTGCAATTAAATATATAATAACCGTTATAGGCAAACCTCTGCTTTTGTATCAAGCAGAGGTTTTCATTTTCACACTACCTGTTTATTTTTCATAAAATGTTTGTGAGGAGATATTAAAAATTATCAACTCACAGTGATTATTTTCCTGCAAACAGGCAAAAATATCTACAGAAACAAATCGGAGTGTGAAGCAGGAATGACTATAAAACGAGGAGAAATATATTACGCGGATTTAAGCCCCGTTGTTGGCTCTGAACAAGGCGGGGTGCGTCCGGTGCTTATAGTGCAAAATGATGTTGGAAACCGCTATAGTCCCACGGTTATTGCCGCGGCAATAACCAGTCAACACGATAAATCTAATCTGCCCACTCATATAAATTTAAGCGCAGAGTGTTGCGGACTTGCCAAAGACAGCATAGTGCTTCTTGAGCAGGTGAGAACAATTGACAAGCAACGGCTTAAAGAAAAAATGGGCGTTATAGACCCTACGGCTATGAACAGGGTGGACAAGGCTTTGTCCGTTAGTTTTGGTTTAGGGACTTTCAGTTAAGATATATTGTCGAAACAATTTCCTAAATTTTGGTTGACAAGTTATAAAATAAATTATAAAATTAAACTGTAATAATTTAGGGAGGTTTTGGCAATGGTAAACGAACAATACAGGCTTTGGTGCGAACGAGCTACAATTGATGCTGATTTGATAGCAGAGCTTAAAAGCATTGAGGGCAATAACGAAGCAATAAACGACGCTTTTTATAAAGACCTTGAATTTGGTACAGGCGGTCTTCGCGGTGTTATAGGCGCGGGAACTAACCGTATGAATGTTTATACAGTCGGTAAGGCAACACAGGGTCTTGCGGCTTACGTTAATTCGGTTACAGAAAACGGTAAGGTTGCAATAGCATACGACAGCCGTATAAAATCAGATGTCTTTGCGCGCGATGCTGCGGCAATTCTTGCGGCCAATGGCATAAAGGTATATATATACAAGGAGCTTATGCCCACGCCTATGTTGTCTTACGCTGTGCGTCATTTAAAATGTGATGCAGGTATTGTGGTAACGGCAAGCCACAACCCTTCTAAATATAATGGCTACAAGGCTTATGGTAATGACGGCTGTCAGTTAGGACTTGAGGCGGCTGACTATGTGCTTTCTATTATGAACAGCGTTGATATATTTGACGGTGTTAAACGTGTTGATTTTGATGAGGCTTTAGCGGACGGTAAAATCGAATATATCGGTGAAGATGTAATTGAGGCTTATCTCAGCAATGTACAAAAACAGCGTGTTCACACTGAAACAGATATGTCGAAGCTTAATGTGGTTTACACACCGCTTCACGGCTCGGGCAACAAGCCTGTACGCAGTATTTTAAGCAAAATCGGTGCTACAAATGTAACTGTAGTTCCCGAACAGGAATTGCCGGACGGCAATTTCCCCACAGCGCCGTACCCCAATCCCGAAATCCGTCAGGCATTTGAGTGCGCGTTGAAATTGGCAGAGACGGTTAAACCTGATCTGCTTCTTGCTACCGACCCTGATGCAGACCGCGTTGGTATTGCGGTACCGAATGGCGAGGAATACCGTCTCTTTACAGGTAATGAGGTTGGCGCATTATTGCTCGAATATATATTAAAGGGCAGAAAAGAAAACGGTACATTACCGGAAAATCCTGTTGCCGTTAAAACTATCGTTACAACCGATGTTTGCTGTAAAATTGCCGCAGATTACGGTTGCGAGCTTCGCGACGTGCTTACAGGCTTTAAGTTTATAGGCGAACAGATAGGCAACCTTGAAGCAGCAGGCGAAGAAGACAGATACATCTTTGGTTTTGAAGAAAGCTACGGCTACCTGGCAGGCGGTTATGTGCGCGACAAGGATGCTGTTGTGGCGGCAATGCTTATCTGTGAAATGGTGGCTTACTACAAGTCACAGGGTCTGAGTCTTGTACAGGTGCTTTCTGACCTTTATGATAAATACGGCTATTACTATTGCTCACAAAAGAGCTTTACCTGTGAAGGTCAGGCTGGTATGAAGCAGATAGCAGGTATTATGGAAAGCCTTGCTACAAATCCTCCTGCAGAAATCGGCGGTCTCACGGTTGCAAGATTTGATAATCTTAACAAAAGCGAAAGCCTTGATATTGCAAGTGGTAAAATTTCTGCAATTGACCTGCCGAAATCAAATGTTTTAGGTTTTTATTTTGAAGACGGCAGCTCGCTTATTGTTCGCCCGTCGGGTACCGAACCTAAGATTAAACTGTATTTAAGCGCGGTTGGCGCTACCGATGCTGAGGCGCTTTCTGAACGCGAGACGCTTGAAACGGCAGGCACCAAACTTTTGGGATTCTAACAATCAAATGATATTAAGGGTAACGGTAAGGGTTACCCTTAATTTTTTTGTAAATGCGCCTTGACAAATACCCCCATAGGGTATACAATATATAAAAATACCCCACAGGGGTATGCGGAGGTGCTTATGCAAAATTGTAATTGCTGTCATAAAACAAAACAACGTTCAGAGCAGGAATATAAGTCGCTTATAAACAGACTGAGCAGAATCGAAGGACAGGTCAGGGGTATTAGAAAGATGATTGAGGCAGATGCCTATTGCACAGACATACTTGTGCAGGTAAGCGCAATAAATGCCGCATTGAACGCTTTTAACCGCGAGCTGCTTGCCAACCATATTCATACCTGCGTTGCAGATGATATAAGAAACGGTAAGGATGAAACAATTGATGAGCTTGTTTTAACCCTGCAAAAGCTAATGAAATAATGGAGGTTATCTATGCAAAAGTTTAAGGTCACGGGTATGAGCTGCGCGGCCTGCAGCGCCCGTGTTGAAAAGGCGGTAAGCGGTGTAGAAAACGTAACATCCTGCAGCGTCAATTTGCTTACGGGTGATATGGCTGTAGAGGGTAGCGCTGAAAGTCAGGATATAATCAGCGCTGTTGTTTCGGCGGGTTACGGTATAGAGCAAACCAATTTTAAGGATAAACAAAAAACACAGTTACAGGAAAGCAATTATAATAAAAAAGTATTGCTTCGGCTTATAAGCTCAATCATTCTGCTGATTGTTCTTATGTATTTTTCGATGTTTCATACCATGTGGGGCGCTCCGATGCCTGCGGTTATTGCTGAAAATTATTTAGCGCAAGCGCTTATTCAACTACTTCTTACAACCGCTGTTATGGTTATAAATCAAAAGTTTTTTATAAACGGATTTAAAGGAATTGTAAATCGCGCGCCCAATATGGATACTCTGGTGGCATTAGGTTCTGCGGCGGCTTATGGATACAGTCTTGCCAATGTTTTTGCAATGACTACTGCTACGGATGAGGCCGCGCGACATCTGCTGCACGGTATGTATTTTGAATCAGCCGCGATGATTTTAACGCTCATAACGGTGGGCAAGCTGTTAGAGGGGTATGCGAAGGGTAAGACAACAAACGCTATAAAATCATTGCTTGAGCTTTCTCCGAAAACCGTAACGCTTATTAAAGACGGCAAGGAAATAACAGTAAGCGCAGAAGATGTTTTAAAGGATGATATTTTTGTAGTTCTGCCGGGCGAAAGCTTTGCAGTAGACGGCGTTGTACTCGAAGGTTTGAGCGCTGTTGATGAATCGTCGCTTACGGGCGAGAGTGTTCCCGTGGATAAAATGTCTGGCAGTAAAGTGTCGTCAGGTACAATAAACAAAACCGGAAGGCTCGTTTGTCGCGCAACCGCTGTAGGTGAGGAAAGCACTCTTGCTAAAATTGTAAAAATGGTAAGTGACGCCGCATCTTCAAAGGCGCCTATAGCTCGAATTGCGGACAAGGTGTCGGCGGTGTTTGTGCCTGTGGTGCTGGTTATTGCTTTAATAACCCTGATTGTATGGTTATTGCTTGATAAATCTATCGGTTTTGCGCTAGCGCGCTCAATATCTGTGCTTGTAATCAGCTGTCCGTGCGCATTAGGACTTGCCACTCCCGTTGCCATAATGGTAGGCAGCGGTGTTGGAGCCCGTCACGGAATACTTTTTAAAACCGCATCAGCGCTCGAGCTTTGCGGAAAATGCAATATTGTAGTGCTTGATAAAACAGGCACTGTAACAAACGGTAAACCAGCCGTTACCGATGTTTTACCAATTAATAATACTGACGAAAACAGGCTTTTGCAGATAGCATATACACTTGAAAGCGGTAGCGCGCATCCGTTGGCAAGCGCTGTAAACGAATACGCAAAGAAAAAGGGTGTTGACGCTTTTAATATATCCGATTTCAACGAAACGGCAGGCTTTGGTGTAGGCGGAATTGTAAACGACAAACCGTGCTTTGCTTGTAGTGTAACATCTGCCACCGAAAAAGGAATTGATACCCACGATATAACCGAAATCACCGACAGACTATCAAACGAAGGAAAAACGCCCCTGTTATTTGTCGAGGATAATTCTTTGATTGGCATTATTGCCGTTGCAGACACAGTAAAAAGCGAGGCAAAGCAGGCTATAACGGCTCTTAAAAAAATGGGCATTCGCGTAATTATGCTCACAGGGGATAACAAAAAAACCGCAAGCGCTGTAGCACGTGCGGTTGGAATTAACGAGGTAAGAGCAGAGGTGAAGCCCGACGGTAAGGCAGATGTTATAACCTCTCTTAAAAATGAGGGTAGGGTTATAATGGTAGGTGACGGTATAAACGATGCAATAGCCCTTACCACCTCAGATATCGGTATAGCAATCGGTAGCGGTATGGATATTGCGGTAGAATCTGCCGATATTGTGCTAATGAACAGCAATCTTAATGATGCTGTAGACGCTATACGTTTAAGTCGGAAAACACTCACAAATATCAAACAAAATCTGTTTTGGGCGTTCGTTTACAATTGCATAGGCATACCGCTGGCGGCAGGTGTGTTTATATCGCTTTTAGGCTTAGAACTAAACCCAATGTTTGGTGCGGCGGCTATGAGTCTGTCAAGCTTTTGTGTGGTAACAAATGCGCTACGCATTAACTTTTTTAAAACAAAAAACATTCGAAAGGAAAAGAAAACAATGAAAAAGACAATCAGAATTGAAGGTATGATGTGCCCCCACTGCGAGGCTCACGCAAAAGCAGCGTTAGAGGCAATTGGCGGCGTAACAGTCTTAGACATCAGTCATAAAACCGGCACTGCAGATGTAGAAATTTCCGCAGAGGTTGCTGATATTGCCCTTAAAAACGCTGTTGAGTCACAGGGATATAAGGTTATAGATATAAAATAATTTTTAAAAGGCGTTAATAAAGTAACGGTTTAGCTGTCGTAATCCTCAAGCAATATTTCTGCTTGCGCGGGGGTTGCGACAGATATACCGTTATTAAAGCTCTGTATATCTTTTTCGGGCAGTGTGTTAAGCACAATGTTATTATAAATCTTTACTATTTCTTCACCGTTGTATAATGCAACGGTGTTTTTATATGATTTTAAGGTATAATTTACAGTGGTGTTTACATTTTGATAGTCATTGATAAAATATAGGATTATCACAAAAACCGATATTAGAGTTAGTGTAGGAAACAGAAATTTTTTGATAAACGACGGCATAAAATCACCTCATATATATTCAAAATTAGTATGTCCTTAATAAATTGTTAATATTAGTTAAAAAATTGTAACTACCCAAATTGACAATTATGGTGTATAATATAAAATGCAATGCTGTATGTAAGCATTATCCGTGGAGGTGTTTTTATGGATAATAATGATATTTTTAGTAGTAGTGTGCCCGAAAATGACGAAAACAAATCCTTAGACCTGAACAGTTTTTCGTCGGGCGCGGTAGATGACGCACGCAAAAAACGCAACAAAAAAAAGCGTGGCAAGCAACAGTTTTTAAAATTATTTTTAACCGTTATGCTTGTGGGTATTATAACCGTAAGCTTGGTAGCAGGCTCTTTTTTAGTTTATGCGTTTACTATGGTTGATGGCACAATGGATGTTGACCTAAACGATTTGGAGCTTAACTTTACTACTACAATTTATGTAAATGATAAGTCAAGCGGTGAGTGGGTCGAATACCAGCGACTGCACGGTGAATTCAACAGAATTTGGATGCCGTATAATGAGACCGAAGCAAAGGATAAAGAAAATACCACCTATGACGGTATTCCGCAACAGTTGGTTGATGCGTTTGTGGCGATAGAGGACAAGCGTTTTCACTCTCATTACGGTGTTGACTGGAAACGAACCTTTGGCGCGGTTATAAATACCTTTATCCCTATTTATTCGTCGCGACAGGGCGGTTCTACAATAACACAGCAGTTGGTTAAAAACCTTAGTAATGACCGCGACCAAAGCGCAAGCCGTAAGGTGCGTGAAATTATGCGCGCGCGCTATCTTGAAAGTAACTATTCAAAATCCACCATACTTGAGTGTTATTTGAATACAATCCCTATGGGTCACGGGCTTTACGGTGTTGAGGTTGCCGCAAACTATTATTTTGGCAAGAGCGTAAACGAATTAACGTTGCTTGAATGTGCATCACTCGCTTCAATCACAAAAGCGCCGTCTAACTATGCGCCTGACGATAATCCCGAAAGCAATAAGGAAAGACGTGAAACGGTATTGGCGCTAATGTTTGAGGAAAAATATATAACTCAGGAAGAACACGATGCTGCACTCAAAGAAGAGTTTAATCTTGTTGCCTCTCGTGAAGAGCTTAATGAAACCGAGGTTAACAACTATTTTGTTGACGCGCTTATTGTTGATGTTACAAATGACTTAGCCGAAAAGTACGGTTGGGACGATGCGCACGCTGCAGAAAATTTTTACAGCGGCGGATATAAGATTTATGCGACGCTTGACCCCAATATACAAAGCGCTGTTGACGAGGTGTTTTCTAACGCGGAAGCCTACGGTCTTAAGGGCAAAGATGGGCAACAGTTGCAGGGTGCGTTCACGGTTATGGACTATAACGGCAGGGTGCGCGGTCTTGCGGGCGGTATAGGTGAAAAGACGGTTAATCTTGGTATGACAGGCTTTAACCGCGCAACAGATGCGCTGCGTCAGCTCGGTTCTACAATGAAGCCGATTGCGGCGTATGCGCCTGCCATTGAGAATAATATTATACATTATTCTTCAATTCTTAATGATACTGCTACCAACTACACCGGTTGGACACCAAAAAACTGGTACAGCTCTTATTGGGGCTGGGTAACAACGCAGTACGCTCTAGAGCGTTCTATTAAGACCATACCTGTTTATCTCGTTAATAAGTTAGGACCG
>JAFTTE010000002.1 GCA_017466905.1 Clostridia bacterium | reverse complement strand
CGCCCGAACTGATACTCAGCGCTAAATACCCGCCCATAAGCGGCAGCACAGCAAAGGAAGAAACAAACGACACAACCTCTGTAGCACCAAGCAGCAACGCGCTCATAGCGGGAGCTGTAACTGTTTTGCCCGAAAGCGCTAAAATGCTTGCAAATACCGGCACAAAAGAAAGCATAAAAGAGCTTGTGCCCTTTACAGCGTTAACAGCAGCCGATACGCTTTGCCATATATCTGTCGCTATCAGTGCGCTGATAGCCAGCACCGCAGCATAAATCGCCGTTTCAAAACGCGGCGAAGTACCAAAGGCTGTCAGCGCCGCCGACAAAAATATGATACTTGCCACAAGAACACCCGTTTTAACAGGGGTTTTAGCGCCGCTTGTTACAAAGCTCCATATATATTCGAATACGCTACCGCTTGTAAGTTTATTGACCCATGTATAGTCGCTTGCATCTATGCCGTTTTCCTCAAAAAACTCGCGCGTTTGCCCGTCAAGATTATCAACCAGCTTATCAGCGCCGACATTTTCATACTGCGTGATATAACTATCATCAGCGTAAATCGGCATACTCAAAACGCACGCTACAATTATAAAAACAATTATTTTTTTCATAGTCCTACAAATTTTAAAGCCGCATCAAGCACCGCGGTCATAAGCGGCAGACTTAACACAAAGATTGTTATCTTACCTGCGATTTCAGCCGTTTGTGCTAAAGCAGACAAACCAAAATCGCGACACAAGTCGGCGGCAAAGGTTGCTATATAAGAAATACCAAGTGCCTTAAGCGCCGTAACAAAATACACACCTGCATTGCCGCTTTGATTAAATAATTCCCGCAGCCTTGAAACACCGCTGAACAAATTTCCAAAGGTTGCAATCAAAATGATTGCTATAGCCGCCAAAGTCAGCAAAAACGAATATTCACTAAGACGGGTACGCAAAGCCGTTACCAGAACGGCCGCAATTATTATGATGGCTACCGCCTTTATAAGTTCGCCGCTCACAGCCCAAACAAGCCCTTGACCGTGCCGAACAAATCGGCAATTGCGCCCACGACCATAAGCAGCACCACCACAAGACCCGACAGCGTTACAAGCATTGCCTGCTCCTCGCGACCCGAACGCACAAGTAATTGATGAAGCACCGTTACAATAATGCCGATTGCCGCCACCTTGAATATAAAATCAACATCCATTTTTATACCTCTATATCAATAAAATACCTATTGCAAGTCCTATACAAATGCCAAAGGTCTGATATATTTTACTTTTTTGTGACACATCATTTTCCGCCTCTTTTAAATGCGTTTTCATCTTCAGTTTAAAGCTGTTTATGCGATCACATTCTGCTTTTTTTGCCGAAGATCCAAGACCGTCAAAAAAGCCGTCAATCATTGCTTTATCTTCACCCTTTAAATCATTATCAAGGCATAAAAATCTACCGTTTTTATGCTGTAAAAATACGCATTTGGAAAAAGAAATTTTTATGGCAATATCAAGTTCGCATCCACCCTGCTCTATGTATTCGTAAAGGGTGTTAAGACCGTCACAAAATGCCGACAGCTTTTTACTTCGGTTTTTTATCGAAAGACTTTTTAAAAGGCCTGCCGCGCTACAGACTATGACAATTAAAAATATTCCTGAAATTTTAAATAAAAGCACCTGTAATTAACTCCTTAATATTTAAAACCTGCGGCATTGCACCTATGTTTTGCGAAAGCAAAGCCACATTTGCTACAGCACCGCTTTCTACAATTGCACGCGTAACATCGCGCCGCATTATGTCAGCGACATCACGGCAGTGCGCCGTTGTTATAATACCGACCCCTGCGTTAAAGCAGTTCCTGACACTGTTTAGTTCTGCGGCAGTTCCTATTTCGTCAAAGGCGATAAAATCGGGGTACATTGTGCGAAGCGCAATATCAGTGCCGATGGCCTTGCTGGGCGTATATAAAATATCGGTATTAACGCCGAGGTCAAGCGCCCCGCCGCCCGAAATTTCACCTCGGCTGTCGATTACCGCAACGCGATAATAACAGTCGCCATAACCGCTTGACAAAAGCCGTATCAAATCACGCAGCATTGTAGTTTTGCCACTTGCAGGCGGTCCTGCTATCAGCAATCCGCCGCTTGTATACGGCAATAAATTGCGAGCGCAATCAAAAATCTGACGCGCAATTCTGATATTAATTGATATCACGGATACAAGCATACCGTCAGCGTTAAACACACCGCACACACCCGCGCGGCATCCGTTAGGTAATGATATAAAACCCTGCCTTATCTCATTTTCGTGCAGGTAAACCGACCTGTTGCAAAGCAGTGATAAGGTTTGCTGTATATCATCGTTTGTCGCCGTAAGTGCATTTTGTGGCAATACATCACAAACCGTACTGTTACGACAGACAAAAAGCACTTTTCCGCCTACCGTAAGACACACAGGAAGCCCCGCGCGAAGCCGTATTTCCTCACATTTTTGTTTTACCTTCTGCGGTATAAATGTCAGTGTTCTTTTTAAGTTGTCCGCAATTTGTAAAATCGCATTATCAAATTCTGCAGGCATTTTTCACTATCCTTGTCCGTTGACTTTTATTTAAGTTTATGACTGTCAAGTCCTGTATAGAACAAAAAAACAACCGCAAACTCTAAAATGAGTTTACGGTTGTTTTGATTTTTGTTATTATTCTTCGTCGGGCATATCCCAGTTGTGCCAGATCGCCTGAACGTCATCGTTATCTTCAAGCATATCGATAAGCTTTTCCATTTGGTCTGGAGGTCAGGGTCGTCAATTGCTGTCATAGTGCCGGGTAT
>JAFTTE010000001.1 GCA_017466905.1 Clostridia bacterium | reverse complement strand
TATATTTGTATCAATATAATTTAATATCTTTTTCCAATTAAGTTTATCACGCGTGGTTTCGCCTTCACACTGTATTTCTGCGACTGTCACTACGACCTCGGCAAGACAGCTTTCAATAAGCGGGGCGCTATGCTGTTTTTGTTCAAGGTGTAGCCCGCGCAGTTTTTGTAAAATTGACAACAGTCTGCCATCGCGGTCATCAAACACGCCTTCCTTTAAGGTTATTCCTTCAATATCAAAAGAAAATTGTGTCCATATTATATCGCACGGCTCGGGGTCAAATTCGTCGTGAGGTGTACCCATTTTATAAAAAGCAAAATTTCCAGGTTTATAGTTATATATTTTATCGTTAATTTTTGTGGTTCCGTTACCGGATATAAAATAAGTTAGTTCACCAGCCTTGTGCGTGTGGAGCTTTATCTTTAAAGGAATGGAGTGCTTTACACGATTTATCTGTTTTAATTTACAGTCAAGCATTTAATCACCTTTTATATAATAACATTTGCAGGGCTCTGTGTAAATAGCCAAAATATAAATTTTTACAACCTGATATTTATATATTAAAAATGTCGATAGTGCTATTATTATAGTGGTGATATTATGAATAAAAATATTTTTTGCGTTGATATCGGCGGTTCAAAGTTAATTTGCGGGGCGCTAAACCAAGACGGTAAAATACTTGACACATTTCGTGCCGAGTATCCAAAAAATTACACTGTTGATACCGTAACAACGCTTATATTAGAGGGATATCGAAAACTAAAACAATATAATTTCTATGCCTGTGGTGTAGCGGTGCCCGGACTTTGTGACTTTGCTTCGGGGCGATGGCTTTACTCTCCTTTTTCGGGACTTGGGGATATACCTATTGCACAGCTCATAGGACATATGACAAAATTACCAACCTTTGCCGATAATGATGTTAATGTATCGGCGCTTGCTGAAAGGCGATTTGGTGTTTGTAAAGCAATAGACGACTTTTTGTGGATAACGGTCAGTAACGGTATAGGAGGCGGACTGTATCTAAATGGCAAACTCTACCGAGGAAAAAGTCTTTCTGCGGGAGAAATAGGACACTTTGTTGTTGAAGAGGGCGGCAGAAAGTGCGGTTGCGGAAATTACGGATGCCTTGAAGCACACGCCTCTGGCGCATCTATCACGGAAATATATTACGAGAAAACAGGTCTTGATATTTCTGCAAAAGAGATTGCAGACCTTGCCCGTAACGGTGATAAAACAGCGCTTGAAATATGGCAATCTGCAGGGTCATACATAGGTAAAGCGGCGGCATATGCTGTAAATCTTTTAAACATTGATACTGTTGTCTTGGGAGGCGGTGCCGCTGAGGCATTCGACCTGTTAGCGACGACAGCTACCGAAAATTTAAACAAAAATCTATTTAGTAAAGCAAACCCAAATGTTAAAATTCTGCACTCTGCACCCGGCAGATATGCCGCTTTAATGGGTTGCGCGGCATTAGTACTTGAAAACAAAAAGGAGAATTAATATGAAAAAGGTAATTTTAGACTACGTACAGGATATTCACAATCTTTGCAATTTGCTCGACACCGAGCAAATTAATGCCGCTTGCGAATTAATGCTTGAAAGCTACAAAGCAGGCAAAAAGATTTTTGTAGCAGGCAACGGTGGAAGCGCGGGCACGTCAAATCACTTTTGCTGTGACTTTGGTAAAAACGCTGTAAAGGGCGACGAGCACAGACCAAAAATTATATCTCTTTCAGCAAATATAGAAGTGCTTACTGCTTTGGGAAATGACTTTTGCTATGCAGAGGTGTTTTCACAACAGCTTAAAAACCTTATGGATGACGGTGATACCGTATTGCTTATTTCGGCAAGCGGAAATTCGCCCAATATTGTATCGGCGGCAGAATATGCAAAATCACGTGGAGGTAAAGTTATCGGTTTTTCAGGCTTTAACGGGGGAAAACTCAAAGAACTTTCTGATATAAACGTTAACATTCCATCTGCTTCTTATGAGCAGATAGAAGATTTGCACATGATGCTAACACACATTATAGTTTGTTATTTTAAAGCGCTTGGACTAGAGTAAGGTGTTGTTATGACAAAATTAAAATTTAACAAAGCGGGGCTTGCACTTTCCCGACGCATAGCCGCCGAGGGAAGTGTTCTGCTTAAAAATGATAATATCCTACCTCTTAAAAACAATGTCCGAATAGCGCTTTTTGGCAGAAATCAGTGCGATACATTTAAAGGCGGTGGCGGAGCGGCTGACTTATGGGCGGTTAAGTGTCAACCATACTGTGACGGACTTGAAAAGCTTGGCAATGTGTACAAACCCTTGCTTAAAAAATATCGCGACACATCAAAGGCAAACTACGACCCGTCACTTAATAAGTTTCATAATAGTTTTAACTTGCACAAATTTTCTCTGCCGGAAGTGCGTCTTACCGACCAAGAGGTTGAGGCTGCGGCAAACGTATGCGATACTGCTGTAATATTTATAGGTCGGTTCAGCATAGAGGGCGTTGATATAAAAAAAGAAAGCGGACAATATATACTAACATATCAGGAAGAGCAAATGATTGCTCAGGTAACAAAGTATTTTAAAAAAACTGTTCTGGTGCTTAATATTCCGGGTGCATTAGACCTTATGTTTTTGGACCAATATAATTTTGGCGCGATTATTCATAACTTTTTCCCGGGGCATTTTGCGGGCTTTGCGTTAGCGGATATACTTTATGGTAAAGTCGCTCCTTGCGGCAGGTTGCCGTTTTCCTGGGCAAAAACAGCTGATGATTATAGCACAAACAAAGACTTTTCCACCGATAAAATTATCTATAACGAAGGTCTTTATATGGGGTACCGTTATTTTGATACATTTAAAAAGGATGTTGTTTTCCCTTTTGGTTTTGGCCTTTCTTATACCGAATTTACGTTGGAAACATTGTCGTGTGAAATTGATAAAACGGCTGTTGCGATAAGAGTCAAGGTTACAAACACAGGTAAATTTAAAGGTCGAGAGGTTGTGCAATGCTATTTGTCTGCTCCCGATGGCAAATTAGATAAGCCGTATCAGGTGCTTTGCGGATTTCAAAAGACTGATTGGCTAAATCCATGTGATAGTGAAACAGTAACGATTAAGTTTGATTTGTTAAACTTTACATCATTCAGCGAAGCGGATGCCGCATACATACTCGAAGGTGGCGAATACATAGTCCGTACAGGTCGTCATTCACAAGATACAACCGCAGTCTGTCGTGTTGAGGTAAGCGACACTTTTATACATAAAAAGGTACTTAACCGACTCGTTCCAGAAGAACGGTTTGAAGAATTAAAAAAACCGTATTCTACACCCGAAAATCACGATAATGTTTTAAAATTGGTCGCTGATTTTAGGGGTATCAAAACCATTGATTTAACAACCCCGCCAAGCTATAGCGAACTGCAAAAAACGGGTGATTACACATTTAATGATGTGCTAAGCGGAAGATGTACCGCCGAAGAGCTTGCCGCTTGTCTTGACGACGAGCAATTGGCGCAAATTCTGACAGGCGATGGATTTACCAAACAGCAAATGTTGGGGCTTTCACAAATTCCGCTTGTCGAAGGCGAGGGTACGCATACTCATTCGGTAGTCGAACTCGGTATTCCCTCAAGCGTTATGCAGGATGGCCCAAACGGTGTGCGCGCCACCACCTTTGTGGCGCCTCCTGTGCCGCCCGACTGCGATCTTTCGGGCCGCGATTGTGTGTATTACCCTTGCGCTACAGCGCAGGCGGCGACCTGGGACCGTAAGCTTATAACTCAAATGGGTCGTGAGATAGCGGTTGACCTTGATAGAATAGGTTATAATGGACTTTGTGCGCCTGGTGTTAATCTGCACAGAAATGTGCGTTGCGGTCGTAATTTTGAATATTTTTCAGAAGACCCGTATCTGTCGGCGCAAATGGCAATAGCCCTTATAAACGGTGTGCAAAAAAACAGTGACGGCACACCGTCAAAACGCTATGCCGTGCTAAAACACATTGCCTGTAATAACTCCGAGGATATGCGTGTGACGGGTGACAGCATACTTAGCGAGCGCACCGCGCGCGAACTGTATTTACGCTCGTTTGAATATGTTTTAGCCGAAACCCAGCCGCTTTCTATTATGGCGGCATATAACAAGGTAAATGGCACTTTTGCTGCCGCAAATCATGATTTGCTTGACGGTATCTGTCGTTATGAATGGAATTATAAAGGCTGGATAATGACCGACTGGGACGTAAGAGCAGACGAGGCTGAATGCTTGTCGTCGGGTTCGGATACGTGTATGCCCGGTCGATATGTAACCTTGCCAAAACTTATTGATGGCGGACTTAACCGCGCAACCGCACAGCGTCGCGCCGCAAATCTGATTGCTCATCTTGCCCGTACAGGACATTACCTTGACGGAAAAATCGCAAATATATAGTACAAAAAACCTCTGCTTAAAAGACATAAGCAGAGGTTTTTGATTAATAAAACCATTCCAAATTGTTGATGCTCTTTTTGGCTAATTCCCTACGGGCGGCGACGGGGGTTTTGCCTGTTATCTGGTGAAACTTACGCGAAAAGTAATTAGAGTCGTTAAAACCGCATAAATATGCTATTTCGGTAACGGGCATGTCGGTAGTGCTAAGCAGCTCTACCGCTTTGGTTATACGAAGACGGTTTTGATATTCTTTAAAAGTCTGTCCTGTAAACTCCTTGAATATATTACAAAAGTGATATTTGCTGACATTTGCCATATCTGCAATGTATTCAAGAGAAATTTCTTTGTTGTAATTGTCATGTATGTATTTCATACACTTATTAAGAATTATTTTTTTTTGCGAATACTGTTCGTAATCATGTTTATCGATGATTTTATCGGTATAATTTCTATACAGATGAGTGATTAGCAAACAGGCGTATCCGTGAATATTAAGTTGACTGAATTCGTCGTTTTTTCTGCACTCGTCAATCATTTTGTGCATAATCTTTGAAAGATACGGGTCACGGATTATTCTTTTTAAAACAATTTCGTTTTTATTAAAAAATGTTGGATTTACCTGCATAAAAGCATAGCGGCGTATGCCGCCGATGTTTTGATGAAGCTCGTTGCTGTTAACTATCAAAAATGTATCTTCGGTTAAATTGATAATATCATTTCCGCATTGGGCAATATAATTTCCCTCTATAACATATAACACCTCTATATGATTGTGCCAATGCAACGGATACAACGGAATTGTGGGTGGCGCCAATCTGTCCCTAAGCGAAAAATATATGGAATTGTTTTTTTGCGGAAAATCTCGTGAAATTCCGTATGATTCTTTGTCCTGCTTCATTATAAAGGTCACCTCAATTTTGTGCTAACACAAAACAACATAGTTAAGGAGAAATACACAAAACTATTATACAATACAATTAGATTATTGTAAATAAAAACATAAGAATAAATTTTATTCGCAAATTTGTGCTTTTAAAGGAAGGTTATGATGAAACTAAAGAAGCCTACAAAGAAACAAATATTGGAATATGCGCTTATTGCCGTCGTGTTTTTGAGTATGGTCGTTATGATATTTGGATTTTATAAAACCGAATATTCCTACTCTATGTATGAAACTGAAACGCGTCATTACGTGCGTGGCACAGTTACCGAAATAACAGATCAGGAACTGACCCTTTCGGGCGCCGACGGTGAATATTTTACAGGCACTCAGAATATAAAGGTAAAAATTCTTGAGGGCGAGCTTAAGGGTGAGACGGTCCAAATTAATAACTACATAACCGCACAACACAATGTTGTCGTAAACGAGGGTCGTCGCGTTATCGTTTGCGCCGACACCCCAAAAAATGCCGAACCCTACTTTACGCTTTATAACTATGACAGGGCAAATTCGATTTGGATACTCGCCGCGGTTTTTGTTTTGCTTGTAATAATAGTCGGCGAAAAGAAAGGACTTATGAGCTGTATCGGTCTTGGCTTTACAATGTGTACAGTCATCTGTATTTTACTGCCCTCGCTTTATAACGGCGGAAACGCAGCATTGGTTTCAATCGTAACAGTAGTTTTAAGCACGGCGGTAACCTGCTTCTGTATTAGCGGTCTGAGTCGTAAGACAGTATTTAATGTCATAAGTGCTTGCGTTGGCACTCTCTCGGCAGGGCTTATCTACAAAATCTTCGCATTAATCTTAAGCCTTTCGGGTGTTTCTATGGACGAAGCCGAGTCGCTTGTTCTTATATCTCAATCGACAGGCTTAAAGCTTGGCGGCGTGCTTTTTGCAGGTGTTATGATAAGCGCGCTTGGTGCTGTAATGGACGTTGCGGTGTCAATAGGAGCTTCGCTTTTCGAAATACGCGAGCTTAATCCCGAAATCACGTCAAAGCAGTTGTTTAAGTCGGGTATGAATATAGGTAAGGATATGATAGGCACTATGACCAACACCCTCATTCTTGCCTTTGCGGGCGGCTCGATAGCCACACTTATTGTTCTTGCATCTTACGGTGTGCAGTATAATCAACTTGTTTCTTCAAATTATATCGCGCTTGAGGTTGCAAAGGGGCTTGCAGGCAGCGCGGCAGTGGTCTTAACCGTACCCATAAGCGCATTAGTTTGCTCTTTTGGATATGCTAAACATAAAAAACAAAACTCATCACAAATCAAGGAGGAAAACCAATGAAAAAATTAAAGCTTGGCTTAGTAGCATTACTTGTGATATGTCTGTTGGCTACCGTGTTGCCTGCGTGGGCAGCGACAACAGATATAAATTCGGGTATTGCTACCGTAGCAGAAACAAGTACGGTCACAACGCTTATAAATTCAGAGACCGTATGGAACTATCTTGATGACGGTACCGACCCTGCGGGCGATTCTTCGGCGGCAGGCTATAACGCTACCTCTTGGACACTCGAAAGCTTTGACGACAGCGCGTGGAAATCTGCGGCGGGCACATTTGGTTCCAAGGCGGGCGCGCTTAGTGCCCTTGCAAGCGGCTATACCCCGACTGTACTGCTTAATCACTATTTAAATGGCAGTTCGGGAAACGTTGTTCCCGCATATTTTTTCAGAACAACCGTTACTCTTGACCGCGCCTACAGCGGCGTTATAAGCGGCACGATTTTGTATGACGATTCTGCTATTATTTACATAAACGGCGTAAAGGTCGCAGGCTTTGACGACAGTAGCCTTACGGGCAACCTATCATACGGCGGTTCTAACGCTACCGCGCCTAAAACAGGAACTTTTTCTGTTGATGCCGCTTGCCTTAAAACAGGTGTCAATGTAATTGCTGTTGAGGTGCACAACGGCAGAACCACCAGCTCTGATGAATGGTTTTCGATGAGTGATATGAGCGTTGACGAATCTGCTGAAGTGCCAAAGGAAAAGGATATTTGTATTACTATGGGCGCGGATGAAACAAGCCGAAACATCACCTGGTATTCACCCTCTACCTCATCAACCGCAAGCGTTGAATACGCCGTAAAGGGCGATGACGATACCTTCCCCACCGAATATATGTCTGCCAACGCTACGGCTAAGTCATCAAGCGGTTATTACTACTGTCAGGCAACCATGACAGGTCTTGCGGCAGATACCGAATATATATACCGCTTCAGAAACGGCGCTTCCGTTTCACAGAGTTATACCTTTAGCACGGGTAGTGACGGCTCATTTAGTTTTATATTTGTCGGTGACCCACAGATAGGCGCCAGCGGCAATGCCGAAACCGATGGTGCAAATTGGGCGGCTACACTTGATACAGCGCTTACACACTTCCCCGATACAAGCTTTCTTATTTCGGCAGGCGACCAGGTAAACTCGGCAGGCTTAGAATCCGAATACGACCAATATCTCGCTCCGGATGCAATGACCCGACTTTCAACCGCTACGGTTATAGGCAACCACGACACAGGCTCTGCGGCTCACAGCCGACACTTTTACGACCCTAACAAAACCGCTTCCGACGGTACTGTTTACGGCTCAACCAAAGCGGGAAGCAACTATTGGTATATTTATAATGACGTATTGTTTTTAAATCTTAATACAAACAACGTAAGCACCGCCGAGCATAAAGCCTTTATGGAGGATGCCATTGCGCAGAATCCCCACGTTTTATGGAAGGTAGTGGTTTTCCACCATTCTATTTACAGTGCGGCAGGTCACGCGGTTAATCTTGATATACTTACCCGCCGTGAAGAGCTGGTGCCTGTGTTTACAGAGCTTGATATCGATGTTGTTTTGATGGGTCACGACCACGTGTACGTAAGAAGTTATATGATGGACGGCTTTACACCCGATAGCTCAAACGGTGTTCAGTCAAGCGTTACCGACCCCAGCGGTATACTTTACCTTACTGCGTGCAGCTCTTCGGGCTCAAAGTATTACAGCCTGTTAAATTCTGACTTTGAATATGCTGCAGTTAAGGTTCAGGAAAACACACCTAACTACACAAACGTACAGGTAACCCCCACCTCATTTAAGGTTTCAACCTACCGTTCGACCGACTCAAGCCTTGTTGATGAGTTTGAAATTAAGAAAACAAAGGCAAATGCTACTGAGCATTCGGCTGAATATATAGCAGCCAAAGACCCCACCTGTACCGAAACAGGAAACACCCCATATTACGATTGTAAGGATTGCGGCAGATACTATGAGGATGAGGCTTGCACTAAAGAAATCACTGATAAATCCTCTGTAATCATTGTGGCAACAGGTCACCTTGACGTATCACACTACGAGCGTATTCCCGCTAACTGCACAGCAGACGGCAATATCGAATACTGGCACTGCAATGACTGCGAAAGGGATTATAAGGATTCTGCCTATACAAAGCAGGCTGACGACGTTGTTATTCACTCACGCGGCGGTCATAGCGGCGGCGAAACATACCATAACGACGAATACCATTGGACACTCTGCGAATACTGCGCAGAGCCGTATAACCGAGCCGAGCACACCCACGACGGTGACGAGTGCGACTGCGGTTATGCAAATTCGTAAGAAAGGAAGGGCAAATAAATGAAAAATTTATTTAAAAATTCAAAACGCATTTTAAGCCTTGTTATTGCCTTTTCGATTCTTGCAATATCATTGTTTACAGGTGTTAATATAAGCGCTGATGCCACAACAGGCACAACCGACACCTGGGACGGTAGCTATTCGCAGCCTACCGCCACCGATACAGACGGTACTACAATACTTATTTCTACTGCAGAAGAGCTTGCATGGGTTATACTGCAATCAGGCGCTGCGGGTGCTGGTGTGACATATAAGGTAGCTGACGGTATAACAGCGTTTTATATGAACGAAAACACTGCCGACCTTACACTC
>JAFTTE010000026.1 GCA_017466905.1 Clostridia bacterium | reverse complement strand
ATACTGACAAATTGTGTTTTTGGTAAAATGTCTTACCAAAATTCCGCGATTTTTTAGCTTAAGATAAAGCTTTTCGCCGTCTATTTTATCGCTCTTTGCAAAAACAAAGTTCGCCCTTGAGGGTAAAACATAAAAGCCCAACTTTTCAAGTTCACTTACAGTCCATTCGCGGTTTCTTATAATAGTTTTGCAGTTATCCATATAATAACCGTTGGTCTGAAGCGCCGCTACACCTGCCGCCTCGGTCATACGGTTTACATTATAGGGATTGGTAGAATATCTTATGGTGTTAAGATCGGCAATAAGTTTTTCGTTACCGATACCAAAGCCCAGACGCGCGCCCGCCATTGAGCGTGATTTTGAAAAGGTCTGCACCACTAAAAGATTATCGTATTTGTCAACGAGTGATACAGCGCTCTCGGCACCAAAATCAACATAAGCCTCATCAATTATAACAACATTATCGGGATTAGATGCGACTATTTTTTCAATATCTGCAAGTGATAAACATATACCTGTCGGCGCGTTGGGATTTGCAATAACCACTGTTTTACCTTTGCCGATATAATCGTTTATATCAATAGTAAAATCACTTTTTAGCGGTACCTCTTCATACGGTATATGATTAAGCTCGGCAAATACTGGATAAAAACCATATGTTATATCAGGAAAAATTAAAGGTTTTTTTTCATCGGCAAAAGCCATAAACGCAAAATTTAAAACCTCGTCAGAGCCGTTTGTTACAATGACCTGATTTGCATTTACGCCGTAAATTTCGGCAAGCTTTGCTCTTATATTCACGCTTTCGGGGTCAGAATAAAGCTGAAGTTTTTGGGCTTCTTGAAGCACCGCATCACTCACCGCCTTTGACGGTGGAAAGGGCGATTCGTTTGTATTAAGCTTTATATACTGCATATCCTTTGGCTGTTCGCCTGGGGTATATGGGGTAAGACCAGACAACCTGTCGGTAAAAAATCTACTCATTATTTTTCCTCAAATCTAATTGTAGCACTTTTTGCGTGGGCGTGCAGTCCCTCTTTGTCAGCAAAGTATGCCACTTTATCTGCTACCTTTTCTAAAGCATCTGCCGTAAAATATGTAAACTGTGATTTCTTTACAAAATCGTCTACTGATAGTGGTGACGAAAATCTTGCCGTGCCGCTTGTGGGTAATGTGTGGTTGGGTCCTGCAAAATAATCACCCAATGCCTCGGGGCAATACTTACCCATAAAGATAGACCCTGCGTGTTTAACCTTGTCAAGATAGTCAAAGGGGTTATCTACACAAAGTTCCAAGTGCTCGGGCGCGATTTCGTTGGCGATATCAATAGCCAACATTAAATTATTTTCGGCAACAATTATCTTGCCGTTGTTGTCAATAGATGTTCTTGCAATTTCTGCTCGTGGTAATTGCGGAATTTGAACTTCAAGTTCTTCGCTTACCTTTTCGGCAAATTCACGGCTATCGGTAACAAGCACTGCGCTTGCCATTTTATCGTGCTCGGCTTGACTTAAAAGGTCTGCCGCTACAAAACGTGGATTTGCGGTAGAATCGGCTACAACCAATATTTCACTCGGTCCTGCAATCATATCGATAGATACTTTGCCAAATACCTGCTTTTTAGCCTCTGCCACAAACGCGTTACCGGGGCCTACAATTTTATCAACCTTGGGCACAGACTCGGTGCCGTAAGCGAGTGCAGCCACAGCCTGCGCGCCGCCTACTTTAAATATGCGGTCAACGCCTGCGATTTTTGCCGCTGCCAAAATAACGGGATTTACCTTACCACTATCCGACGGCGGTGTTACCATAACAATCTCTTTACAGCCTGCAATTTTTGCAGGTATGCTGTCCATAAGCACTGTTGACGGATATGCTGCGGTGCCACCCGGTACATAAAGACCTACTTTTTCAATAGGCATTACCTTCT
>JAFTTE010000025.1 GCA_017466905.1 Clostridia bacterium | reverse complement strand
TTTTTTGGTGAGTGCTTTGGCGTAACTGCCACCCAAAAGTCCTAAACCTACAATTAATACATTTTTTACTTCGTTAAGATTCATTTTCTACCACTATTCCAAGAGATTTTATTTTGCTGAAAAAGTCGGGGTAGCTTTTTGCTACCGACTCGGCTTCGTTTATACTGCCGCCCGTAAGGGTACAAAGCAGCGATAACGCCATAACAATACGGTGGTCATTGTGACCGCAAAGAATTTCGGTTGGTGTTTTTAATTCTCCGCCGTAAACCGTGACGTCATTATCGTTTACGTCTACTTTTATGCCGAATTTGTAAAGTTCCTGCGCCATTACGGCAGCTCGGTCACTTTCTTTTATTTTAAGACGTTTTGTGCCCGTAAAATGAGCACCGCCGTAAACTGCAGATAGCGCAAACATAACAGGCGCCAAATCGGGACATTGTGACAGGTCAAACTGCTTTTCGCCGTCTTTAAGTCCGTCATACATTTGTTTATAAATCTTGTCTCCCTGCAAAGAATTGGAGTCAAGACCTGTAACGGTAACAGCGCCGCCTAAAAGATTAAATCCATCTAAAAATGCCGCGTTAGAGTAGTCGCCCTCAACGGTCATATTCTGCGCCGCATATTTTTGATTGCCTTTAATTTTATATACGCGGTCTTGCTTTTCTATCACAATACCAAAATCATTAAGCGCTTTAAGTGTTAAATCAACATAAGGCTCGCTTTCATACTCGCCTGTGATTTCTAAAGTGCTGTCGCCATTCAGTAAAGGCAACGCAAACAAAAGACCCGATATAAACTGACTTGAAATATTGCCCGCTACCTTGTAGTTTCCCGATTGAAGCTTACCGCAAACGGTAAGGCTGTCTTTGCCTTTTTCGAATAATATGCCGTTTTGTTTTGCAACTTCTTCATAAATCGTAAGATTACGTGCAAAAAGTCGTTCACTGCCTGTAAGGGTGATTTTTTTGCCCGACAGCATACATAACGGTATCATAAAACGCAGTGTGCTGCCACTCTCACGGCAGTCAAGGATTGCGCTTTCGCTTGAATATGGGTTTAATTCCCCAAGGGTTATTGTATTGCCACATTTTTCCACCTTTGCGCCAAGGGCGGTAAGGCAATCAAGAGTAGCCAGAATATCGTTTGAATATTCTATATTTTCAATTTTACTGCCACACGATAATGCGCCGCAGATAAGCGCGCGGTGAGCCGCCGATTTTGACGGTGGCGCGGCAATGGTGCCGCTTGCCTTTGATTTTTTAATAGTTACTGTCATAATTACTTTCCGTTTTCAATAAGTATGTCTATCGCGCGGAGATAACCGTCAAATCCAAGACCTGTAATGGTCTTGATGCAGGCCTGTCGTATATAACTTACCTGACGAAAATCCTCTCTTGTTTCTACCGCTGATATATGCACCTCAACCGTGGGTATACCAACCGATTTAACAGCATCAAGAATTGCCACGCTTGTATGTGTATATGCCGCAGGATTTATAACAATGCCGTCAAATTTTTGGTAGGCAGCTTGAATTTCATCAACTAAAGCGCCCTCGTGATTCGACTGAAACAGTTTTACCTCTATGCCTTTTTGCGCCGCATAATCGGTAATAAACCGGCACAAATCAGCGTATGTGCTTTTGCCGTAAATATCGGGCTCGCGGATACCAAGCATATTAAGATTGGGTCCGTTGATTACAAGTATCTTCATTTCAAAAAATCTTCCTTTATTGTGTCAATGACAGCCTGTATTTCACTATCATTTATAACCTTTTTATCTGCCACACCGCAATAAATATCGTAACGCTCGTTATATCTTTTAACAAGGTCGTCACGGTTAGAGGACAGCGGTCGGTCATCGGTTGTAATAAGCATTTGTAGTGGTCGGTCAATAAAATAAATTATACCGTTACCCTTTAATACCGTTATATTTTCAGGTCGCAGTATTGCGCCGCCGCCTGTGGCAATTATGCAGTTTTGTTTTGCCGAAACCTCGGTTATTACACTGCTTTCTATATCGCGGAATGCCGCTTCGCCCGACTCGGCAAATATCTCAGGTATTGTTTTACCCGATACCTTTTCTATCTCTTTATCGGTATCAATAAACTGCATTTCAAGTTCACTTGCAAGGCGTTTGCCCACTGTAGTTTTGCCGCTTGACGGCATACCGATAAGCACAATATTTTGCTTTTGCTTTACTATTTCGCGATACACCGCATCAATCTTTTCGGTTGGCACATCGGTGTCTACAAAAAGCTCTGCCGCAAGCGCCGCCTGCGCCACCAGCATATAAAGTCCGCCTATAGCGTTTATGCCTCTATCCCTTGCCTTTACCACAAGGTTAGAGCAAAGCGGATTGTATATAGCATCCACCAAAGCCTCTGTTTTTGAAAAACGGTCAAGATCTATAGGCTCGCCTACTATATTCGGATACATACCGCACGGTGTGGTATTGATTATAACCTCTGCATCAGCAAAATCAGAATATGCCTGTTCATAGGTAATACAATCCTCTTTTGCGGTGCGGGATACACGCACAACCGCCTTTGCGCCAAGGCTTTTTGCCACGGAAACCGCCGTTTTAGAGGTACCGCCGCTACCCAAAACCAAAACTGTTTTGTCCTTAATTTCTATACCTTGTCTTTTAATCAGCGCCGTCATACCGCCAAAATCGGTGTTATAACCATATAGTTTTCCGTCGCGGTTTATTATAGTGTTTACAGCGCCTATTTCGCGTGCAGTATCGCTTACCCAGTCAAGATAAGGTATTACATCCTGCTTATAGGGTATGGTTACGTTTATTGCCTTGAAATCCTTGCAGGTCATAAAGTCGTGAAGTTCACCCTTTGGGATTTCTTGTATCTTGTAATCATACGGGAAAAGCAGCTTGTGGATTTCTTTAGAAAAACTGTGTGTCAGTTTTTCTCCAATACAACCGTATTCCATTATACAAACCTTCCATAGATTTAAAAGTATAAATATAGTTTGAAAGAAAATTGTTCACAGTGTCGTCTTGCGGTGAGTGGTGCTGTATATTTTATACCGCCCCTCACAAAAGCGGCGCTGTGGGCAATTTTACTCAAACTTTGCCAGCCAATCTGTGCCATATTTTGCACCTAACATATCAGCAATTACCAAAGCGGTTACGCTCTCTACCACAACAGCCGCGCGGTGAACAATACACGGGTCGTGACGGCCGCGAGCGGCAAGAGTTGTATCTTCCATATTTCTTATATCAACAGTTTTTTGCTCTTTGCTAATGGTGGGCGTAGGTTTAATAACCGCACGGAAAACTATAGGCATACCGTTTGTAATGCCACCGATTACACCACCATTGTTGTTGGTATAACATTTTACGGTATTATCTTCTACATACATTTGATCGTTAGCCTGACTGCCTGTTTTATCAGCAAAGTCAAATCCTAAACCAAATTCTATACCCTTTACTGCAGGAATAGAGAAAACAGCGTGTGAGATCATACCCTCTACGGTATCAAACCAAGGCTCTCCCACACCTGCAGGAACACCTGTTACTGCTGTTTCAAGCACACCGCCCACACTATCACCATCAGCCTTTGCAGAAAGAATTTTTTCGTTCCTTTTTTCTTCTGTGGTTTCACCGGCAATGCTTAAAATATTAGTGTTTATATGAATTCCTTTTTTATTAAGCGCAGGCAAAACCAACGCGCCTGCCGCAACAAGAGCCGCGGTTATTCTGCCGCTGAAATGTCCGCCGCCGCGGAAGTCTTGCCAGCCGTTATAACGGCAGTTTGCGGTAAAGTCAGCGTGTGACGGGCGCATTTTGTACTGCATTTCACCGTAGTCAGATGAATGTGTGTCGGCGTTTGGTATTGTAATGCAAATAGGCGTGCCCGTGGTGTGACCCTCAAAAACACCGCTTAAAATACTGAATTCATCCTTTTCCTGTCTGGGTGTAGACCGCGCATCCTTTGGTCTGCGGCGTGTAAGTTGCGATGCAATATACTCTTCATCAACTGCTATTCCAGACGCAATACCGTCTATAACCGCGCCAATCGCCTTACCGTGACTCTCACCAAAAAGAGTTACTGTAAGACTGTTACCTATGGTGTTTTTCATTTTTCATACACCGCCTTTATCTCGTCTGCAAAAGAAGCAAACACAAGTTTTGTTATATCAAATGTTCCCGCGTTTTCTACACGCACTACCGAAATCATATCCCCTGCTATTTTTTTGTCGTGGCTCATCGTTTCAATGATTTTTTGCGTGTCGCATTCTATTTCATAGGGAAGATTTAATTTTTTAAGCACGGGAATAAGCCTATCGCGTACACTTTCACTGCACATAGGCAACATACCAAGCGCTACACATTCGCCGTGGTAAAGACTTGGGGTATTACTCTCAATTGCGTGTCCTACCGTGTGACCAAAATTAAGCACCTTTCGAAGCCCTGATTCCTTTTCATCCGCCTCTACAACCGAGCGTTTTATTTTGATTGAACGCTCAATTACGGTATCAATATCAAAATCATCGCTTTCAAACATTTCAAAAAGCACGCTATCGTGTGTAAGTGCCATTTTTACCGATTCGGCAAGGCCGTTAGAAATCTGTCTTTGAGGCAAGGTCTTTAGCGTATCGGGGTCAATTATTACACCCTTTGGCTGATGAAATGCGCCCACAATATTTTTGTATCCGTCGAAATCTATTGCCGTTTTGCCGCCTACCGATGAATCAACCTGTGAAAGCACGGTAGTTGGTATATTGTAAAAATCAATGCCGCGCATAAAGGTTGCCGCCGCAAAACCAGCCATATCGCCGACAACACCGCCGCCGACAGCCACAACGCAGTCGGTGCGGGTAAAATCGCCTTTAACAAGCGCTTCAAGTATACTTTTGTATGTATCAAAATTTTTAGATGCCTCACCCTGCGGGAAGACAAGTATCATCGACTCTTTTGCCTGCGAAGCCACAGTTTCGGCGTACTCGCGCGGAACACCGTCATCGGTAACGATAAGCACATTGCGGTCAAGATTAAAATACTCTTTTGCGCGTGTTATCGCGCCGCGCTCAAGATAAATATTGTAACCGCCGTTTTCAGTTTTTACAGGTATTATCATACCTTTATCTCCTTTTCGAAGCTGCCTAAGATTTTAAGATTTGAGCAACATTTTGACAATTCGCCCAGCATTTTTTTGCCCTCTTCACTGTCTATATTGCCTTCACCTTCGGCATAGAAATAATAGTCCCACACAAGCTCTTTTGTAGGTCTGCTTTTGAGCGCCTTAAGGTTAAAGCCATATTCACCGATTACCGACACCGCTTTACCCAAAGAACCAGCCGCATTATTTACGGTAAACAGCATTATAAAATGATTATCTGTTGGCAAATGCGCCTTTTCGCTGCGTGAAAATACGGCAAATCGGGTTGAATTCTGGTTGCTTTCATTTATGTGCGCTTCCAGTTTTACAAGTCCAAACTTTTCTGCCGCTTCTTCGCTGCCAATAGCCGCAACGGTTTTATCACCGCTTTCGGCAACCGTCTTTGCGGCAACGGCTGTGTTCACTGCTTCTACAGTCTTAAAGCCGTGCTTGTCGATATATGTCGCGCATTGACCGAGTGCCTGCGAATGACTGATAACCTGTTTTATGTCGTCAATCTTTGCGCCCTTTACAGCAAGTAAATTCTGCACAATTTCTGCCTCGTAAAGTCCGTTTACAAAAAGCGAACCAAAAAAGCTTAAATCCATTACCTTACCGACATCGCCGTTAAAGCTGTTTTCAATCGGCAGTACAGCACAGTCACATTCACCGTTTACTACTGCATTGTAAGCCGTCCTGAAATTAGGATAACCCACACAGTTGGCATCGGGGAAAATGCGTTCTGCCACAATGTTGGCAAAGGCGCCCTCTACCCCGCTGTATGCCACGCGCATACCGTCAAGTAAACGATGTTGAAGCTGCTTTGAAAGATTAATAGTCTCACGCAAAAAATTGACATAGTAAGATTTATAATCTTCGTCTTTTATAAGCGCGCTGTTTCGCGCAACAAGCTGTTCTTCGCGTGCAAAGTCGTCTATTTTTAGTCCGTGCTCTTTTTTGTAGTGCGCTACCATTCTTGCGGCGTCCATTCTTTGCTCAAAGAGAGCCGCCATCTGTTTGTCTACATCGTTTATAATCTGTCTTGCTTTTTCTAATTCTGTCATACCTTTTATCCTTATTATTTTTTATACTCGTCAAATAATGCCTTAAATGCAGGGATTGAATTTTTGATTGTGTCATATGCCACACAGTACGAAATTCTCACGTAACCCTTTGCGCCAAAGCTATCGGCAGGCACAAGTAAAAGCTCGTGCTTTTTAGCCTTTTCGCAAAAGACTTTGGCATCAGGCTCTAACGCTTTCATAAACAGATAAAACGCGCCTTGTGGTTTTACCGCCTGATAACCGATTTCACTAAGCGAATCATAAAGCAATGTACGGTTTTTATCGTAAAGCGATACATCAGCCGTCATTCCGTCGCACTTGGCAATCACACGCTGCATAAGACTTGGCGCGCACACATAACCCATACTGCGAGCCGCACCGCAAACAGCAGCGAATAAATCATCGGCATCATCACAATGCGGTGACACAAATACGTAACCTATACGCTCACCGGGGAGGGACAACGATTTACTGTAAGAATAACAAACTACTGTATTATTGTAAAACGTAGGAATATACGGCACTTCATCACCGTATGTAAGCTCGCGATATGGCTCATCGGCAATTATATATATTGCTCTGTCAAATTCCTGACTTTTTTTGTTAAGTAAAGAAGCAAGCCTAACAATATCGCTTTCGGGAATTATCGCGCCCGTTGGATTGTTTGGCGAATTCACAATTATTGCCGCTGTGTTTTTATTTATCGCCTTATCAAGCGCCTCAAAATCAAGTGAGAAATTATCACCCTTGCCGAGAACCGCAACGGTTTTGGCACCCGCATTAGCACAAAAAACATTATATTCGGGGAAGAACGGTGCAAGCAAAATAACCTCGTCACCCTCGTTTACAACAGCCTTTAGTGTTGAAGTAAGTGATGCCGCTGCGCCGCAGGTGATGTAAATATTTTTAGCCGAAGCCTCAAAGCCGAAACGGGTTTTGATGTTTTGCGCTATCTGCTCACGCACAGGCATAGCGCCCTGCGCCGAGGTGTATCCGTGAAGCGCTACGCTGTCACCCGATTCCACCAAATCTTTTATTGTGTCATCAACCATTTTGGGCGCGGGTATACTTGGATTGCCAAGGCTAAAGTCAAAAACCTTATCTGCGCCTATTTGCGCCTTGCGTTTTAGTGAATATTCAAAAATCTCTCTTATTACTGAGGGTTGGTTACCAAGGTCGGTCATTGCTTTATTAATCATAGTTTCATCTCCTATTAATTAAAAAATCCGCACACACGCTAAGTGCACTACTCGGCACAAACGGTTGCGGACTGTCTTTTTATCTGTTAAGCGGCAAATTAGTTTGCTTTCTTAAAAGAGGTAAGACAGTCCTGCTTAAAGTAATAAAAATAAAAGCTGTTATTAAAAAGCATAGTATTTGTCTCCTCTCTAAAATATATGGTCAATTTTACTCTCTTTTTTTATGTTTGTCAAGAAAAAATCGGTATTTTATGCCTTTTGTATGCATAAAATACCGAATAAATTAAAATTTTATTATATTTTTAACCTCGTCAGGCTCACAGCCTAACACGAAGCCCAACTCATTGTAAAGTAACAGCTCTGCCTTGCGAAGTGTCTGTTCGTCATTAATATTAAGCTTTTTATTGCTTTGACGGCGGTTATCTCTTTCGGAGCGGATTGTTTTTATAAGCGCGATAAGTCTTTCACGGTCACCGCTTGACAATGTCGTTTTATACAACTCGCGTTTTTGATTTTCGTCATTTGCTTTTATAACATCAATCTGCGGTATCTTTTCAACCAATTCATCCGCCTGAGCTTTGGTTAAAACATTTTGCATTTTTGCAGTCAGCAATTCGTTTTCCACAGGCACAAATACCGCTGTACTTTCATTAAAAATCGGCTTTAAAACATAATAATCTGCCGTTTGTTTTCCTATTTGCTTGGTCTCGATACAGTCGATTTTGCAAATGCCCTGCGCACCGTAAACTATGGTGCCGCCTATATTAAACAAATCACTCACCCCTTTAGTATATTAATTATAACATTTTTCAAATCAAAATGTTATAGGCATACTTAACAAATATTTTACCCCCTTGTTTTGTAGAATTTAGCCTAAAACACCGATTTGATTGACTTTTGTTGCTGTAAATGTTATATTAATATAAAAATTATAGTTTGTGAGGTTTTAGTATGAACAAAGCAAAAAAATTAATAGCGTTGCTTTTATGCGCTTTTTTGTGCGCGTTTTTATGCCCTTTCGCTCTAGCGGCAGAGGCCACACCCACAATAACTATATCCACCGAATCCGCTATGCCGGGCGATTCAGTTACAATATCAATTGATATATCAGACAATCCCGGAATTATGGCGATGGCTTTCTGCATTACATATGACAACACGGCTCTCGAATACACAGCTTATTCAAAGGGTTATCTGTCATCAAATACGATTAAAAATCACAGCGACAAAGGGCACATTTCTTTTGTAAATGTAGAAAGCAGTGACAAAGCAACCAACGGAACCATGCTGTCGGTTATCTTTAAGGTAAAAGATGATGCGGCACCGGGAAAATATACCATATCGTTGGCCAACAGCAATCGTGACAAATACGGTTACAAGCTGCATAACAGCTTCTCGAATTCCAAACAACAATTTATTGTTCCGACAGTTAAAGCCGGCAGTATTACAGTTCTTGAAACCTGTGAAAATGCAGGTCATAAATACGGCGAATGGAACATCATCAGCGAGGCAGGCTGTACCACAACAGGTCTTAAACAAAGAACTTGTCAGCGTTGTAAGGCTATTGATGAAGTGGTTACACCTATCACCCACGATTTTGAAAAGGATTGGACAGTCGATAAGGCAGCAACCCCTGAGGAAGATGGCATTATGTCACGCCACTGTACAAAATGTGACGAGGTTACCGATAAAATCACCTTTAGCTACGAAGAAATAGGTGGCGATAACACCGACGATACTTCAAGTGAAGAATCATCAGGTGATGCGTCAGATAACAACAATAATAGCAGTGATATTTCAAGTGAAAATAGCTCTGACAACAATATTTCAAGCGATGAGTCAAATTCGGGTAATTCATCTTCTGAAATCGATGTAAATAACAGTCAAACCAATAGTACACCAACCCAGACGCCCATTATAAACAACACCGAGGGCCCAAAAAATCCGCTTTCTGAAGTTGAAAAGCTTGAGGATTATATATAAAATATAAAACCCAATTTAAAAGATGATGATACTTCAAGTGAAGTAACATCGAACGAAAACACTTCAAGCGAAGCTGCTTCATCAAAAGCCGACACCGACAGCTCTGACAAAACAACAGGCACAGATGTCGACAGCGACAAAACCATAACACCAAACGAAAAAGAACCGTCATTTTTTTCTACTCCCACAGGCATAATACTTACCATCCTTTGTGTATTGATAAGCGTCGGTATTATAGTGCTTGGCGTAATACTTATAATTCGCCGCAAAAAAGAAGAATAAAATCAATCTGAAACAAAAAATCACTGCTTAAATTCAAGCAGTGATTTTTGTTTGCTTTTGCATTTATTTTTTACCTCTGCGTAGTTCAAATTTAACGTCAGCAAGAGCCGCTACATCGGGCGAATGGGTAACAATTATTACGCATTTGCCCTCATCTGCAAGGCGGCGGAAAATTTTCATAATCTCGTCCTGTGTTTCGCCGTCCAGATTGCCTGTAGGCTCATCGGCTAAAATTATCTGCGGATTATAAGACAACGCTCGTGCTATTGCCACGCGTTGTTGCTGACCGCCCGAAAGTTTAAGTACACGGCGGTCAAATTCTTCGGGCTCTATTTCAACCTTGCTGAGCAACTCGCGAGCCTTTTCCTCCTTGTTTTTGTCTTTCATACCCGCAATATTCATCGAAAGCACTACATTTTCCGTTGCGGTCAATTGTGGTAACAGGTTAAAGCTCTGAAATACTACACCTACATATTTACTGCGATATTCGTATTTATCAATTTTTGAAATATCCTTATCCTCGTATAAAATCTTGCCGCCCGTTGGCTTTGCTAGACCCGAAAGCAGTGACAAAAGCGTTGTTTTTCCAGCGCCGGATTTTCCGACAATGGCATAAATTTTGCCGCTGTCAAAGCTTAAATTCACACCGCTTAACACATTGGCAGACGCTTTTTCATATTTATAACTTAAGTTTTCAAGTTGTAATGTACTCATTTTCACTTTCCGCCTTTCTGTTAATCTCGGTTGGTTAAAATCTTAAGTGGCTCATATCGCATTATAAACAGCGTTGCGGCAAGACTTGACACAAGTGTCAATAAAATTCCCACGCCTATAAGCTGCAATATAACCACAAGGTTTGTAGAGTATGAAACCTCGCTGATATAATTTGCGGCACTGTCTTTAATGTTACCCATAAATCCGCCAAAACCGCCTGAATTTTCGGGCATTTCGGGGGCTTCGCCGCTATCACTGTCGGGGCGCGTTGGCATACCTGTCATACCGCCGCCACCTGCCATAGTATCTCTGCCAAAGCCCTCGGTCATACTCTGCTGAGTTTGCTGATTAGATGTAATCTGTGCCGAAAGCAACGCATTTGTAACAGGTACCGAAACGGCAGCGCCAATACCAGCGCCCACAATAATTGCCGCAAGCGTTACCACAAACAGCTCGGTAACAAATTGGCTTGCCACCTTCCACTTTTTCATACCTATGGCTGTAAGCACACCAATCTCATATTTACGTTCGCGAATATTGAATATATTTATAACTATAAGAATAACAGCGCCAATGATAAATACAACAAGCAAGAAATATCCCGCTGTTTTGCTTAGGTTTTCAAGCGGT
Organism: Clostridia bacterium; assembly: GCA_017466905.1. GTDB lineage: Bacteria > Bacillota > Clostridia > Oscillospirales > Acutalibacteraceae > UBA737. The sequence goes on along the minus strand of JAFTTE010000025.1, from coordinate 1,153 downwards.
ACAAGACTGTTTTCAAACTCGGTTATATCGGTTGAAGAAATGGTGTAATCCTCCGAAAGACCTAAAGCGGCAGCCTCATCGGCAAAAGCCTCGTAGGCTTCTACATCTGCAAAAACATATGTATAATCAAGCGAACCCTGAACGGCGGTGGATGTAGTCATACCGCTGTTTTCATCAGTTACCTCTTCGGCACTTTCGTTTGAAGCGTCACATATAGCCTTTAGCGCCTCATAGCTTGTCATTATTTTGTTAGACGCGTCAGTTGCAGTAGAAAATCCGCCCATAAAGCCGCTTGAAGTTTCTTGCTCACCGCTATAAATACCAATCACCGTAAAGGTAAAGGTTTCGTCGGTGTTGTTGGGGTTTGCGAGCGTAATTTCACTGCCTACCTCAAGATTATTGTAGGTGGCAAGCTCTTCGGAAATAATACACTCGTTAGCGGTTGTGTTTTCATCAAACACAACACCCTCGGTAATCGAACAGTTGCCCGATACAAAATCGGTCATAGCATTGTCGCCGCTGTAGCCTATAACGGTAAAATCGCCCTGCGTGCCCATCATACCGCCAAAATCGCGACCGCCTTTTCCGCCGCCCATACCGTTTGGCGCTTCGGGTGTCTGCGAACTGCTTTCACTTGCCTCACTGTCACCCGCCGTAAATGTACCCATAGTATCAATCGGTTCTAAATCTCCGCTTGCATCAAGTGTTACCGACAGGCTGTAATAGCTATCTTTTACGCTTTCTGCCGCGGCATAGGTCTGGTATTCGTCAAGCGAAAGCTCGCTACCGCCCTGTAGCATTTCTTTCATAGCATCACGGTCAAAGGAGGGTTTTTCGCCGTCATCACTCGGCTGCCCCATAGCGCCCTGCATCATTGACTGTCTGTCCATAGAAATCTGTGCTGTGATGTTCATAAGATTAAGAGTATCCTCGCGCGCTTTTGAGGCTGACTCTTTAATAGACAGCGCCACACAAGCCGATATCGCAATTGCCAACGCAATTATGCCTATAAGAATATTTCGTCCTTTTGCGCGAGATATACTGCGCAAAGCATTTTTTATAATGTACATAACGCATCTTCTTTCTGCTTGAATTAATGCTAAAATTTTAATCATGCGTTATTGCAAATGGGTGGTAAAATTGTAAAAAAATT
>JAFTTE010000024.1 GCA_017466905.1 Clostridia bacterium | reverse complement strand
TGTTGTTATTGTTGTTAGTGTTATTGTTATTATTGTTGTTATTATTGTTGTTAGTGTTAGTGTTAGTGTTGTTATTATTTGTGTTGTTATTATTAGTAGTAGTATCATTGTCTACCGTTGTACCGTCAGCTTTAACGATTTCCTTTACAACGCAACCCTGTTCAAACTCGATAGTGCCCTTGTAGTTAGCGATAATACCTGTTACGGTAATAGTGTCACCAACTGCCAATGTATCGGCGCCGTCACCTGCAAGGCGGTAGCACTTGATTGGCTTGTCTTCAAAGTCTTGAATCGCGATTGTAACGGTAACATTTTTATAACCTGCATCATAAGGGGTATCAATGGATGTGATTTTACCTGTAAGGGTAACTTCGCCTTCCATTTTAGCGCCTTCTTCAAGAGCATAGGCATCATTCAAAACCTTTTCTACGTCAACAGCAACCTCAATACCCTTTACCTTGTAGCTGAACTCTGCAACCTCGGCATTGTCTTTTTCGTCTTTAACAGTAGCTGTTGCTGTAAAGAGAATGTCGGTTTCGGTAAGATCGGGGATATCAATCTTTACGCAGTTTTCGGTTTCTGATTCAGAAATTTTTACAGCGTCAGATGCGCCCTCTGTAACGGTAACAGCCCATTCAACAGTGTAGCTTACACCGTCAACCGTAACAACAGATAAAACATCTTTATCTACCGAGAGAACCATAGGCTCGTCTTTGCTGCCTGTCTGATACATATTTTCTAAGTATGCAACTGCGTTTGCAAGGTCTTCGTTGGTCTTGTCTTTACAACCAACAAGACAGGTAAGAAGCATCAGCACACTTAGTGCTAAAGCAATGATTTTTTTCATATTGTTTTCCTCCTCTTAATGTACGGTTATATCGTTAGCCGTAAATACTTTGATTTGATATGAGCCGCTAAAGTAATCCACAATACCCTTAACGTCAATTGTTTTGTTCATGTAATTGGATTCGGTAAGCATATTGCCGTTTTCGTCATAAAGAACGATTGTACGTACATCCACAAAAGTATCGCCTACCTTACAGGTAAGTGTCATAGCGCCGTCAGAGTCGCCGCCATTGTTTGTAGTGTAAGCATCAACAACGGTAAGGTTTTTCATAGAAACGGAAGTGCTCATAGCAAGATTTGCGTAATCAAAGGTTTTAATTTCGGTATCTTCACCGTCGAGAGATACTAATGTTTCAACATCCATTGTACCACTCGCAAAAATTGCAGGGTCGGTTTCGCGGTGAGATGCGGCGTTACCTTCACTGATTTTAATGGTATTGCTTGGATCCTCAGGCTTGAATTCACGGTAGTTAAGACCCGATACCTGCCATGTTCCACCTGTTTCATAATATGTAACAGTACCAACAACGCGAACGCGGTTACCAACCTTTAAGATATTAAGCAGTTCGCCTGTTTCATATCCGTAATAAACCGACATACCATAATACATATCGGTCTCAGGATCGTATTCTTCTACATAAACCGAGTTGTTGTTGTTATAGGTAACAACGCCCTCAAAGGCAACCTTTGTATTATCATAAAGTGAAATATTGGTGCGTAAGAACTTAAGGTCTAATTCGTAAGCGTCGCCGTAGAAGAAATCGGGGTCTTCCTCACCTGAGAAAACGTGAAGCTGCTGAGCCTTTGCCTGCTGGAAGGCTTTGGATGCTGCATCTCCGTAACGGTCTGCTGTTGTACCGCAGGAGATTGACAAACCGTTCTGGATAAGTTCAAGATTTAAGCAACGGTAGTCTTCGCTGTCAGCGGGCTTGTACCAAACCCATACCAAGTGTCTGCCGCCTGTTGAGTCAACGTTCCACTGGTCGTTGTCGGACTCTACGATAATAGAGGTAGCGCCTGATAGCTTTTCTTTGGTGAAGTTTGAAGCCTTTTTGCCCCATTCCTCAATTTTACCTGTAGACTCGGGGGTATTAACGCCCATATAGCGAGCCTTTAACGTTCCGTCTGCGCTAAGCTCGGTAGGAACAAAGAAGTGGGTTGTATCGCCGTCGATAAAGCTTTTAACGGTAACCTCTTGCTTTTTGGTTTCTGAATCCATATTCAGCTTTGTTTGTTCGACGTAGTCAACGGTACTTGTGCTGTTGCCACCCTGAGTAGAGGTGTTGTCCTTGCAGCCTGTAAAGCAGGCTACAAGAACGCAAAGTACTAGTAAAAGAGATAAAAGTTTTTTAATATTTTTCATCATAATTAATATTCACACTCGTCAAGAGCTTCCTGGAATGCATCGTCAATAAGCTTGTCAACATCGGTGGTCTCGGTGCTTAAGCACTTAAGAAGCAATGCGCCTGCCTGCTCACGAGCCTTGGAAGAACCGTTGAACGCAGGAGATACAAAGTAATCGTCTCTGCCGTCGATACCTACCTGAACGCATTTAGCAACAAGATATTCCTTGCCGTTGCCCTTTGCAAGCCATGCAGCGTAATTTTCGTTTTCGGTAACTGATTTGATAACGGGCATATAGCCTGAAGCCATTGAGAACTCTGCCTGGAAGTCGATGTTTGTGCAAAGGAACTTAACAAACAACCAAGAAGCAAGAACCTGCTGGTCGGTAGTGTTAGCGCCCTTTAATATGCAAAGGCTTGGTCCCTGAGAGATAACCTTGCGGTTTTCCTGATTGTATTGAGGAATAGAAGCAACGCCAACCTCAAAAGCAAAAGAGCCATCTGCAGTATCGTTATTTGACATCTGATATGATGCGCCGCCTGAAGAACCTACGCACATATAGCAGTTAGTGTCGGTCTGCTCTACAAAGAGGTTAGATGTGTAACTGCCGTAAAGCTCCTGTGTGGTGAAATAACCCTTTTGATACATCTCGCGAAGTTCTTTTACAAATGCTTTGTTTTCGTCATTATTAAAGAGGTACTGACCGCCGTTTTCAGCGCTGGTAAAATCTGTTTCCATCTGCTCGCAAAGGGTAATGAACCAGTTGTCTTCAGCGTCATAGCCTAAAGGATAGCAATCGGGGTCAATTGCTTTGATTTTTTCGCAAACGTCCCAGAGTTCGTCCCATGTGGTAGGAACGGTAAGATTATTTTCGTCAAAGAAGGTTTTGTTGTAGTAAAGAACCTCGGTAGACTTATTAAGAGGCATTGTATACATCTGATCGTCACCGTAAACCAAGCCTTCGTTGTAATAGCTTTCGATAAAGTCTTCCTTTTGAGCATCGGTAAGACCGATGATTTCTTCACTATCGCCAATCTTAATATCGCTTGCGATAAGATTGTCAAGAGTTACAACCGATTTAGCGATATTGTACATAGCAACGTGGTCGGGGTAGCAGTAAGCAACATTGGGCTGTGTACCGCCTGCGATTTCGGTGTTGATCTGACCGTTAATGTCTGACCAACCGCCTGCTGACTGGTGGGTAATGTTAATGTTGGGATAGATTTTGTTAAACTCCTCAATGTAGGTGTTAAGAACCTCCTGAAGTTTAGCACCCATTGTGTGAGTGAATGTGATGTCAACTGTCTCGTTCGGGTTAAAGCCCTCGCTTGGAACTACAAACGCGTTATTGGCACTTTTACTGCCGCAGCCTGTAAGTGCAAACATACCAAGCGCCATAACAACAGTTAACACGATGGCTATGATTTTCTTGAACATAGTCTTTTTCAATCCTTTCGTTTTTCAATATATAACAAACACATGTAAGTGTCTATTAACCCTTAATACCGCTGCGACTGACGCCCTGCATAATATACTTACGCAAGCAAAGGAATACCAGGAAGAGTGGTGCCGAAACAATGGCAACCGCCGCCATCTGAACGGGGTAGTTCGCCTGACCTGTGGTGTCGGTAAAGGCATTACGCAAGCCGTTGGTAATCATCTGGTGCGCCGCATCATTTGCAACGAGCTTTGGCCAGATGTAGGAGTTCCACGCGCCCATCATCTTAAGAATAGTGATGGATATAAGCGTTGGAAGCGCCAGAGGAATCATTACCTTCCACAGATATTTTATATCCGAAGTGCCGTCAACCTTGGCAGCCAGATACAATTCATTAGGTATCTGCATAAAGTTCTGACGAAGAAGGTAAATATAGAAAACACTTACAAGGAATGGCACAATCAGCGCCGTAAAGGTGTGCATCCAACCGAGGTTATTAACGGTGATATAGTTTGTTATGGTGAAAAGCTCACCAGGAATCATCATCGTAGCAAGCAACGCGCCAAACAGCGTTTCCTTGCCCTTAAATTCAAGTCGCGCAAAGGCGAATGCGGAAAGCACCGTAATAACAAGGCTCAGTACTGTAGAGACAAGTCCTACATAAAGGGTGTTCATAAAAAGGTCACCCAGATTAGCTTTTGTAAAAGCCTCGGCATAGTTACCCCACATTATCTGACGCGGCCAGAAGGTAGGTACTGCCTGACGGTATTCTGCCAATGTTTTAAGCGAGGAAATAATCATCCAATAAAACGGGAACAGAATTATGAGCGCCATAACAAGCAAGAAAATATAGGTGCCTGTCTTTCCTAAGACTTTAAAGATTTTTTGTCCGATAGTTCTGGTGCGGACATCTCTTTCCTGCATAACATTCATTGTTTTAGTATTAGACATATCGGCACCTCCTAATAATGAACGTGTTTCTTGATAACCTTATTGTTAAACAAGGTTACAACAAGAATGATAACGAACAAAATTAAAGCGCCTGCGCTCGCCAAGCCCTGACGGTCCTTTTCCAATGCATCGTAAACGAAGCCTACCATTGTGTTAAGTCGGCCTGCATCGTCGGGAGGACCCATTTTTTCGCCGAAAATACCCACAATACTTGAGTACTCTTTAAATCCACCGATAAATCCGGTAATAATTACGTACGCCAGCATTGGAGAAAGAAGCGGAATTGTGATGCGGGTAAGCACACGCGCCTTTGGTGTGCCATCTACCTTAGCAGCGTCATAGTATTGCTTATTGATGCTCTGCAGACCGCCCAGTAGTATCAAAATCTTAAAGGGCAATGCGTTCCATACTATGTACACAATCATAACGGCGATATTCGCTGTGTAGGTTGAACCCTGGTTAATCCAGCTTATACCTTCACCGCCAAAAAACTGAATAACGTTGTTGATAATACCCCATGTATCAGCCACTTTTTCGACAGGATTGTAACCAACGATGTTAAACATAGTGGCAAATACCATACCTATAGCGATAGAGTTGGTAACGTAAGGCAGGAAGAATATGGTCTGTAAGGTTTTTTGCAGCGGCTTAATGGAATTAAGCGCTACAGCGATAAGTAATGCTAATGTGGTAGAAATCGGAACTGTCGCTACACAAAGAATTGCTGTGGTTTTAAGACAGTCTAAAAACTTATCATATTCTATTACTTTAAGGAAATTTTCAATACCAAACTGGAATGTTGCTCCACCCATAGCCGCCATATTACCGTATCCGTTGAGAAAAGCCATACGCAAGGTGTTAAAGATAGGCCACACGGTGAACACAAGCAACAAAATAATGGCAGGTGACAAATAAAGCCAGGCTTTCCATTGATGTTTACTGTCAACCATATTACTTCACCTCGAAATAAACGCGCTCTTCGGTTTCTTTATTAAAGAGGAAGAACTTGTGAGGCTTGATGTTGTATTTAACGGTATCAGCAGTTGTATCCACCTGAATATCCGAGCTGATAATAGCGCGTACAACGGGATTGCGGGACGCCTCGTGACTTGATACCACGCTGGCATCACGACCCATAACCTCAACATTGTTAAGCTTACAGGTGAGCACACCGTTGGGATTCGGCTCAATACCTTCGGGACGGATACCTATGTAAACGTTCTGATCTTCAACGCCGGCAACATCCATCACAGCCTCATCGCCGATGTATACCTTGCCGCCCTCAACCTTGCCTTCAAGCACATTGATAGGAGGAGTACCAAGGAAGGTTGCAACAAACAAATTTTTAGGATCGTCATATACGTCCTGAGGCTTGCCGATTTGCTGAACAACACCCAGCTTCATTACCACGATAACATCAGAGATAGACATTGCTTCCTCTTGGTCGTGGGTAACAAATATTGTGGTGATGCCGGTTTCCTTCTGAATGCGGCGGATTTCTTCACGTGTTTGCAAACGAAGACGCGCGTCAAGGTTAGAAAGCGGCTCGTCAAGCAATAACACTCTTGGCATTTTTACAAGCGCGCGGGCGATGGCAACACGCTGCTGCTGACCGCCTGACAGCTCGCTTGGCTTTCTGTCCATAAGCTCATCAATCTGTACAAGACGCGCCGCATTATATGCGCGGTCAAGCATTTCCTGCTTAGTGAGCTTGTCCTTTCCTGTAAGATTCTGCAAAGGAAACAGAATGTTTTGCATTACCGTCATATGAGGATACAGCGCATAGTTCTGGAAAACGAGTCCGATGCCGCGGTTTTCGGTAGAAAGCTCGGTTACATCGTCGTCACCAAAATAAATTTTACCGCTGGTGGGCTTTTGTAAGCCACTTATCATATACAGTGTGGTGCTTTTTCCGCAGCCTGAGGGTCCAAGCAAGCCAACAAGCTGACCGTCGGGGATTTCAAAGGTGAAATCGTTAACGGCTACAACCTCTTTTCCTGACTTTTTATCACGACTGGGGAAGATTTTGGTCAGATTTTCTAATACAACCTTCATATTGATTTCCTTTCAAAGAAAATATATAAAAATAATTTTAAAAACCTATTAATACGTTGGGCGTGATGCCTGCTCTGCGTGAATTTTTTTAGTGTGCTCTATCAAAGCCTCACGACTTTCAAAGATTTTTTGACTTGCCATATCCACCGCTACCGTGCCTGCCAGCACATCGTGAAGCAAGGAATTTGTGCGGGTATAAATAAGACAAATAATTTCAGCCACCAAGAGAACAAGCAAAACAGCTATACTTACAATGCCGATGGAATTGAAGAAGATCATCATTATGATATAAATCGGTATCATCAGCTCAAGCGCAAATTTGCCAAGCACTGCACGGGCAAACAATTGGATATTGCCGACACGTATCCCCTCTTTATGCATAAGGGCAATACCGAATATCTTTTTGCCAAGGGTTTGTCCGTTGCCAAAAAAGAGCGGCACGATAAACTCAATGATAATCACGCTGATAAGAATGCCGAAAGTAGTACTCAGCAAGGTGAGATTGATATACATATTATATGCGTAAATTGTATCCTCGTCCTCAAGCAGAGCCTGATATGCCCTATCCCAAGCGGTTTTCTGCTGCTCGGATAGCTCTTCGTATTCTTGCTGCGTTATCTGAAATTCTATTCCGTATTTCGACTCATATTCGGCATAAGACTCATTTACCCGATTTATATATTCATCGGTTTTAAACGCCCCCGAAAGCAGCG
>JAFTTE010000023.1 GCA_017466905.1 Clostridia bacterium | reverse complement strand
GTAGAATTATAATATTGAATAAAAAAGGCTTAGTTTTTTTCATAAACAAATATAAAAATAGGTTAGGATTTATAATTGGCGCACTGATTTTTGCTACTGTTTTAATTGTTTTATCAAATTTTGTATGGATAATTAATGTTGAAGGTAATACTCAAATACCTACCGCGGAAATAATATATTCTTGTAAAAATATAGGAATATACGAGGGTATTTTAAAAGATAAAATCAATAGTAAATATGACGCGCAACGCCTATCTCTACAGCAAAAAGGCATCGCTTGGTGTTCGCTTAATCTCGAGGGTAGCGTACTTACCGTAAATTTAAGCGAGACAGCCGTTTCAGATAAAGAGCAAAGACAAAGCCCATCTAATCTGAAAGCCAATTTTGAAGGCAAAATCAAAAAGATAGACATAACGTCAGGCAACTCTATTATTAAAGTGGGCGATACCGTGTCAAAAGGTGACCTATTAGTATCAGGCGTTGTTGAAAATCTTTCAAGCACTCTTTTTGTTCATTCGGAGGGCATTGTTATTGCCGAAACAAAAAGGACTTTTTCGGCTGAGGGCAAATATACGCAAACAATTGAGCAAAAAACAGGAAATTCCATAAAGAGATTTACACTTGATTTTTTTAATTTAAAAATGCCGCTATATCTGGGTAATATAAAGCAACAACACAGTTACAATGCTGATATCAAAAACTTAACACTTTTTAATAAGAAAATTCCTATAAAAATCGCTTGTGAAAAATTCGATATTTTGCAAAAAACTACAGTCACTTACGACAAAGCCATACTCGAAGATATGCTATATAAAGATATAAAAAATCAGGTTGAAAAGTTTGACTTTATAAGCGCTACAGAAGGGCAAAAGGATCTCACATACACCGACAAAGGTATTTTACTTAAAATTACTTATAATTGTGAGGAAAACATTGCAATTCAGGATAAAATATTATTAGATACTGAAAATTGACTTTTAATATATAATTGGTGTATAATAACATAGATTATATTATTAGGAGAACTGTCAATGGAATTGCTTATCGATATCGAGCGCGTAGAACAACTTGTAAACCTTTTCGGTAACCTTGATGAAAATATCAAAAGGCTTGAAAACAAATACAATGTTGCAATAACGTCACATTCGGGTCAGTTAAAACTGATTGGAGAAACTGTTAATGTAACCAACGCTTCACGCGCCATAAAATGCCTGCTTGAAATTATTAATAAAGGCGAAACACTTACCGCGCAGAATATCGATTATGTGATGAATATGGTCCAGGATGATGAGGATGATAAAATTTCACGCCTTACCGATGCTGATTGTATCTGCGTAACTTCTAAGGGTAAGCCGATAAAGCCAAAAACACTTGGTCAAAAACGTTATGTTGAAGCTATCAAGAAAAACACAATAACCATTGGCGTGGGTCCTGCTGGTACGGGTAAAACCTATCTTGCGGTGGCTTTGGCAGTTAACGCTTTTCGTGCTAAACAGGTAAACCGCATTATTTTAACACGTCCTGCCGTTGAAGCGGGGGAAAAGCTCGGCTTTTTACCTGGTGACCTGCAGCAAAAGGTTGACCCATATCTGCGGCCGCTTTATGACGCGCTTTATGATATGTTGGGCGCCGAAAACTTTCAGAAGTGTCAGGAACGCGGCGACATAGAGGTAGCGCCTCTGGCATATATGCGTGGCAGAACACTTGACGACAGTTTTATTATTCTTGATGAAGCGCAAAACACGACACAGGAACAGATGAAAATGTTTTTAACGCGTCTTGGCTTTAACTCAAAGGCAGTAGTAACAGGTGATATAACACAGATTGACCTGCCCGGCGATAAGAAATCAGGTCTTAAACAGGCTGTGCAAATATTAAGGGGAATAGATGATATCGCTATTACAAGATTAAATGCGAAAGACGTTGTCAGACATAGACTTGTTCAAGAGATAATCAATGCTTATGAAAGAAACGGAGAGAAAAATGAAGGTTAAAGTAAATATTACAAATGCGCAAAATGACACAGCAATACCCGTAGGCACAAAATTGCTTGTGCGTAAGGCTTGTATTGCTACCTTGGTTGAAGAAAAATTTCCCGATAATGCTGAGGTTGATGTTACATTTGTAAACGATGAACAGATTAAGGAATATAACAATCAGTTCAGAAATATTGATAAATCAACTGATGTTTTATCTTTTCCACTCGGTGAAAACGGTGTTTATGACACCAATCCCGAAACAAAAAATAAGATGCTCGGTGATGTTGTAATTTCTATTGAACACGCGCTTGCTCAAGCCGATTTATTCGGTCACGGTTTACGTAGGGAAATCGGGTATTTAACAGTTCACTCTATGCTGCATTTGCTCGGCTACGACCACGTAAACGGCGGTATGGAAAAGACCGTTATGCGCGAAAAAGAAGAGGTTATTCTTAAAAAATTAGGACTCGCTATCACAAAGGTTTAGGGTGAAAAAATGGAACAAAAATCAGCTTTTATAACAATTATCGGTAGACCTAATGTCGGCAAATCATCTTTGCTTAATAAAATCGTAGGTCAAAAGGTCGCTATAGTATCGGACAAGCCGCAGACCACACGCACAAAAATTATGGGAGTTGTAACAAAGGGTGAAACACAGTTAGTTTTTATCGACACACCGGGTTTTCACAAGCCGCACAATCTACTTGGTGACAGTATGATAAAGGCTGTAAAAGATGGTATGAGCGATGTCGACGGTGCGGTGCTGGTGATAGACGCTTGCCCTGATTTTAAACTTGATTTTGATAATCGTCCGCCTGCGGAACTCGCACTTATAGAAAATGTTAAGGCAAAAAAAGTAAAGTGCGTTTTGGTTATTAACAAAATCGACCTTCTTAAAGAAAAAGAAGATTTGTTTGGCATAATAACCGCATATTCGCGCCTTTATGATTTTGAAACTGTTATTCCGCTTTCGGCAAAAAGTGGCGACGGTGTGGATATTTTGCTTTCAGAAATCAATAAATTTGCAAAACCATCACCGCATTTTTTTGCAAGTGATGATTTCACCGACCAACCCGAAAAGGTTATGGTTGCCGAAATGATACGCGAAAAGTTGCTACGCTGTCTTTCTAAAGAGGTGCCTCATGGTGTGGCGGTTGACCTTGAAAAATTTTATGAAACCGATACCGTAAACGGCGAGCCCGTTTTGCACGTTGATGCCGTAATTTACTGTGAAAAGGATTCACACAAAGGCATTATTATCGGCAAAGGCGGCGAAATGCTGAAACGCATTGGCACATACGCGCGCAAAGATATTGAAAATTTCTTTGGTATTAAGGCTTCAGTTAAACTTTGGGTAAAGGTAAAAGAGGACTGGCGCAACCGTCAGGGACTGATACATACATTTGGACTTGACAATCTTAACTAAATTTTACTTAAATTACCTACCATAATATCAACCAATAAATACACAATAATTTTGTGGAGGTTGATATTATGCAGCAGAATAAATCATGGCTTAAATTTATAATCACGGGTAAACCGCAGGATTATTTAAATTATAAAGAAACGGCTAAGCAGCAAGAAATTCTTGGAGGTGAGGGGAGTGCGCATTACAACGGACGGCCTTGTAATCAAGGAAACGAATATAAGGGATAACGACCGTATGATCACCGTTATCACGCGTGATATGGGCGTTATTAACGCTTTTGTCAGAGGGGTAAAAAGTATTAAAAGTAAGCGCGGCTCCGCTACAAGCTTGCTTGCATACTCAAACTTTAACCTCGAAACCAAAGGCGATACATATACCGTTACCGAGGCTTCGGTAAACAAAATGTTTTTTGGCGCAGGCAGTGATATTATAACCCTTACCGTAGCGCAATATTTTTGTGAGTTATGCAATATTTTCCGCCCTGTTGAGCATGAGGCCGAAGAATTTTTACGGCTGATACTAAATTCACTGCATTTTCTTACTGAAAATAAGCGCCCGCCCGAGCTTATAAAGGCAATAACCGAACTGCGAGTGGCGGTAATTGCGGGTTATGCGCCAAATCTTGTAGCTTGTGACGGTTGCGGCGAATTTGAAGATGCTGTTATGTATTTTAAGCTTGACGACGGCACACTTTATTGCAGTGACTGCCGCAAGGAGAACTGCGTTTCAATCACACTTACCGTACTGCAGGCAATGCGGCATATTGTCTATTCAAAATTTGAGTCGCTTTACTCGTTTGAAATTCCCGAAAATGCCGCTAAAGAACTCTCAAAACTATCTGAAAAATACATTACATATCAAACCGAGCATAAATTTACAACTTTAGAATTCTTAAGAGGAATTGTATAAATGAAATACGATATAACTAAACACGCAAAAACGCTTGAACTACAGTCTGTTTTGCTAAAACTTGCGGCAGAAACCGCAAGTGAAGACGCATATCAAGGCGCTATTGCAATCACACCCGATAACGACATAAATATTGTAAAGCGAAATTTAACCGAAACAGAGTCGGCTTATTTGCTTATATCTAAATATACCTCGCCATCATTTGGTGGAACAAGCAATATAATGTCGCAACTTTCTCGCGCGGCATTAGGTGCTACACTTACACCTGGTGAACTGCTTAAAATCGCCAATGTACTGCGTGTAATACGCACAGTACGCGCTTGGCGAGATAATTCATCAGCAGAACGCGAGACTGCAATAGATTATTTATTCAATGCGTTAGTGCCTAACAAATTTTTAGAAGAAAAAATCACTTTTTGTATAAAGTCAGAAGACGAGATTGCCGATACCGCTTCAAGCGCACTTGCCGATATCCGCCGCAAAATAACCTCAAAGGGCGCCAAAATTCGCGAAAATCTTGATAAAATTGTCCGCGGTCAGCTTTCAAAATACCTGCAGGATGCGATTATCACCCAGCGTGACGGCAGATTTGTAGTACCGCTTAAAGCCGAGCATAAGGGCGAAATTTCGGGTATTATTCACGACACCTCGTCAAGCGGCTCAACGCTCTTTATAGAGCCAATGTCGGTTGTAGAAACAAACAACGAAATCCGCGTGTTAAAATCCAAAGAACAGGATGAAATCAACCGCATTTTAGCCGAACTTTCAGCGCTTTGTTCTGACTTTACCGAAAGTATCAAACAGTCATATAACGCGCTTGTAGAGCTTGATTTAATATTTGCAAAGGCTAAGCTTGCGTATAAAATGAGCGCAATAGTGCCTAAAATCAATGACAAGGGCTTTGTTTACCTCAAACGCGCCAGACACCCACTTATAAATCAAAAGGCCGTGGTGCCGATAACGCTGTCGCTGGGCGGCGACTATGACACCCTTATCATTACAGGACCCAACACAGGCGGTAAAACCGTAGCGCTTAAAACCTCGGGTCTTATGTGCCTGATGGCTATGTGCGGACTGATGATTCCCTGCGATGATAACAGCGAAATTGCTGTATTTAACAAAATTTTTGCCGATATCGGTGACGAACAAAGTATAGAGCAATCACTTTCAACCTTTTCGTCGCATATGGTGAATATTATTTCAATTATTGAGAATTGCGACAGCAATTCGCTGGTGCTGTTTGATGAGTTATGCGCAGGTACCGATCCTGTAGAGGGCGCGGCGCTTGCTAAAGCAATACTAATGACTTTGGCGCAAAAAGGCGTAAAAACCGTTACTACAACCCACTATCCAGAACTAAAAGCATATGCGCTTGATACTGACAGGGTCGAGAACGCGAGCTGTGAATTTAATGTCGCAACCCTTAAACCAACATATAATCTTATAATCGGTCAACCGGGTCGCTCTAATGCGTTTGCTATATCCAAACGACTTGGTCTTAGTGAGGGTATCATCACCCTTGCAAGCAGTCAACTCAGCGAAGATGACCTCAGGTTTGAAAATGTTGTAGCAAGCCTTGAAAAAGCGCGTCAGACCGCTGAAGCCGAGCGCCGTGAAATATCACGCCTTAAAGCACAGATTGCCGAGTCTAAAAAGCGCACCGACCAAGCCGAGCACGAGTTTAAAGTAAAACAAGATAAATTGATGGAACAAGCGCGCGAAAAGGCTACCTCCATTGTAGAGAGCACACGTTATAAATCAGGTCAGTTGCTTAACGAACTCGAGGAAATGAAAAAGGCTTTAAATGCCGAAAATGCCTCGCAAAATCTTGACCGTGCAAGACGGGAATATAAAGGTACTCTACAACAGATGGAAGATACCGCAAATCCCGTTGTTGATAATTTATCAGCAGGCGAGGGGCTTAAAAAAGCGCCAAAAGCAGGGGATATAGTAATACTTAAAAGCTTTAACCGCGATGCCACAGTTGTTAAGGTTGAAGAGAAAAAAAGACAGTTGTATGTTATGTCGGGTTCAATGAAAATGTGGGTAGAGTTTGACGATTGCAAACTCAAAAAATCCAACGCGCCATCTACGGAAGCCCCTAAAAAGCGTAATGTATCGGGTGTTACCTCACGCGCCGACCGCAATGTATCAGGCGAAATTGATATTCGCGGTATGGCTTCCGATGAAGCGCTGTTAGAGCTTGATAAATACATTGATGAAGCCGTTTTGGCAGGCATTGGTACAATTACCATAATCCACGGCAAAGGCACAGGCGTCTTACGCAAAAACGTTCAGGCGCACCTGCGCCACCACCGCAATATCAAAAACTTCCGCGTAGGTCTTTTCGGTGAAGGTGAAAACGGCGTAACAATTGCGGAAATAGCAGAATAAAGTCACTCTTGCAAATGTGAGCAAACAAAGTCAGGAATTATAACTACCTCGGCGTTATAATGTTATCATACTGAAAGGCGGGGATAATATGGACTGGCTTAGCGGAATACAAAACGCAATCAATTATATTGAAAATCATTTAACCGAAGAAATTGATTACGATAAAGTAGCGGAAAAGGCTGCTTGCTCTTTCTTTTATTTTCAAAGGATTTTCAGTATCTTGTGTGGAATAACGCTTGGAGATTATATCCGCAACAGGCGACTCACACTTGCCGGCAGTGAGTTAAGTGTTTCTGATGCAAAAGTAATTGATATTGCTTTAAAGTACGGTTACGAAAGTCCCGAGAGCTTTACAAGGGCTTTTTCAAAGTTTCACGGTGTTACACCGTCCGAAGCGCGAAAAAACGGCTCAAAGCTCAAATCCTTTTCTCCACTTTCGGTCAAAATCACATTAAGCGGAGGTAGTATAATGAACTACAAAATTGTTGAAAAACAAGCGTTCGATATTATCGAAAAGGTTGAGTCACACAGCATAGAAAATTCTGCAAATACAAAAAGTATTCCTGACTTCTGGACAAGGTCGCACAACGACGGCACGGTAAAGCAGCTGATTGACTTAACCCCTGATAAAACACATATTTTCGGTGTATGCTACGGCAATATGCCCGAAGATTCCAAAACCTTTGATTATTCAATTGCGGCACTTTGTTCGCCGGATACCGATATACCTAAAGGCTTTAGAAAAAACACAATTCCCGCAAGAACCTGGGCGGTATTTGAGTGTATTGGCGCTATGCCTGATGCTATACAAAATCTGTGGCATAAAATTGTTTCAGAGTTTTTTCCAACATCTGGTTATCAACCAACCTGTGAAATGGATATAGAAGCCTACTCAGAAGGTAATATGAGCAGTCGCGATTACCGTAGTGAAATTTGGATACCTGTAATTAAAAAGTAAACAAAAAGCCTTCCTCTGACGAGGAAGGTGGATTTTGCAAAGCAAAAGACGGAAGGAGAGAGAAAATTTTTTTATTAAACAAATCTCTCCCTCAGTCAAAACTTTTGGTTTTGCCAGCTCCCTCGTCAGAGGGAGCCTTTTTCTGTTTAGTTGAATTACTAAACCAAAATTCTAAATATAAGTTATTGTATTTACAATAAACAATTATTACAATAAAAACGTAGCTACAATAAACCAAGAAAGGAAACTAATATAATGAATACTAATTTGGCAAATAAATTAAAAAATTTACGTAAAGAGCGTAATATTCAGCAAGAAAAATTAGCCACATTTCTAAATGTATCTGTTCAGGCGGTAAGCAAATGGGAAAACGGTAACACATGTCCAGACATTTCACTTTTGCCCGATATAGCGCGTTTTTACAGAATAACAGTAGACGAATTATTGCAAGTGGAGATTATCGATGAAGAAAGGTTATATAATGATTATGAGCAAAAAGCTGAAAGTCTATTTAGACAATCATTATTTAAAGAAATAATACCACTTTGGCAAGAGGCATATTACAAAATGCCTAATAATATTAAGGTAAAAGAAATGCTTATGTCTGCTTATTTTGATGCTGATAAACACAAATATCAAAATGAAATTATAGAACTCGGTACCGAAATATATAACAGCAATGCTGATGCTTATTATAAAGGGCAGGCGATAGAGCAGGTTGCGCGCACCTATGCCGAAAACGGCAATTTAGATATGGCAAAAGAGTGGGTTAAAAAATCGAATTATTTAATGCATTCACAAGAAATTTTAAATATGATGATACTTAACGATGGTAATGAATTTATAAAAAATTTTGCCTTTGCAAATTATTGGTATTTAAATAGGTTGTTTTATATGGCGGTTAGTCTTTACACCTGTAAAAACGTTCCTAACGCAAGCAGTTATATACAATCGGTGTTAAAAACTGTAGCACAACTTTATGAAAAGGTTTATCCCAATGACGATATGAGTTTTGAGTCATTGCGTAATCTATATATACTGCATATTTGCATAGCAGAAGACGAAACCACGCTTAACGGTGATGAAAATGTTATAAAGCAGCATTTGACAAGAGCAGCAGAATGTGCAATTAAATCATTATCTTTGTGTGAGCATACACTAAATCATCCTTTAGTTTACGGGCATAAAGTTTCGTTGGTGCAAGATAATAGGCAGATATTATCCTTAATGCAAAATGATATTAAAAAGGAAGTTTATAACAAATATAAAAACAAAGATTGGTTTATAAGAATAAAAGAAAGAATCTCATAAATTAAAAGTGACAGGGGAGCCTGTCACTTTTAATTTTGCCTAAACTTTTCCATTGGAATATGATGTTCTTCGTCGATAATTTTTACACCATTTTTATAATCATACCCTAACTTTTTATAGAACTCACTTGCTGTAATAGAGGAGGGGATTTCAATTCTTTTAGCGCGTAAAAAGTATTCATCCTGCTCTAATGTTTCAATAATTTTTCTGCCAATACCTTTGCCTTGATATTCGGGTAAAACAAATATGTTAAAAAGACTACTTTCATCCAACTTGCCCCAATAAGAGCCAATTGCACCGCAACCGATTATATTATCGCTGTAACAAACTACATAAAAGTGCATCCAGCTTGCGCGCTGAATAATATTGTCAGGTGTAAGGCGATTTATCACGCTTTCAATAACATCGGCAGGGTAATCTTTAACATTTGTGGTACGCATTGTTTTGGCAATTAATGCCGATACTGCTTCGGCATCTTTTGTTTCAAATTTTCTGATTGTAATATTTTGCATATAAGATGCCTCCTTTTAAATTTTAATCATTCCTCGAACACTTTTCTGCATCGATTGCAAGCACCAGCATTAAAGCGTTTAGTGCGTCTTGTGGGTCGTATACATTGATTGTGTATGTATCGGTCCAGTTAAACAGCTCTTTTGATACAGTGGCAACTTCTGCGCCGTTGGAGTTGATAATTTGATAATCCCACTCAAAAAAGTCACCTTCGACGTGCCAGCCGTTACAATCGATATTATATCTTGGTTTAAAAAATGAAAATTCACGGCTGATGCAACCAATGTAACGTTCACCATAATACATTTCAAACTTAGGCATCCAGGTAAGTAGCTTTTGCTTTACCATACCCACTTCAGAGCCTGTTCTATCAAATATTTTAAAGCAATGTCCCCAAGAAAGCTGTCCTTTAACACGGTAAACTACGTCACCGTCATATCCATCAAAAATATCATAGCTGTCAAACCAAGAAAACATTTTTTGTTTGAAAACGAGTTTCATAAATATAAACCTCCATAATTATTTTATATCACATATTATCTGATAATTCTACCAAAGCCTTTAGTGCATTGTATTCTCTTAAATAAATACATCTTTTTTCTTCATCAGTGGCGGCATAGTCCTGATGCTTTGAAAAAATTTCTATCGCCTCATTAAGTGGCACCCATCGTGGCTCCATACCAACCTTGATTTCTCTGGGAGATAGTTTTCTCTCGGTTGTACCGATGTATTTACAAATAAAGTAATGACTAATAAAAAGCCATTCTTCATAATATTCGTTGGTTAAAAAATATTTTTGTGTTACCTCAACCTTAACCCCAGTTTCTTCGGCCACTTCACGAGCACAACATTCTTCATAACTTTCGTTTTGTTCCAGACCACCGCCGGGGATATTATACATATCGGTATTGGTTTCGTAACTTAAGAGAATTTTATCATCTTTAACCACAATGCCGCGGCAGGCTTCTCTGATTTTTGTGTAGGTTTCAAAACGGTTATCACCATAAACATCTAAAGTTTTCATATAAAACCTCCTTTGGACGTGCAATGCACGCCCCTACAAAGTGAATTGTATATTTGTATTGTAGGGGCGACCATTGGTCGTCCGTAAAATTTTACATCACATAACCGCCGTTAACACCGATAACCTGACCTGTTATATAATCAGCATCTTCAGACGCAAGGAACAGTGCAGTGGCGGCAATTTCGTCGGCATTACCCATACGGCCAAGCGGAATATCCTCGACAAAAGCGTTAAGATCCTCGACACTTATATTTGCGTTCATAGAGGTTTCAATAAGACCGGGGGCAATAGAGTTTACGGTAATACCACTGGGTGCAAGCTCTTTTGCAAGCGCTTTTGTAAGTCCAATAACACCCGCTTTTGCAGCAGAATACGCTACCTCACACGAAGCACCAACCTGACCCCACATAGATGAAATATTAATAATCTTACCCAATTTCTGATTAACCATTGTAGGTGTAACAGAGCGGCAGCAGTTATAGACACCCTTTAAATTGATATCAAACACACGGTCAGAATCAAATTCTTCTGTATCGGTTATAAGACCGCTATGTGCGACACCTGCGTTATTGATAAGTACATCAACCGAGCCAAACTTGTATACAGTTTCTTTTATAAGTAAATCTGTCTCCAATTTATTGGTTACATTAACCTTAAACGGCATTACGCTATATCCTTGAGAGGAGAGGGAAGAGGAGAGCATCTTTGCAAGCTGATATGAATCGTTATAGCAGATTACAACATTATATCCCTTTCTTGCAAACAAAATAGCTGTTGCGGCGCCGATACCTTTTGATGCGCCTGTAATAATTACTGTTTTTTTCATATGTAAAACACCTCAATAAAAACTTTAAAAATATTATACCATAAAAAATATTTTTTTAAAGGGGAAATTTACAATAAATTGTGGTTTACATAACAAAGGTAACAATACATTTTGTGTGGTTTACATAATCAGTTTACATAAAACTTTAAAAGGTTACAAAATTGTAGTTGACATAAAATATTATTTATAGTATAAATAATAAGCGACTTTAAAAGTCGGCTTGTTTTTTGCGCACCACGAGCGCAGCACCGCAGTTAACATAAAACTGTAAAATCACTATATATTGATATCGTGTTTTAAAACATTTCAAAATATGGTAGAACATATCTTGTCCTTAATACTCATATACTTTCTTAAAGGAGATGTTGTATATGAGAAAAGGAATTATTGTAAACCTGAAGCGTTTTAAGGTGCTTGATTATGTAACCCTGAATAAGATTTTTATTGTTTTATGCGTTGTATTTATATCAGGGATTGCAATCGGATCAATTGTTTTATCAAAAAATAATTGGCTATCACAAACAACCGAATCACTTTTTAAAAGCTACATTTCGGTACATAGTGGCAATGCATTTTTCAAAAAGCTTTTGGTTTGCTTTTCGCGGTATCTGATAGTTTTAGTTTTATACTTTTTATCAGGCAGTTCGATGTTAGGCGTTGCCGTTACGCCGTTTATAACGGTGTGGCAGGGAATATTATTTGGTAGTTTATCAGCGCATCTCTACAGCTCGCATGGACTTAGCGGTATTGCTTTTAATGCGATTATTCTTATACCGCCTTCTGTCATATTTACGGTATGCTGCTTTTTTGCTGCAAGGTATGCGATTGATTTCTCGTTGCTGATTGCAAAGCTGACGCTTCCACGCAGCAAGCCTGCAAGTCTTTATATAAATTTTAAAAACTACTGCGGCAAATATCTGATTTTTATAGCTGTATCACTTATTTGCGCTATTATTGATATAGTATTAAATCTGTTATTCTTAAAATTTTTTAACTTTTAGCACTTAAGGAGGTGAGTAGTTATGGGTAATGGATGTTTAGAGTTATTTAGAAACTATCTTGCGACCACTAAAAAATGCTCTAAAAACACTTTAGACGCGTATTTGCGCGATGTTAATCAATTTATCTTATACTGCTCACAAAACGGCGCTAAAAGCATCGAGAAGGTCAATGAAAATTATATTATTAAATACATAGAATATCTGACCTTTATTGGCAAATCGGATGCCACCAAAACACGAACTGTAGCATCGCTTCATTCATATTTCAATTTCTTATTATCACAGGGTGTAATCAGTACCGATCCAACCAAAGATATAAAAGGGCCAAAAACAACGCGTAAAATACCCGATGTGCTTGATGCCAAAGAAATTATGCAGCTGCTTTCACAGCCTGACGGCAATGATTATAAAAGTATTCGTGACAAGGCAATGCTTGAATTGCTTTACGCCACAGGTATTAAGGTATCCGAGCTTATCGAGCTTAGCATCAGCGACATAAACCTGCAAATCGGCATTATACATATGCACAACAGCAAGCATGAACGCATTGTTCCGGTTTATCCTGCTGCAAATCGGCACCTTATGGAATACTGTTCAGTAGCAAGACCTGCATTAGTTCAAAACAGTGACGAAGAGCATCTTTTCACTAATATGAACGGACAACCTATGTCACGCCAAGGCTTTTGGAAAATTATAAAGCATTATGCTGATAAAGCCGGTATTAAAAAGGATATTACTCCGCACACATTACGTCATTCGTTTGCGGCACACTTGCTCGAAAACGGGGCACAGCTAAAGGATATAAAGGATATGCTTGGTCACTCTGATATATCATCAACACAAATCTATGCACAGATGCTGAAAAGCAAATATGTGCAGTCATACGCAAAATTTCATCCGCTTGCAAAATGAAAGAGAGAAGCCTGTACTCTGACTTCTCTCTTTCATTATATATCG
>JAFTTE010000022.1 GCA_017466905.1 Clostridia bacterium | reverse complement strand
TCGCAGGCGGTGTATGTTTATAAGGTATAAATCAAACGGCACCACAAATCTGTGGTGCCGATTGATCGTGTCGCAGCAGCAAAGAAAATATCTTTGCAAAGCAATAATATCACATTGTGAGATAAATGTCAATATCGCATTTTGAGATTACATATAATAAAATCAAAGGTGGTATTGATATGCGACTTCGTGAATTGAGAGAGGATAGAGATTTAACCCAACAGCAAATAGCTGATATACTTAATTGTAAGCAAAACACATATCAGCAGTATGAAAGCGAGAAGCGACAGTTGCCGTTGTCGGCTTTAAAAGCGCTATGCTTGTTTTATAAGGTCTCTGCTGATTATATTTTAGATTTACCGAAAAATTTGGAGTATCCTGAAAGATAAAAAATCGAGTCACCAAACGGTGACTCGATTTTTTATGCGTGATAAAGTTTTTTGGTCTGATATTTTGGCTCGCAGGTGAGGTTTACACCAAGCTTTTTAAAGGTTTGCTCGTCCACGCGGGAAAGGATTACGCTTGAGTGCACCTCAAGACCCTTGAGTTTGTCTATCTGGTCAAGCGCTATTTTGGCAACGCTGTCGGTAGCGGCGCAAATTGATAGCGCAATTAAGATTTCATCGATATGCATTCGTGGGTTGTGGTTGCCAAGAACGCTGGTTTTCATACTTTGAATAGGCTCAATAACGGTGGGGGAAAGCAATAAAACATCATCGGATAAGCCACCGAGTTCTTTAAGAACATTTAAAAGCATAGCCGAGCTCGCACCCAAAAGGGAAGAGGTTTTGCCTGTGATAATTTTGCCGTCGGGGAGCTGGATTGCGGCTGCAGGACCGCCTGTTGCCTCGGCTTTGTCAAGTGCCGCCTGTACTACGGGGCGGTCTTTTATGGAGATGCCAAGCTGATTCATAAGAAGTTCAATCTTGGCAACCTCGCTTTTTTCGCCAAGTCCTTGTCTTACATTGCAGGCTGCCGAGTAATAACGGCGGATAATCTCTTGCTTTGCGGCATCGCTTACCGCATTGTCATCGCATATAGCGCAGCCTGCCATATTAACACCCATATCGGTAGGACTTTTATATGGTGATTCGCCCAAAATACGCTCCATTATAGCGTTAAGCACGGGGAAAATCTCAACATCGCGGTTGTAGTTAACGGTGGTCTCGCCATAGGCTTCAAGGTGGAATGGGTCAATCATATTAACATCGCTAAGGTCTGCCGTTGCGGCTTCATAAGCCACATTTACAGGGTGCTTTAGCGGAATATTCCATATAGGGAAAGTCTCAAACTTTGCATATCCCGCCTTTATACCGCGCTTGTGGTCTTGGTAAAGCTGGGAAAGGCAAACTGCCATCTTGCCGCTGCCGGGACCGGGGGCGGTGATTACAACCAGATGGCGTTCGGTTTCGATATAATCGTTTTTACCAAAGCCGTCGTCGCTGACAATAAGCGGAATGTCTGACGGATAATCGGCTATCGGGTAATGGCGGTAGGTTTTAATACCCAAGGATTTGAGTCGGTTTTCAAAAGCGATGGCAAGGGGTTGTCCTGTAAAGCAGGTGATAACAACGCTGCCCACATAAAGTCCTATACCGCGGAAAGCGTCAATAAGGCGAAGAGTATCAAGGTCGTAGGTGATGCCAAGGTCACCGCGGCGCTTATTTTTTTCAATAGCATCAGCGTTTATAACGATAACAATTTCGGCTTCGTCTTTAAGCTCCAAGAGCATTTTAACCTTTGAATCAGGCTTAAAGCCGGGTAACACACGTGACGCGTGAAAATCGTCAAAAAGCTTGCCGCCAAATTCCATATAAAGTTTGCCGCCGAACATATCAATGCGGTCACGGATATTTTGTGACTGTAATGCAATATATCTGTCGTTATCAAAGCCGATTTTTGCCACGATATTACCTCCTCAAAAGTAAAAACAAAATACATAATTAGTATATCAAAATATGCGGTTTGATGCAAGGGGGATTTTGTATATTTTTGCAATATAACAACATTGTATTTTATGACAGCTGTAACGGCAGAGCAACATTGACATTTTTGATTTTATAATATATAATTATTATAATTATAAATCTTCATCTTGGTTGGAGGAAGCATTTTGAACAGAGTGGATGAATTTTTTGGTTTAAATGTTTTTGGCGACGCTGTAATGCGTGAGCGTCTGCCTGAAAACGCATATAATGAGTTGAAAACTGCAATATCACAGGGCAAAAGCATTGACCGCAAGATTGCCGATATTGTGGCAAACGCTATGAAAGAGTGGGCTATAGAAAAGGGCGCCACTCATTATACCCATTGGTTCCAGCCTATGACAGGTATTACGGCGGAAAAGCACGACAGCTTTATAGCCCCCGCGGGTGACGGTCATATCATAATGGAATTTTCGGGCAAGGAGCTTATAAAGGGCGAGTCTGACGCATCATCATTCCCTTCAGGCGGACTTCGCGCCACCTTCGAGGCGCGCGGCTATACCGCGTGGGACCCAAGCTCTTACGCATTTGTAAAGGATAATACTCTTTGTATCCCTACCGCCTTTTGTTCTTACAATGGTGAGGCTCTCGACCAAAAGACACCGCTGCTTCGCTCTATGGAGGCAATAGGCAAACAGGCGCTTCGCATTGCAAAGCTATTTGGTCTTGACGATGTTAAAAGCATAAATACAACCGTAGGTCCCGAACAGGAATATTTTCTTGTTGACAGCGAAATGGCAAAAAAGCGTCCCGATCTTATCTTTTGTGGCAGAACACTCTTGGGCGCGACACCACCCAAGGGTCAGGAAATGTATGACCATTATTTCGGTGTTATAAAGCCACGGGTTAAAGAGTTTATGCGTGAGCTTGACAACGAGCTGTGGAAGCTTGGTGTGCTTGCAAAAACCGAGCATAACGAGGCAGCTCCCGCACAGCACGAGCTTGCACCCATATATACTACAACAAACATTGCAGCCGACCACAATCAGCTTACAATGGAATTGATGAAAAAAATTGCCGAAAAGCACGGACTACTGTGTCTGCTTCACGAAAAACCCTTTAAGGGCGTCAGCGGTAGCGGCAAGCACAACAACTGGTCGCTTTCTACCGATACGGGCATCAACTTCTTAAAGGCGGGTAAGAATCCCAGCGATAATTTGTTGTTCCTGCTTACGCTTGCAGCAGTGCTTCGCGCTGTGGATGAGCATCAGGATCTGCTTCGTGTGTCGGTAGCGTCAGTTGGTAACGACCACCGCCTTGGTGGCGCAGAGGCTCCGCCTGCAATAGTTTCTATGTATCTGGGTGATGACCTTAACGAGATTTTAGAATCTATAGAGCGCGGCGAACATCACATTGATGTAGATAAAATTAAAATGACGGTTGGAACCGAAATTATACCCTATATCCGAAAGGATAACACCGACCGCAACCGCACCTCACCATTTGCTTTTACGGGCAACAAGTTTGAATTCAGAATGTTGGGCTCGGCATCTTCAATATCCGAAACAAATGTTGTACTTAACACCATAGTTGCCGATGTGTTCAAGGATTTTGCGGACAGGTTAGAGAATTCAACAAACTTTGAAAAAGACGTTTTAGAGCTTATTCGTACTACAGTTAAAGAGCATAAACGCATTATATTTAACGGTGACGGTTATTCAAAGGCTTGGGAAGATGAGGCCGCAAAGCGAGGACTCTTGAATCTGCGCAGCACTGTTGATGCAATACCGTATTTGTGCCGCAAAGAGAATATTGAGCTGTTTGAACGTCACGGTGTGTATAACTGTACCGAAATTAACGGTCGTGCCGATATAACCCTCGAAAGCTATAGCAAGACAATGCATATAGAGGCGCTCACATTGCTACAGATGGTTAAGCGCGATATTATACCCGCTATAAGCGCTTACCAAGGTGCGCTTTGTAATACGGTTAGCGCAAAGCGTGGTGTAAACGCAGATATTAACTGTGACGCTGAAACCGAAATAATAGAAAAATTATCAGAGTTTAACAAGCAATTAAACACTCTTGTTAAACAACTCACAATCGCAGTTGATGAATCACAGTCAACGGTTGATCTGCTTAAACGAGCGCAGCTTTATTGCGATAAGGTGCTGTTTATAATGGATAATATCCGTCATATTGCAGACGAAGCCGAAACAATTGTAGCACGCGAGTATTGGCCATATCCTACATACGGAGATATATTATTTAATGTATAAAACGCAACGCCCGAAAAAATTTTTTCGGGCGTTTTGCAACCTTTTGAGTGTTTAAGAAGTTTTATAATTAAGGAGGGAAAAATATGGAATACAAAATTTCTGCAACCGAAGCTTTTAAAAGATATTCCGATATGGTGTACCGACTTGCCGTTGCAAGAGTAAAAAATAAATATGATGCGGACGACATATTACAGGAAGTCTTTTTAAGGTTTATAAAGCAAAAAGACAAGGTAAATAATGAAGAACACACCAAGGCGCTGCTTATTCGCATTACGATTAACTGCAGTAAGAGTATGGTTAGTAGCAGCTGGTTTAAAAAGACCGAGCCGTTAAGTGAAAACTTAAGTGTATCAGACCCCAGTTTTGATACGCTTGATGCTGTGTTGCGTCTACCGCAAAAATACCGCACGGTAATTCATTTGCATTACTATATGGGTTACAGTGTGGACGAGATTGCAAAAATTTTAAAGTCCAAGCCCTCTACGGTGAAGTCACAGCTTCACCGAGCCCGACAAAAACTTAAAATTGCACTCGAAGGAGATGAAGTAAATGTTTGAACAAAATTACAAAGATGCGATGGATAAAATAACACCCGACGCAGATGAAAGAGATAGAATTTTAGATAAAATTATACTTAAAGAAGAACTAAAAAGCCGTAAAAACCCCGCAATCCCGTGGCGCATAGCCTTTGCGTGTGTGGCAGCACTTGCAATTATTTTAGGTGTTGTGTTTGTGCCACGCGACAGTTTCAAGACCACAAGCAATAATGCGCCTAAAACACTGCAGGTCTCAAAATCCTATAATGAAATTTACAAGCTTATAAAGCCGCAGGATGATACTTCGCTTTGGGATTATATAATTGGAGATACCGGAGTGAAAAAGAAGAAAGTGATTAAGAGCCATGTTCTTTTTGCACAAGATGATGAGGCAGAGTTCATAATTGAAGAAGCAGTTGAAGACGATGAAGGTAATGCCGAAACAAATACCAGCGGCACCGCAGCGCCAGGCGATACATCTTCTGAAAATACGAATGCTAATGCTAACGAGAATGAATCAGATGATTTTTCAACCACCACCGAACAGGTAGAGGGTGTAAGAGAAGCCGACATTGTTAAAACTGACGGCAAATATATTTATTATCTGATCGACAATGAGCTTCGGATATTCAAAGCCGACGGTGAGAAATCGCTGCTTGTAAGCAAAACCGAATTAAAGGCGGATGTGGACGAAGTCTACGGCGATATGTTTTTAAAGGACGACAGGCTTATACTGTTGCAGCCTGACGACTATACAAATGATTGCAATTTTATATCGGTTTATATTTATGATATTAGCGACCCCGCAAAACCTAAAGAAATAGCAACAAGCAAGCAAGAGGGAGTGTACAACTCATCTCGTATGGTGGGCGACTATATTTATCTTGTTTCAAACAGTGATATAAATATTAGTGAGATAGATAAAGATGACCCCACCACATTTGTTCCTGTTACCGAAACAAACGGTGTATGTGAGGCGGTTCCTGCCGACAGTATCTACAGATATAATCAAGATGAATACACGAATCAGTATACCGTTATAGGCGCTTTTAACTATAAAGACGGCGAAATGAGCGACACCGCAAGCCTGCTTGGCGGCACAGAAAATATATACTGTAGTCAGGGCAATATAATTTTAGCCGACACCACCTACAATGATAATGATAATGTCGAGGGCAGTTATTCACAAAGCAATACTACTGTATCAAGGCTTGAAATTAAAGGCGGTCAGATAGAATACAAGGCAACAGGCGAGGTAGAGGGTACACTCGAAAACCAGTTCTATATTGATGAGCATAACGGCTATTTCCGCTTTGTTACCACAGTTACAATGGTGACACAAACCGAGAAATCGTTTGACAACAGCGATGAGGTATATTATATTGTTGAAAGCTTTGGCGATAATACTTCAGCGCGACTTACCGTGCTGGACCAAAATCTTAAAAAGACAGGTGAGATAAAAGATTTGGCAAAGGGCGAGCGTGTTTATTCGGTACGATTTATGGGTGATATCGCTTACTTTGTAACCTTCCGCCAAACCGACCCGCTCTTTAGCGCCGACCTCAGCGACCCTAAAAATCCCAAGATTTTAGGCGAACTTAAAATCCCCGGATTTTCAGAGTATATGTACCCCTACGGAGACGGACTGCTGCTTGGTTTTGGTAGGGATGCTGACGAGTCTACAGGCATAACACGCGACATAAAACTTTCTATGTTTAATATTACCGACCCTGCCAACGTTACCGAAGACGATAAAACAGTAATTGGCGGATATGCCTATTCACCTGCGCTTAGCGACCATAAGTCGATGCTAGTATCTCCCGATAAAAATCTCATAGGCTTTGCCGCAACCGATAATTATAACAGTGTTAAATATCTGATATACACGTACACAGGTAACGGCTTTGACCGTGTGGCAACGCTTGAGATAGAAGACGGATACAATTATTACGCTATGACCGATGTAAGAGGTTTGTTTATAAACAACAGTTTTTATGTAGTATCAAAAAACGCATTTCAGGTATATGATATAAACACATTTTTACAGGTGAATTCAGTTGAATTTTAAACCATAAAAAATCCCCCACAGCTGTGGGGGATTTTTTATGGTTGACAATAGCGGCAATATGGGTTATAATTTAAATAGTTCACAAAGTGAACTATTTAAAAGCGGGTGATATTGTGAATGATAATCTTCAGAATAAATTAATATTGTCATGGGTAAAACTTTCGGGTCTGATTAAAAACAGCCGTATAACAACAGGTCTTAAATATAATGAGGCTATTGTTATGCTGTCAATTTACAGCAGATATTTAATCGACGGCGAGGGTTTTACTTCGGTTCAGGATATAATAAAAGAAACGGGTATGTTAAAGTCACAGGTGAACCGAACACTCGGTGAGCTTGAAAAACAGGGTCTTATCACTTTTGCTCAGGGAACAGAGGACCGCAGAACCAAGTTTGTAAAATGTGTTAAAGAAAAGCTTGATGTGTTTTTAACAGTTCACAACTCATCGGTCAAGGTGGCAAAAAATATAATTGATATAATCGGCGAGCAGGATACCCAAACGTTTATAAATATAGTAGAGAAGTTATCGGATGCGGGCTATAAAGCATATCCGCAGGCTTAAAGGAGATTTATTATGATTAAAATACTAGTTGATTCGGCGTCAGACTGTAAAATTGAGGACGGTATAGTTGATGCGATTGTTCCAATCAGTGTCAATATTGACGGCAAGGAATACCGGTCGGGTATTGATCTTACAAGCGATATGTTTTATGAATTGTTGCAAAATGCAAAAGAATTTCCCCGCACTTCACAGCCGTCGCCGCAATCCTTTGTAGAAATATTTGAGCAAGTAAAAGAATCGGGCGACCAACTTATTTATTTTTCGATTTCTTCGTGCCTGAGCGGTACCTATCAAGGTGCGTTAATTGCAAAAGAGATGGTTGATTGCGATAATATTTATATAATTGATACACTTGGTGCAACACATATTATAAGCATAATGGCGTCCTTTGCGCGTGATTTGATTAACAAGGGTTTTACTGCCGGTGAAATAGTTGACAAATGCGAGGAATTAAAGTCAAAAATTAAGGTGTATGCCGGTGTCGATACGCTTGAATACCTCTACAAAGGCGGCAGATTAAGCCGCGCTTCAGCCGCAGTAGGCGAAATCGCAGGCATAAAACCGATTGTTACGGTAAGTGACGGCAGGGTAGAGTCGATAGGCAAATGTCTTGGTAAAATCAGGGCGATGAATTTTATTTTAGACAAGGTAAAGGCACACAAAATCAACCCTGATTTTCCAATATATTCGCTTTACACCTACGGCACCGAAAACTGCGAGGCTTTAGAAGCAAAACTTAAGGATAGCGGATATGACATAGCCGATAGATTGCAGGTTGGCTCTACCATTGGTGCCCATGTAGGACCGGGTGTGTATGCTGTGTTGTTTGTGGAAGAATAAATACCATAGAAAAAAGAAATTTTGAAATTACTTTCAAAATTTCTTTTTTGTTTCTGATGTTTTATCGTGCTGTGTTTGAGGGGCAAAAATCGATCATCGGGCAACGCTCGCAATAGGTTTTGCGCGCTGTGCATATATCGCGACCGAAAAGCACCGTTCTATGACAAAAATCATTTGATTTTTCAGGCGGCAACAGCTTCCGCATAGCGTTTTCCACTTTAAGCGGGTCGGTGGTTTTTACAAAACCCAAACGGTTGCAAAGCCTTATAAAATGCGTATCGGTAACCACTGCTGGTTTACCGTAAACGTCGCCGCAGACAAGGTTTGCGGTTTTTCTGCCAACACCGGGAAGCCTCGTTAACTGCTCGATAGTATCGGGCACAGTGCCGTCAAACTCGGCAACAATCATTTTCGCAATGCCCACAAGGTCGCGAGCCTTGGTTTTATAAAGACCGCAGGTTTTTATAAGCTCCTCTATATCCTCTACGGGTGCTTTTGACATAGTCGCAGCATCGGGGTATTTTGCAAAAAGCGCAGGAGTCACCATATTAACACGCGCATCGGTGCATTGAGCGGACAGCCTTGTCGCTATAAGCAACTGAAAAGCGTCAATATAATCGAGCGAACAAATCGCATCTGGGTAAAGTGTCTCGAGAGCCTCTACCGCTTTTATAACTTTTGTTTTCTTATCCATTGGCAATATCCGCGAGCTTCAAGTCGCCCTTTTTAATAAGATTTAATTTTCTCATAGCCTCTGCAATACCAAGACAAACAACAGCGGGCAAAACAAAGTGCATAACAACTATTTCAAGTAACGCTACAACAGGCGATGTGCCTGCCTCTACCATAGCGCCGTAGGCGGCAAACTGACCCACAAGACCTGCCGAACCCATACCCGAGCCTACGGGCGTGCTAACCATTTTAAGCAACGCTGATGATATCGGACCTAAAATTGCGCTTGCCAGAATAGACGGCAGCCAAATTATCGGCTTGCGCACAATGTTAGGCATCTGAAGCATAGATGTTCCCACACCCTGTGCAATAAGTCCACCCACCTTGTTTTCGCGGTAGCTGATAATCGCAAAGCCTACCATATTGCAGCAACAACCGATTGTTGCTGCACCCGCTGCAAGTCCCGTAATGCCCATAGATATACCTATAGCCGCTGATGAAATAGGCAGAGTCAGAAGTATGCCCATTATAACAGACACCAACATACCGCCTATAATGGGGCTGTTTTCAACATTTATGTTTACAAGGTTGCCAAGCCACAGCATAGCCGCGGATATGTACGGTCCTACCAGATAACCTGCAGCCGCACCCGTAAGAATACAGCAAAGCGGTGTTACAATAATTTCAAGCTTGGTTTTACCCGAAACAAAACCGCCAACCTCTATCGCAACGTAAGCTGCGATAAACGCGCCAAGCGGCTCGCCGGGAGCGCCAACATTAAAGCCTTCAATCGCCATATTAGGAAACGCGCCAACCATACCCGCAACGGCGGCAGAAATGGAAGTCAGAGGCGAAGCCTTTAACTTTACCGCAACGCCTACGCCTATGCCCGCGCCCGTAATTGTTTTTGCAACATTACCCATAGCGGTAAAATAAGCTCCTACGGTATTGCCTCCTATAATAGAGCCTATTTGACAAATGATAGTGCCTATTATAAGGGTAGAAAAAAGTCCGTAAGCCATACCCGAAAGTCCGTCAATGAACAGACGGTTTAAATACTTTTTAATCACCGTTTTCATCCTCCTTAACTCGTGGATTTTCTTTAATTACCATAATTATATTACAATTTATTTTTGCAGTCAAGTATATGCAAAAAAGACTCCCGAATTTTCGGGAGTCAAATTTTATAAATTATCTGTCACGCTTTTTAAATCCGCGTCTGTCGCGACCGCCGTTTCTGCGGGGCGCTTCATCTTCAGCGTCGTCTTCAACAACTGCGCCGTTAACCTCTACAAGCGCATCGCGGCGAGAAAGGTTAATTCTGCCCTGATCGTCGATTTCGGTAACCTTAACGATAACCTGATCGCCAACTGCTACAACATCCTCTACCTTTTCTACACGCTTAACGTCAAGCTTAGAGATGTGAACAAGACCCTCTTTACCGGGTGCGATTTCAACAAACGCACCAAAGGTCATAAGTCTTGTTACCTTACCGCTATAAATCGCGCCGATTTCGGGGTCGTTAGCAATAAGATTGATAATATCAATAGCAGCCTGTGCTTTTTCGAGGTCAAGACCTGCAACAAATACATGTCCGTCTTCTTCAATATTGATTGTGCAATCGCACTGCTCCTGAATGGACTGAATAACCTTACCCTGCTTACCGATAACATCGCCGATCTTGTCGGGGCTGATGGTGGTGGTGAGCATCTTGGGTGCGTAGGGTGACAGTTCCTTACGATATTCAGGGATGCACTTGAGCATTACATCATCAAGGATATATTTACGAGCCTTGTTGGTCTTTGCAAATGCTTCCTTAATGATTTCAGGTGTAAGACCGTGTACCTTAAGGTCCATCTGAATAGCGGTGATACCCTTGTGAGTACCTGCTACCTTAAAGTCCATATCGCCGTAGAAGTCTTCAAGACCCTGAATATCAACCATAGTCATAAAGTCGCCGTAAACGCCCTCGTCACCTGTGATAAGACCGCAGGAGATACCTGCTACGGGAGCCTTAATCGGAACACCTGCCGCCATAAGAGCAAGTGTTGAACCGCAAATAGAGCCCTGAGAAGTAGAACCGTTTGAAGAAAGAACTTCACTTACTACGCGGATAGCGTATGGGAACTCTTCAACTGACGGAATAACAGGCAACAATGCGCGCTCTGCAAGTGCGCCGTGACCGATTTCACGTCTGCCGGGGCCGCGGGACGGCTTGGTTTCGCCTACTGAATATGTGGGGAAGTTGTAGTGGTGGATATAACGCTTGCTAACCTCTTCATCAAGACCGTCAAGCTTTTGTGCTTCGCTTACGGGAGCCAAGGTTGCAACAGATAGAACTTGTGTCTGACCACGGGTAAACATACCTGAGCCGTGTACGCGTGGGAGAAGGTCAACCTGAGCGTCAAGTGGACGGATATCATCAATGCCACGACCGTCAACACGCTTACCTTCGTCTTTAAGCCAAGCGCGAACAACGTGCTTCTGAACAAGGTACATAATCTCGTCAAGCTTTGCTTCGTTTCCTTCAAAACGCTCGTCAAACTTTGCGTGAACTGCGTCATAGATAGGAAGTAAAGCCGCATCGCGAACGTTTTTGTCATCGGTATCAAGAGCTTTCTTAACATCTTCGATACAGAATTCTTCGATCTCTGCCATAATTTCGGGATCGGGATCGCTTGATTCAAATGTAAACTTCTCTTTACCGATTTCAGCAACGATGCCGTTGATAAATTTAACGATTTCTTTGTTTACCTCGTGACCTGCCATAATGCAATCAAACATAAGGTCATCAGGAATTTCGTTACCGCCTGCTTCGATCATAGCAACCAAGTCAGCAGTTGAAGATACGGTAAGTGTAAGCTCGGTAGCAGCGCGCTGCTCGAGTGTGGGGTTGATAACAATTTCGCCGTCAACAAGACCAACGCTTGTGGAAGCGATAGGACCGTCCCACGGAATATCAGATACAGCGATAGCGGCAGAAACACCGATTGCTGCTGTGATTTCGGGTGAGCAGTCGGGGTCAACCGACATAACGGTTGCAACAACCGAGCAATCGTTACGCATATCCTTTGGGAAAAGCGGACGGATAGGTCTGTCAATACAACGTGAAGAAAGGATTGCTTTTTCACTTGCCTTGCCTTCACGGCGCTGGAAAGAGCCGGGGATACGACCTACTGCGTACATTTTTTCTTCAAAATCAACTGAAAGCGGGAAAAAGTCAATGCCCTCGCGAGGCTTTGAAGAAGCGGTTACTGTACAAAGAACGCTTGTGTCACCGGATGATGCCATAAAAGCTGCATTTGCAAGGCCTGCCATTTTGCCTGTTTCAAGACGGAAGGGTCTGCCTGCAATGGTGGTTTCATAAACCTTGTAGTTTTCAAACATTGTTTTTAATCTCCTTTTTATTTTTGAATTTAAAATTTTTAAGAGATTTTCTGTTTAGCAATAAATCCAATGTCTACATCATTAGGCACTCGATTTACCGCTAAACGACAAAAAATCTCTTAACAAAATCAAACCGAGCAAATAAAGTTTGCCCGGTTTGTCTGTTACATAATTACTTACGCAAGCCGAGCTTCTTAACGATAGCACGGTATCTTTCGATGTCCTTCTTCTGAAGGTATGCAAGAAGGTTTCTTCTGTGACCTACCATCTTAAGAAGACCGCGGCGTGAGTGGTGGTCCTTCTTGTGAATATCAAGGTGAGCGTTGAGCTCGTTGATACGGTAAGTAAGAACCGCAATCTGTACCTCAGGAGAACCTGTGTCACCCTCGTGAACTGCGTACTGCTGCATAATCTGCTGCTTTTGTTCGTTAGTCATTCTTTTTCACTCCTTTTTTAAAAATTATCCGCCGTATTCCAAGCAAAAGGTCTTGAGTGCTCCGCATTTGCGGCAGTCGCCAGAAGCATAGAACACGGTACCTGACCATAGTCAGCCATAGCATTATATCACAAGTGTTTTAAAAAGTAAAGACTTTTATTCTCAAAATTTTTTACCAATAATATTAACGGATAATTCACAAATTCAAAGCACAATTGTAATAAACTTATTTTAAGGTTATAATACAAAATTTCATAGGAGATGAATCGCTTAAATGAACGAATTTGAAAATAACAATCAAGACAACGATACCCTATCGGGCTTTGATAATGTAAATGATAACGACATGGGCTATACCGTAACGCCAAACGGCAGCTTTTACAGCAAAAAGTCAGAGGATATTATTCAAGACGAGGTAATGCAAAACACCCCGCCGCAGTATG
Source organism: Clostridia bacterium (assembly GCA_017466905.1). Taxonomy (GTDB): domain Bacteria; phylum Bacillota; class Clostridia; order Oscillospirales; family Acutalibacteraceae; genus UBA737. Next base: position 9,098 of record JAFTTE010000022.1, on the reverse strand, counting down.
AGCCGCCAAAGGCAGAATATCAGGCGCCACCTACCTATACCACATCTTATAATAATTATAATCAAAATCCTCAAAGACCGCAAAAACCAAAAAAAGAAAAGAAGGGTCACAGCACTGCGGTTGTAATTATTGCTTGTGTGCTTGCAGCAGTTATTGGCGCAGTTAGTGGCATTGCCGTTATGGGAACTGTTTTTAAAACTGATAAAAACACAACCTCTATTACCGAACAGACTGATAAATCGTCAACCAATGTAAATATAAATATTGATGAAACGGCTTCTTCTATCGCGGAGGCGGTAGCAGTTAAATGTACCAACAGTGTTGTGGGTATTCGCACCACCACATCAGTTTCAAGCTTCTTCGGCGGCAGTCAGGAACAGACGGGCGACGGCTCGGGTGTGGTTTATACCGCTGACGGTTATATTATAACCAACTACCACGTAATTGGTGACGCGGTGGAGTCAAGCAACTCTAAAATTGATGTTTTTGTAGGCGATAACAAATCAACCTCATACCCTGCAACCGTTATAGGCTATAACATTTCCTGCGACCTTGCCGTTATAAAAATAGATGCCAGCGGTCTTACACCTGTAGAGCTTGGTAACAGCGACGAACTAAAGGTAGGTCAACAGGTTATTACCATAGGCGCGCCGGGCGGTCTTGAATTTATGGGAAGTGTCACCTATGGCATTATAAGCGGTATTGACCGCACGGTATCAACAAACTCTGCACTCAAGCTTATTCAGACCGATGCTGCAATTAACCCCGGCAACTCGGGTGGTGCTTTGCTTAATGCCGAGGGCAAATTGATAGGCATTAACAGTTCTAAAATTGCATCGGTAGAATTTGAGGGTATGGGATTTGCAATACCCGTAAATACAGTAAAAGAAAAATGTGATAAAATAATCTCGCGCAAGAGCGACTCGCAGGCATATCTGGGAGTCAGCATAAGCAGTACCTACACAAGTCAGGTTCTCGCATTTTACGGTTATCCGTCGGGCGCTGTTGTATCAAGCGTAGCGGAGGGTAGTCCTGCCGCAAATGCAGGCATTGAACGCGGCGATATTATAACCGAATTTAACGGTATTGCAATCAGCGAATACACCGTGCTTAACGATGCGCTTTATGACTGTGAAGCAGGCGACACCGTTGCTGTCAAAATTTATCGTAGCGGCAGACATTACACTGTGGATATAAAACTTACATCAGACACCTCAAATTAAATATATCAGGCTATAAGGAACTATGGTTTGGCTGATAAGGCTGCCATAGTTCCTTTTTAAAAATAAAATTTAAATGGCATTATTCTACCTTTAACTTTAAAAATTCTACCGCTTAGCAAAAAACTATTTACAAAATTTTTAATTTGTATTACCATAACAACATAACAAGTGAGAGGAGGGAGAATGTGAAAATACGCATTGAAATTTCTGACAGTGAAGATGAAGAGGTCATAATAAGATGCAAAGAGCGGACTGATAAAATCTTGCATTTAGAAACGGTTATTGAAAATGCCGTCAAGGGTGACAGCGTTCTGGTGCTTTACAGTACGGGCACCGAATATTACATACCGAAAAAGGAAATTCTGTTTTTTGAAACCTATGACGGAAAGGTTTGCGCGCATACTAAAGACCATATGTATAAAACAAGCCACAAGCTTTTTGAACTCGAAGGTATAATGCCATCGTATTTTGTGCGTATTTCAAAATCGTGCATTGCCAATATAAAGATGATAAATTCTTTGAGGCGCGAACTCACAGGCAACGGCGAGATAACCTTTGCAGGCACAGACAAAAGTACATATTTCTCCCGCGGGTATTACAGTATTTTAAAAGATAAACTTGAAGAAATGAGGAATCAGAAATGAAAAAAATAAGTAGCGTTTTATGGGGATTGGTCCTTATTGCAATAGGTGTTGTTGTAGGACTTAAAGCGTTTGGAATGAATATAAACATCTTTTTTGACGGTTGGTGGACATTATTTATAATTGTGCCTTGCGCTATCGGACTTTTTACCGAGCGCGAAAAAACAGGTAACCTTATCGGCATAGGTGTAGGTGTATTCTTGCTGCTTTGCTGTCAGGATATCTTAAGTTTTGCTCTGCTTTGGAAATTGCTTGTTCCCGCAATTATTATAATTGTCGGTCTGAAGATGATTTTCGGCGGTCTTTTCGGTAACAAGGCAAGCGAGATGATAAACACAATGAAGCAAAACGGCAATTCGCCTCGCGTTGGTTGCGCTACCTTTTCGGGTTGTAATATGATTTTTGACGGCGAGGTTTTTGAGGGCGCCGAGCTTACTGCAGTTTTCGGCGGCGTAAAGTGCGATTTGAGGGGTGCCGTTATCGAAAAGGATTGCGCTATCACAGTTTCGTCTACCTTTGGCGGAATTGATATCTTAGTACCCCAAAATGTAAATGTAAAAACCAATGTTAACGGAATTTTTGGCGGTGTTTCAAATAAAACACAGATAAACAAAGAAAATGCCGTTACAATATATATAAGCGGAAACTGCATATTTGGAGGAGTTGATATAAAATGACATCATGGCAAAAAGCGATAAAATACATAGCAATAGCATTTGCGATTTGTTTGATAGTCAGCATAATAGGTGGCATAATGAGTGCCGTAGGCCTTATTGGCGGATTTATCGAAAGCGATGCCACCGCTGACAATGTTAAAACATACACCGTATCACAGGATATAACACAACTTGAAATAGATATAAACGCGGCAGATTTTACCATAACCGTGGGTGATGAATTTGCGGTAGAAAGCAATCTTAAAGACTTAACCGTAAAAGACACAGGCGGCACGCTTACCGTTATCGAAAATAAAAGATGGGGCAGAGATTATAATAACGCCGTGCTTACTCTTTATATACCGTCTGACTTTGTATTTGAAAAAGCGGAGATTGAAACGGGCGCTGGCAGAGTGACGGTTGATACTTTATCTGCCGATAAACTGAGTTTAGAGCTTGGCGCAGGTGAGGCTAAAATCACCGAGCTTAACGCCACTAATCAGGCTGAGATTGACGGCGGAGCGGGTAAAATTACAATAAACGGTGGCACGCTTACTAACCTTGATTTTGATATGGGTGTAGGTGAACTTAATCTTACCTCTGTCATATCAGGTAAGAGCGAGCTTGACTGCGGTGTGGGTGAAGCGAATATTACGCTTAAAGGCACGGCAGACGATTATCAGATACACACCAGCAAGGGTATCGGCGCTGTTACCGTTGACGGACAAAGTGTGATAAGTGATAGTGCATACGGTAGCGGTGAAAATAAAATAGAGCTTACTTGCGGAATCGGTGCAGTAAATGTTCGTTTTGAGTAAAATTGCTCATAGCACCATTTTCCTTCAAAGCACAGTTCGAATAAAATTTCAGGCAGATAGCAATTGCTATCTGCCGTTTTTTGTGATACAATGTAAAAAATCACATATAAAGGTGATATTATGAGTTTCAAAACCAAAGTCTACAATTTAATGAAATCATGGTGCGATGAGCTGCTGAAAACACAACTTGATATGCCAAATGAACCGCTTCTTGACGGCGCATTACTGTGTCCGGGTTGCGCGGTTGTTCACGGCAGATGCGCCGATATGGTTTTACCGCTTGTTCTTTTGTACCGCGATACAGGCGATGAAAAATATTTAACTGCGGCAAAAAAACTTATAGATTGGACAGAATATAATCTTCTTTCAGAACACAAGGATTACCGTAACGACCTTGCTAACCGTTGGAAAGGCACTAACATTTTTACCTGTCTTATGCTTGGTGAAACGTTACATAGATTCGGCGATGTTTTAGATGCGGAGACCTTTAGTAAATGGGATACTATTTTCCGCGAGCGTGCGGCTGCGGCTATAGGCTTTTGCGAAACGGTCGGTCCTCACATAAACTACAACGCAGGCGCCGCCGCAATGTTTGCTTTTGCTTATAACTATACAGGTGAGCAAAAGTTTTTAGAGCAGGCGCAAAAGCAAGAGCAGTTCTGCCGCGAGCATTTTGACAAAGAGGGCCTTTTCTTTGGTGAGGGCAAACCGCTTGACGGTACAACGGCAAAGGGCTGTCATTTCATTGATATGGGTTACAACCTTGAAGAGTCTATTCCGCTTCTTGTATTACACGCATTGTGGATGAAAGACGACGAAAAGATTAAATATTATACTGAACGCGCTATCGACCACTTGGGCTTTTTACTGCCCGATGGCGCAACAGATAACAGTTGGGGTACCCGACAAAACAAATGGACCTATTGGGGCAGTCGCACCAGTGACGGTATGCACGAAGGCTTTGTTTATATAGCAAAGGATAACCCTGTTATTGCAAAGGCTGTTCGCCGTAACATTGAACTTTTAAAACGTTGTACGGTAGACGGCAGACTTTACGGCGGGCTTATGTATCATAGCGCGGGTGAGCCCGCTTGTATACATCACGCATTTGATAAGGTTAAATCTTTGGCTGTACTCTATCTTGAAATGGGTGACGAGTTTGAAACCTGTGAAAGTGCAGTTTTACCGCGTGAGGCAGAGGGCGTAAAGGCTTACCAGAACGGTTATCTTTATACCGTTACCAAGGGTGACTTCGTAGCCACGGTTAACGCAAGTGACACACATATCTATTCCTGCAGTGAAACGGGCGGCGGGGCAATATCTATGCTTTGGAATAAAGACTACGGTGCAGTTATGGCGGCAACACTTAATCGCTTTGTTACCACTGAGCCTATGAATATGCAGATTCAGCGACACGTTGATGAAGAACTTTGCAACACCGCGCGTATCGGTCGCTCGGATATGGATAAAACCGTAGAACTCGCACGCGACGGTTATACTATTACGGCAACGAGCGAGCAAAACGGTTTTGAAATCGAATATGATTTTACAGATGATGCCGTTAAAATCAATATTTTATCGGATAAAGATACCGAATATGTGTTGCCGATAGTAAGCCAGAGCGGCGACAAAGTAGAACTCCGTGAAAACGAAGTAGTGTTTAAGGATATGTTATCTGTATCGTTTAACAGTGAATATACCATAGACCCAGCGGACGAAAAGCGCCATTTCCACCCCGTAGGCGGCTTCCAGTATAAGCATCTTACTTTTTCGATAAGTGCTGATAAACCATTAAATATTGAGATAAAAATAAATAAATAAAATTTAAGACGCAATCTATTGATTGCGTCTTCTTTTTCGTCTTACTCTGTTTATATGTCGCTCAAAATCGCCGCCGCTTATAAATTCGGCAAGTATAAGTTGATTAAAATACGGCACGCTGCATGAATAAAAACCTACATTTTTTTGATATATTTCAACCATATCTTCAGGCAGCAGCATATATGCCGCTCTAACCGACGGTGAAACGGTTTTTGAAAATGTGTTCACATATATAACATTTTTTCCGCCCGACATTGAAAAAACCGTCTCTTCCGCCTTTTTAAGCAGGGTAAACTCTGACTCGAAATCGTCTTCTACGATTATGCGGTTATCTTTTCGCGCCCAACGGATATATTCATTTTTTTTAGATGCGCTGGCTGTAATACGGCTCGGGTAACTGCGGTAGGGGGTTATATGCAAAACGGTAGCGGGCGTTTTTTGTAGATGTTCGCTTGATATACCGTCGTTTAAAAGCGGCAGAAAAAGGGCTTTGACACCATTTGCGCGATATACCTGACCGATTTTTTGGTAAGACGGGTCTTCGAGCGCATAAATTCGGTTTTTACCAAGCATCTGCACGATAAGTCCGTAAAGATATTCGCTTCCTGCACCTATTACTATTTGTTCTGTTTTAACCTCTATGCCACGGCTACGCTTGAGATAATCGCGAATTGCTGTTTTAAGTTCAATACTTCCACTGCCGTCGCTTGAATTAAAAATATCTTCGCCGTAATTACTTAAAACCCTACGTATTGTTTTTGCATACAGCGAAAAGGGGAAATCACCGTTATGCTCGGCAGTGTGGGTGTGTATAGACGGTGCGGTTGACGCTTTTGCAGGTGCTACAAAGGTGCTGTCGGCGTTGTAGCACACAAAATAACCGCTTCGCTCTCTTGTATCGATATAGCCTTCATCATAAAGCAGTGAATACGCGTGCTCGACCGTTATTACGCTGACACCTGTTTCCTCGGCTAAAAGCCGTTTTGACATCAGCTTTGTATTATACGGATACACACCGTTTACAATATCTTTTTTTATAAGCTCATAAATTTGTAAATATGCCTTACCTTTTTGTTTGTCAATTATATATTTCATCTGGTCTTATAAAAAACTCCTATTTTGATTATTTTAATAATTCCAAAACAATTATATACTTTACAACATAAAATTTCAAGAGGTGCAATAATTATGCAAAAAAGAGTAGCGGCAATTCACGATATATCTTGCTTTGGTAAGTGTTCTCTTACCGTGGCTTTACCTATAATTTCGGCTGCGGGTATTGAGTGCGCAGGCATACCCACGGCGGTACTTTCTACTCATACGGGCGGTTTTTCGGGCTATACCTTCCGTGACCTTACCGAAGATATTATGCCTGTAGCAAATCACTGGAAAAAAGAGGGGCTGACCTTTGATGCGGTTTACACGGGTTATTTGGGTTCGGTTGAGCAGATTGACCTTGTGTGTGAGGCTGTTGATACCTTTGGTACAAAGGATACACTGCTTATAGTTGATCCCGTTATGGCAGACCACGGCAGACTTTATGGCGGGTTCCCTGAAAATTTTCCAAAAGAAATGGTACGCCTTTGTGCTAAAGCCGATATTATAACACCTAATATAACCGAAGCGGCATTTATGACTGATATGCCGTATGTGGAAGCCCCCCACACAAAAGAATATATTGAGGGATTGCTTTCGGGTCTTCGCAAAATCACAAACGGCAAAATTGTGCTTACGGGCGTATGTTTCAACACGGGTGAAATTGGTGCCGCTTGTCTGGATGGCGACAATCTTGAATACATTTTTACGCCTCACGTAGATGCTGCATATCACGGAACGGGTGATATCTTTACAAGCACTCTTACCTGCGGTGTGTTGAAAGGTAAGTCGCTTAAAGAGTCTGCGCTTATAGCAGCCCAATACACAGCAGGCTGTATTAAGCTTACAAAAGAGCAATACCCTGATATGAAATACGGTGTAAATTTTGAATCCGAGATACCAAATCTTTTGAAATTGCTTGAATTAATTTAAAAACAAAGGCTATACGCGAGAAAATCGCGTATGGCCTTTATCGTTTATTTTAAGTGCGATTGAATTGCAGAATAAAGCAAGTTAAAAATCTTTTCTTCGGTTTCTTCAGTATCTGGTATTTCTTCGCGCAGTACCTTAACAGCGGAAGAGAAGATAACATCAAATATATGATTAAACAGCCACCAAGTATCTGTACCATACGGAAAAGCCGTATTGAATTTTTTCATAACTTTGGCGTAAATAATTTTTCGCTCTTCTGAAATTAAATTGGTATAACAACGGGAATAATAATATCTAATAAAGAAAGAACATCTTTCCTTATCCGCTAAAGCATATTGCCACACCTTTTCAAAAAGTTTTCTGAAACGTAACTTTATATTATAATTTTTATCATATACAATAGGGAAAATTTTTAGCAAAGCACTAGAAAAGTCCTTGTCTATATAGGTGAAAGTTTCTTTGAAAAGTTGCTCCTTACCGCCGAAAATACGATAAATATATGCTTCGTTGACACCGGCATTTGTCGCAAGAAGTTTAGTTGTAGCGCCGTCAATACCTACATTTGATATGGTTTGTATAGTGCTTTTTATCAGTGCAAGGCGCATATCTTCTGATTTCATAAATATACCTCCACAACATGTAGCGTTTGCTACATTGTAAGAAAAATAAAACCGAAGTAACACGGCCTCGGTTTTGTAGCATACGCTACAAGATTGTATTAATATAACGAAGACGTTAACTTCGTTCGATTCTTATATTAAATTGTGTTCAAAATTCGCTTATTATCCCCATAAATGAGGCACAATTTCAAACTTTTGTGTGGTAATTATAAGGTAAACGTAGGCTTTTGTCAATAGTTTACGTAGCAAATTTTGAATTTAATAACAAATATATACAGGTAATTCCCTGTTTTTATAAAAAACATTAAAATAAATTAACTATTTGTGGTCAATTTCTCGTCGGCGATATCTATGAATCAAGCTAAATGCACAGCGGTGCAGAAAGGGAGATGTTTATGTCAAGACGCGGTGAATGTATTTATAAAAGGAAGGACGGTAGATGGGAAGCCAGATATGTTAAAGAAATCACATTTGACGGAGCAAAAAAATACGGTTCGGTTTATGCAAGATCATATAAAGAGGTTAAAGAAAAACAACAGCAACGAATTTTTCAACCGATCGTGTCTGCAATTCAAACAACCCAAAATACAAGGTTGTCTATTGTAGCAGATAGTTGGTTACAAAGTGTTAAAAACCAAATAAAAAAGTCAAGTTGGCAAAAATATCAAAGTCTGATAGAAAATCATATTAAAATTTCTTTAGGTGATATGTCGCTTAAGTTTATAACAACTAAAACTGTTGAACAATTTACCGATATCCAATTAAAATCGGGTAAAATAGGCGGTAATGCTCTGTCAAGAAAAACCGTAAATGATATTCTTATTGTGTTGGGAATGATTTTTGATTATATATATGAAAGCTACGGAATTACCATGCCAAAAATAAAACTACTGCGCGAAATCAAAAAAGACACACGTGTGCTTGATAAGGATGAACAATCAAAACTTTTAGATGCACTTTATTGTGATATGGATATATATAAATTTGGAGTACTGCTCTCTCTTTATACAGGGCTACGCATTGGAGAACTTTGTGCGCTTGATTGGTCAGATATCAAAGACGATCTTATTGTTGTAAATAAAACTATGCAACGCCTTAAAGATGATGGCGGCGGCACAAGAATATTTATTAATCCACCCAAAAGTAACTGTTCGAAAAGAATAATACCTTTGCCTGAATTTTTAAAATCTGTGATACATCAATTCAGAAAGTCTGACGGATTTGTATTGAGTTCAAATACCAAAAGATATATCGAACCCAGACTTATGCAAATTAAATTTGAAAAAATAAT
>JAFTTE010000021.1 GCA_017466905.1 Clostridia bacterium | reverse complement strand
CGGGATGGACGCACCTCTGGTGCACCAGTTGTTCTGCCAAGGGCATAGCTGGGCAGCTAAGTGCGGATTGGATAAACGCTGAAAGCATCTAAGCATGAAGCCAACCTCAAGATTAGATTTCCCATAGCATAAGCTAGTAAGGTCCCCCGTAGACTACGGGGTTGATAGGCAGCAGGTGTAAGCGTAGCGATACGTGTGCTAGGCTGTACTAATAGACCGAGGGCTTGACCTATTTTTCATTCCTCTCTTTCATTCCTCTTTGTTCAGTTTTCAGGGTGTGAGCAAAATGTAAAATCAAGCAACTGCTAAAAAGCAGTTGCTTTTTTGTAATGATGTTTTTGCCGATGGCAAAAATGATGTTGTGCTATGCACAATGATGTTAAGGCGTTGCCTTGAATGATGTATATTTGCCATACGGCAAATATATTTTGGTGTTTTGCTTACGCGAAACGGATATAAATAACGGACGCGAAATGCGCGTCCCTACACAAAGAATGTTAAATAACAACGTAGGGAATGGATTTATCCATTCCAAAAAAAGCGCCCGCAAAGCGAGCACTTGACAAAATAAAAATATATGATATAATATAGGTGAAATAAGGCAAACCGATAGACGGTTAGCCTGTAAGTTTACGAATAACCGCTAACTTTTGCAGGGTTGGGCGGTTATTTTTTTATGCTTAATATGTAACCGATTACAAGTACCATAAGAATTATGATAAAAGTTTCTTGTTGCACAGCATCACCCCCTAATTTAATTAGAGGGCATTGCCCTCTTAAAATTAAAGGGCTAACCGCCTACCGTATAAGGCTTACCTTATTCCAACGCTCATTATACCATAATATGACAGGTTTAAAGATAACACCGAGGGTGTTATCAACTATGATTGCCTTACGGCAAACTATGAGTTATCAGTTATGAGTTGCCTTGTGGCAACGTTAAAATTGTGATTCAATCATATTATAACGCAATGATATTGCTCATAACGTTCAGGCTTCGCCTGAATTCATAACTCTAAACTCATAACTCGATTAAGTGCGGCTTCGCTTTAAATGATGTATATTTGCCATACGGCAAATATATTTCAGATATAAATTGCGCCGCAGACACCACCGTCTAACATCTGGAATCTACTCTCTGAATTATCTAAATATATCAAAAAATAATCAAAAATATTAAAAAAACTATTGAAATTTTGTAACGATTGTGTTAAAGTGGTATTGGCATCAATGTAAGTATGGAGTATTATCCGCAAATTATGGCGGGAGGCAGTTCCTTGCTTTTGCGGAAAATATCCATTACTTATGATACTTTAATTTTTAAAATTAAATTTTGGGGTAATACCCCGCAAGAAAGGAATGTTTTTTAAATGACAAAATTGTTTAAAAACAGCAAGCAGGTACTTTCATTTGTATTAGCATTTGCAGTACTTGCAGTGTCACTTTTCACAGGCGTTGTTATCAATTCTGATGCAGCATGCGCTGATGAAGTTGTGAAGTATTGGGACGGTACAACTATGACCGAGCCTACAGAGACTGATACTGATGGTAACATTTTAATTTCTAGTCCTGCAGAGCTCGCATGGCTTGTTGAAAACGGCAGTTCATCTGACGCAAAATACAAGGTTGCAGACGGCATTGATGCGTTTATTATGCAGCCTGAAACCGTTGTAGATGCTGAAGAGCTTATGGCGATTGACAGCTATGAAGAAACAAAGACTTATTTTGAAACATTAGCGGCTTCAGAGACCAAGCCGGTAAAATGGTTAAAAAAGGCTGCAAATTATTCGGCTACAGGCGCGTTTTTAGGTACTTTTGACGGTAATGGTATAGAAATATACGGCTTATATTATCCTGATAAAGCTTGGAATACAACAGCTCTTTTCCCACATGTTGGCGCTAATGTAACTATCAAGAATCTTGCGGTGCGCAATTCGTATCTTGCTATAATGAGTTATGTAGGTGCGGTGTTTGGTGTGTCTGCTGATGGTGGAAACAATGATAGAATTACCGTTGATTCTGTTGCGGTTACCGGCACATGGATATATAACAATGAAGCTACATTAAAAAACAATAATACACCAGACGATACTTCTGATGACTATATCAGTTATTTTGCTGATCGTTCAGGTATGATGTTTGGTAGAGTTGGCGGTCTTATAGATATAAGCAACGCTTTTGTATATGGCAATAAGGTTACAAATGCAAACAATCAGGACTTACCGTATGCGTTTTCTCCTTCAATTAAGAACGCGTGGACTACCACAGAGCTTAACCACAGTTACAGCAATTGTGTGTTGTTAGGCGGATATCCTTACAATCCAACAAGCTACAATGCATACTTGGCTGACTTATATTCTAACGTTTACACCGATATGGCTGTTACAGAGGGAAAATATACTTATAATGATTCTCAGATGGCTCAAATTAGCGTAGACGGTGTTAAGGGCGCAGCTGGTAAGAGTGCTATGAATCTTGATTGGGATACTGTTTGGTTTGCAAACGCAGGCATGCCCGAGCTTCGTGTATTCCACAACATATCTGACGAAGCAACACCTGCCGAAAACGGTCATACCGTAAAATGCGCAGATTGCGATCTTGTAAGTGTTGAGTTAGATCATACATACGGCGCAGACGACAAGTGCACCGCTTGCGGAGCAACAAGAGTATGCGGCAGCGGTGTTGTTGAAACTTGGGGCGACGCAAAGAGCACTCTTACGGGCGAAGCTTCCAGTTCATCAGAGCCCGCATGGTATGACAACACAATTGAGCTTCTTGATCCAAATGCAGAAAACTCTGAAACCAACCCCTACATAATCGACTCTGCCGAGGGTCTTGCTTGGCTTGCTACTAAAGCGACTGCAGCCGAAACAACAGGCAAGTGGTACAAGGTTGCTGACGGCATCAAGGCGTTCAATATGAACACAAAAGTTGATATGAGCGGCGATATGACTGCTGCCGAGGTTGAGGCTGCGTTAAACACCACCTGTCAGATGAAGACATGGTGGGGCGGCAATTTCGCTGGTAGCTTTGACGGCAACGGCGTAACAATTTACGGTGTGCAAGGCTACAATACCACATATGGCGGTTCGGGAAGTCTTTTTGGTAAAGTAGAAGCAGGCGCTACTTTTAAGAATTTCGAATTAAAGAACTCTTACTTTAAGGGCGACAGAGCAGGTTCAATCTTTGATAACGCTAATGGCGCAGGCACTATAACTGTTGAAAACGTTGTTCTTACGGGTAACGTTTTGGTTGTAACTCGTTCAAACGGTGCAGAAAGCTTTGGCGGTGTTTTATTTGCTCGTGCGGGCAGTAACAAGGTTGATGTAAAGAACTGTTTGGCTTATAACAATATTGCTAAGCATCAGGGCTACTATGGCGAAAAAACCGGATATGACGTTACCTACGGATTTATGGGTAACTCATCAAAGGTTAACGGTGTAAATCCAAGCATAGAAAACACTATTATTTTAGATTGTCTACCCTTTACAGCACAGTATAGCTATTCTTCCACGTCACAGGCTACATACAGCAACGTATATACCAATATGATTGATGTAGAAGTTACAAACACAATGCAAGAGGATGGACCCTACACCACTACATATACCGGTGGGGTAATCATCCAAGAGAACGGTGGATATAAGCTTGTTGTAGAATTAGGAAATAGAAGCAATAGTGGTAAAATAGAAGACCTTTCAGGAACTGTAGGCGCAGGCTCGTTCTATGCAGTTACAGCTGAGGGCATTAAGGGCGCAGCAGGTAAGGAAGCAATGGCAAATCTTGACTGGAATAATGTTTGGTTTGCTGTAGAGGGCGGTATGCCAGAGCTTCGTGCATTCCACACTGGATTTGAAGCAGCTACCGACAACGGCGACGGCACACATAGTGAGACCTGCAACTGCGGCCTTGTAGGCGTAGCAGCAGAGCACGAATATGAAAAAGCAGCAGCAGGCGGCACCTGTAAGTTATGCGGCGCAGGCTGCACACACGGTATGGGAGATTCAAACTACGGCGCATATGGCGCGTTCGAGTTTAGCGAAACAGTTGCAGGTGACTGCACAACAGCACCTAAGGGTAATATGATTTGCTCACTCTGTGGATTTACAT
>JAFTTE010000020.1 GCA_017466905.1 Clostridia bacterium | reverse complement strand
TCGTAAACGTCTTCGATAGTGATTGCCTCTTCACCTACCGCTGCAGCAAGCGTGTCTAGACCTACAGGACCTCCACCGTAGTGTGTAATAATAGCGGTCAGCATTTTGCGGTCAAAATCATCAAGACCTAATTCATCGATTTCAAATCTTGCTAAAGCAGACTGTGCTACATTCACATCTATAGAACCATTAAACTCAATTTCTGCAATATCTCGAACTCGTTTAAGCAGACGGTTTGCAATACGTGGCGTACCACGCGAACGTGACGCAATCTCCAAAGCGCCCTCATCATCAATCGGTATACCTAAAATACCTGCCGAGCGTTTAACAATCTGACCTAACTGTTCGGGTGTGTAAAGTTCGAGTCGTAACAGCACACCAAAACGGTCGCGAAGCGGCGCAGTAAGCTGACCCGAACGTGTTGTAGCGCCCACAAGCGTAAAGTGCGGTACATCAAGCCTGATAGATCTCGCCGAAGGACCTTTGCCAAGAATAATATCAAGCGAAAAATCCTCCATAGCAGGATAAAGTATCTCTTCAACGTTTCGTGAAAGGCGGTGTATTTCATCAATAAATAATACATCACCCTCGTTAAGCGAGGTAAGTATTGCAACCAAATCGCCCTGCTTTTCAATAGCTGGACCCGATGTTACTCGCAGGTTAACACCCATCTCACGAGCGATAATACCCGAAAGGGTCGTCTTGCCAAGTCCGGGTGGACCGTATAGCAAAACATGGTCTAATGACTCTTTTCGCTGACGGGCCGCCTTTATATAAATGCTTAAATTGTCTTTTGCCTTGTCCTGACCTATATAATCATCAAGAGTTTTAGGGCGAAGGGACAACTCGGTATCATCATCGTTAGCAGTATATTCAGGTGATACAATGCGGTTTTCAAAATCCATTTCTTGCTCTATCATAGATTAAAGCCCCCTTGCAAGTGATTTTAACGCTTGTTTTATAAGCTCGTTTGTATCAAGAGTCGGGTCAAGTCTGCCAACAGCAAGTGAAGCCTCACTTTGGGTGTAGCCCAACGATACAAGCGCTTCAATTGCCTCGCGTGTCGCGCTATGTGCTGTGGCGTTGCCGACAGCCTTGACATCAATATTCATATCCCCTGTAGAGATACTGCCAACCTTGTCCTTTAGCTCAAGCACAATACGCTGCGCAAGCTTAATGCCGACGCCCGATGCCGCGGTAAGCGACTTTGCGTCACCGCTTGCGATATAAAGCATAATTTTATCGGGTGTAAATTCTGAAAGTATCGCAAGTCCAATTTTAGAACCGACGCCGCTGACAGAAGTTATCAGTTTGAATACCTCTAATTCGCTGTTATCTGCAAAACCGTATAAATCAAGAGCGTCTTCACGAACGGCAAGATAGGTGTATAAAAACACATTATCGCCTACATTACCGACTGTAGCATGGGTGTTTTGAGTAACAAAGCACTTAAGTCCTACTCCGCCGCATTCGACCACAACATAATTCAATTCTTTTATAATAAGTTTTCCGTTTAAGGTAGCTATCATTACTTTACTATTCCTTTCGCAAGCTTTGAATACAGACTGCCCGAGCAATGCGCGTGACAAATCGCAAGTGCCAACGCATCGGCGGTATCGTCAGGTTTTGGTACAGAATTTAACTGTAAAAGACTTTTAACCATTTCCATTACCTGATGCTTTTCTGCCCTTCCATAACCCGTTATAGATTGCTTGACCTGTAAAGGCGTATATTCATAAATTTGAATATACGCTATGCGTGATGCCAGCAATATTACACCACGCGCTTGAGCTACATCTATTGCTGTAGTAGTATTTGTGTTAAAATACAGCTTTTCTATTGACAAGCACTGCGGCTGATATGTTTTTATAAGCGTTTGCATATCGTCAAAAATATCGCACAATCTATCGGGAAAAGCTTTATCAGGTGTTGTTGTTATCGCGCCATAAGCAACAGTTTTAAAGCGAAAATTATCGTATTCTATTATTCCGTAGCCAATTGTCGCATAACCTGGGTCAATACCCAAAATACGCATAATTTTCACCTCCCAAGTCAAAATTGGGTATAATAACCCAATATTCATTTTATTATATCACAATAAAAGCTATCAGGCAATGTTTTTTATAAAAATTAACGAGGTATTTACAAATTTTGTAAATACCTCGTTCGATTAAGAATTAATAACAATCCCAATTATAAAGCACGTCGGTAAAATCAAGTTGTTTGAGTTTTTCACTTGATATAAAGAAATTACATATACCGTCGTCACCAAACATTACCTTACCGCCGTAATCGCTTGAAAGCTGAAACAAAAGCATATCATATTTCTGAAGCTCTTCCCTGTCTTCACGCGGGTCGTACTGTGTGAACATAGGGTATCCTCCCAATTTGCTTACATCACTGCCCGTCGCTTCCATAAAGTCATCGTCGTCGCGGCACTCGGGTGTAAGTACGCCTTCAAGCACGGCATTTTCAAAGCTATTATCAAAACGGTAGTCGCAAAACGTAAGAGGATCTTTTTGTATGTAGTTAAATTTTACCCTATGACTGCCGCAAACGGCAAATTCATCGTCTGGGTCACCGTAATTAGTCGTTATAAATTTATATTCATCGGGGTCATATAATACACGAAAATCCTTTTGCAGAGTCGGTGTGTCAAAATCAGCACCGTATAGGTCATCGTTTGCTATATAAAAGCGAATAACACCTTTTTTGGGAAATAAATCGTTGGGCGGCAATTCAGAACAAAAAATTGCAGCAAGCAGACGCAGGGGCTTGCCATTACTGCCTATTGGCGCATTTTCATTAATCTTACCGCCAATAATGCTTTTGCCGTCCTTACCGTCAAGCGTAAAGCTGATAGCAGACTTACCCGTATACTCTGTCCAAAGCATCACCTTGTTTTTGATATTTACTACGTCTGAATAGCTCGCTTGATATTTTTCGATCGCTGTCTTTAATTTTTCAGGGTCTTCGCCTGAAGTTACAGCAATGTGAGTATATTTTTGCGCCTCGGCAAAATTTTTCTCTAAAGAATATACAATCGCAAGCAGACTTGCGGCAACCTTCAGATTTGTCTGAATCTCAAGCGCTTTATGCGCATACTCCTTAGCCTCTTTAAACTCATATTTGTGAAAATAAATAGATGCCACGTTGTGATAAGCGTTCGCATTTTTTATATCAAAATCAATAGCGCGCTTGCCGCATTTCAGCGCCTCGTCATAATTGCCAGCCTTGCGATAAAGCACCGTAAGATTACTGAGAGCAGTGCTGTTAAAGGGATTGATTTCAAGCAGCCGTCTGTAATACGATATTGCTTCATTACGGTTTCCGCAGTCCTCCATACAAAGCGCCATAAATAGTAAGATAGCCTCACGGTCCTTATGGTAATCTGCCTTTTTATAAAGTGTCACAAGACTTTTTATAGCTTTTTGATTATTGTTGTTTTCATAATCCCTTATGGCGCGCAGCAGTTCTTTTTTTAAAGCCTTGTTGTTTTCAAAAACACCCTGCAAATATTCAGAATACTTATTTTCATAGGTGGCAAGGCTGTTGCGTTTATGTCTGCCGTAAACACCTAAAGCTACTGATATCATACCGATTATGGAAGAAAATACTTTGAAAATATCATAAGGATCAATGCTATCGGGGTCCATAAAAAACGCAAAGAAAAACACAACAACACCGATTACAAAAATTGTAACCAATATGGTAAATAGTTTTTTCATAAACAAACATCCTTAAAATTTTGCTTTTTCAATTAAAAATATCGGTAATATCAATTCTTGAAGACGAGCCGCTTTCTTCTGATGAATCATTATTGATAGTATCGTCACTTGAACTTTCATTACTTGAATCATCAGATTCTGTAGGCTCGGTTGATGTATCATCTGATGATGTTTCGACATCTTCTGAAGAAGCTGTCTCGTCAGAGCTATCTCCTGACTCTGAGCTTGGTGCAGAGTCGGTGCTTGAGCTTTCACTTGAAGAGGCATCACTTGGTGTTTCCTCAGAAGAAGTTTCTTCCTCGGGTTCGGGCGCGGGGTGACCGCCTTTACAGCTTTCAATCTCAACTCCCGGTACATAATAGCCTGTGTCGGTACTATAGCAAGACGGAACCGCAAGCTTACCCGTTATTCTGCAATATTTTGCCTCTATAACTTCGTCACTAAGCTCAAACTCCCTTTCTTCAAGGTCCTTGTGTATTTGTGTCATAATATCGCGCCACACCTTTGCGGCGGCACCTGCGTTATGCACGTTTTCAGGTTGGTCAAAGCCATACCACACACTACCTACGTAATACGGTGTACCCGCAACCATCCACAAATCCTTTGATTCGCTTGAAGTACCGGTTTTTGCGTATGCTTTCATTTTGCTGTAGCTTGCAATGCCTTTACCTGTGCCCTGTGAGCCGTATACAACATTTTGCAACAGCTTGTTCATTACACCGGCGGTTGATTCTTTAATAACCTGTGCGCCATCACTTGGCTCTAAAATTATCTCGCCATTAATATCTAAAACCTTGGTATATGTTGTAGGCTCATAGTATTTGCCGCCGTTGCCGAATATCGCGTATGCAGCGGCAGATTCGGTTGTGGTAATACCGTACTGACAACCGCCAAGTGCCAATGACGATAAATTTTTATCAATACTGTTAAGATGCTTAAGCTTTAATTTTTGCGTTAAGAAATTAAATGAATTTTCTACGCCTACATTATCCTTTAAAACCCAGCAAGGAATGGTGTTTGCAGAGCGCTCAAGCGCCTTTGCCACCGTCATATTACCTGCGTAATATCCGTACCACTCTTTAGGGCCTTTCTTGCCATCTTCATAGTATTTTTCAAGCGGCTTATCCTCTATCATACTGGAATAAGATATACTTCCGTTATCTATTGCCTGAACGTAAACACCAAGCGGCTTCATTGTAGAACCCGGCTGACGCGGTGAGTCAATAGCGCGGTTAAGTCCGCGGTTAACGGTCTTTTCTCCAACGCCACCTACAATTCCCTTTATATTGCCGTTATAGTCAATTATTGTCATTGCGGACTGTACGTTAACGCTTTTATCCTCTGATGATTTTTGTGAAAAATAGGTCTTTTGCTTTAAATACACCGATTCCATAATATCCTGTATATCGGTATCAAGTGTGGCATATATCTTATATCCGCCGTTATAAAGCATCGTGGTGGCGGTTTCAACAGTGCAATTGTATTTCACGCTTAAATCCTCGGAAATATCGCTTATAAGCGCATCAACAAAATAATTGTTTATCGGTATTTCAAAATCCTGCTGCTGTGTTTTATCAATAACAACATCTGCAACCAGCGCCGCGCCGTACTCTTCCTCGGTTATTTTTCCAAGCTCATACATTTTGTAAAGAACGTCGTCACGGCGAGCTTTATTGCCCTCGGGCTTGGTCATAGGGTTGTACGCGCTTGGATTTTTTGTAATTGCCGCAAGCGAAGCACATTCCGCCAGGGTAAGCTCGTCAACGTTTTTATTAAAATAATAATTAGCCGCTACCTGCACGCCGCAAATACCGTTACCAAGTGAAATGGTGTTCAGATATGCCTCTAAAATGGTGGTTTTATCTATCATTTTTTCGATAAGCAACGCACGGGCGATTTCGCGCACCTTACGCATAGCGCTTTTATCGTTATCGGACGTTATATTCTTTATTAACTGCTGTGTTATGGTAGAGCCGCCCTGATTTGATGAATAGATATCAATAAACGGTAAAAAGTTTACAACAGCGCCCGCAGTTCGCTTCCAATCTACACCCGAATGCAGATAAAAGCGCTGGTCCTCGATAGAAACAAATGCATCAATAAGCTGTTGCGGCATTTTTTCAATATCGACCCAGATGCGATTTTCCGTACCGTGAATACGCTGATATTCTTCCCACTCGTCCGAATCATTTTTTACGTAAATTACCGAGGTCATATTCATCTCGTAATTTTTAATATTATCAACAATTTCCTTACAGCCCAAAAAGTCAGATTCCTGATTTTTACCTAAAGCCACTGCGAAAACCATACAAAAAGAAGAAAGAATTATAATTACAGACATAAAGACACAAAAATATTTAAACGCTTTTTCCATAAAACTCCTCCTTTTTTTCAAATAATTATACCATCTTTTTCTGTTTTTATCAAACATTATATGAATTTTTTTCTAATTATTCACAGTTTAGCAAAAAAATGGGTTTATAATATATAAAAATTAAGTAATTCGAGAGGAAAATCATTGTGCTAAAGCTTAACAACATAACAAAAGATTACAATATGGGCGATACCAAGGTTGAGGCGCTCAAAGGCATTGATATTGAATTCCGCACCAATGAATTTGTTTCAATACTCGGTCCCTCAGGCTGTGGCAAAACCACCCTGCTTAATATTATAGGCGGTCTTGACCGATATACCAGCGGTGACCTTGTTATATCGGGTCGTTCCACAAAGGAATATAAGGATGCTGACTGGGATACTTATCGCAATCACTCAATCGGCTTTGTATTCCAAAGCTATAATCTTATTCCGCATCAGTCGGTACTGCAAAACGTTGAATTGGCGCTCACCCTTTCGGGCGTTTCAAAGGCTGAGCGAAAAGCCCGTGCAAAAAAAGCGCTGCAGGATGTTGGTCTTGGTGACCAATTAAACAAAAAACCCGGAGAAATGTCAGGCGGACAGATGCAGCGTGTGGCAATTGCGCGAGCGCTTGTTAACAACCCCGATATCATCTTAGCCGACGAGCCAACGGGCGCGCTTGACACCGAAACCAGCGTTCAGGTTATGGAGATACTAAAAAACATCTCTAAGGATAAGCTTATCATTATGGTAACGCATAATCCCGAGCTTGCTGAAAAATACTCCTCACGCATTATCAATATGCTTGACGGCGTAATTACACACGACTCACAGCCGCTAAGTGACAGTGAATCAGCAAACGAGGCTTTACTTGACGCATCAAGAAACGAAGCGCACAGCAAAACCAAAAAGCCTTCTATGTCGTTTGGTACATCCTTTATGCTGTCGCTCAAAAACCTGATTACCAAAAAAGGCAGAACAGTGCTCACGTCCTTTGCGGGCTCAATAGGCATTATAGGCATAG
Source organism: Clostridia bacterium (assembly GCA_017466905.1). Lineage (GTDB taxonomy): Bacteria > Bacillota > Clostridia > Oscillospirales > Acutalibacteraceae > UBA737. Next base: position 1,792 of record JAFTTE010000020.1, on the reverse strand, counting down.
CGCTTATTCTGGCGATTTCGCAGGGTATGACAGCGTATATAGACGCTGTGCAGGAAAGCACCCTGTCTGTATACCCGCTGACACTTGAAGCCTCCACCGTCGATATGACAACGCTTATGGAAGCGTTTATGAATATTACAGCCGATAAAACAGAGCACGAAAAGGACGCGGTTTATGAAAAGAGTGCGCTTTATGATATGATTAACGCAATGAACAGCGTTGAAGAAAGCAAAAATGACCTGCAGGCATTTAAGACGTATCTTGAAAAGGAAATCACAACCGAGGATACCGCTCTTTCAACCGCTGTTAACGGCGTACAATATTCTTATGACCTTGATATGCAGATATATACCGAAAATGTTGACGGAGAAATATTACATTCAGATCTTGAAAAATTAATTTCCGACCTTATGCTTCAATATATAGGCGTGGATATGACGGCAATGTCAACACTTTCACAGTTTTCCCCCGCCTCATCTATGACTTCAATGTCTTCAATGGGAAGCCGTCTATGGCAAGAGCTTTTGCCCGGTAATGACGGCGCTCCGATAAATGACCTTCTTCTTGACCAATATGACGTTATATATGGCTCATGGCCTAACAGCTATGACGAGGTTGTGTTGGTGCTTGATGAAAACAACGAGCTTGACGACATTGCGCTTTATGCATTAGGACTTATATCCTCCGAGGATATTGACAAGCTGGCAGATGCCGCGTTAAACGGCACCAAGCTTCAGGATAAAGAAAATAAAAAATGGTCTTACGAGGAAATTTGCAATACAGAATACAAGGCTATTTTAAATGCAGATTGCTACCGCTATGACGAAGCGACAGGACTGTATACCGATTTGCGTGATACTGATGCAGGTCTGCGTTACCTTTATGACAATGCAATGACGCTTAAGGTTACAGGCATTATCCGTCCCAATGAGGAAGCCAGCACCACTATGCTAAGCGGTAGTATAGCATATACAAGCCTTCTTACAAAGCATTTGGTAGAGCTTGCTGATGACAGCGATGTAATAACCGCACAGCTTGATTCCCCCAACACCGATGTTCTTACAGGTCTTCCCTTTAATGCTACGACAGGCTCGCTCACCGATGCCGAAAAGGAAGCTGATTTCCGCGAATATATTTCAGGCCTTGACGCAAACGGTAAAGCCGCCGCTTACATCGCGATAAGCAGCATCCCCGACGAAGCATTTGTTAAGCAGCAGGTTGACGCAACGCTCGGCTCAATGACACGCACCGAGATGGAGGCTATGATGTCGCAGGGTATGAGCGAGCAGGTAAGTGTTTCAAGCGAAGAAATAAACGAATATCTGGCAGCAATGTCTGACGAAGAATTTAACGAGCTTTTTGCTCAAATGATTCGCGAACAGGTTAAAGCACAGTACGCCGCACAAGTCACAGCTCAGATGGCGGGTATGAGTACCCAACAGTTAGCGGGCGCGCTTGACATGGCATTGCCTGGTTACACCACCGAGCAATGCGCGATATACTACGACGAAATTATGGTTTTCTCGGAAAGCACCTATGAAGAAAATCTGCTTGCTATGGGTTATGTTGATTTGGATTCGCCCGCAACAATTAATATTTATGCTTCAAGCTTTGAAAACAAGGACGTTATTACCGACGCTATAAAAGATTATAACGACGACGTTGAAGAGCTGAAACAAATCAAGTACACCGACTACCTTGGTATTATGATGTCATCCATCACCACAATAATCAATGCCAGTACCTATGTGCTTATTGCATTTGTAGCAATTTCACTTGTAGTATCATCAAT
>JAFTTE010000019.1 GCA_017466905.1 Clostridia bacterium | reverse complement strand
TGCTCTACCCTCGATATCGTCACGGATAGAGGGAACACGAACGGTCAGAACGCCGTCTTTTGCTGTGGTAGGCAAACAAAGGCTGTTAAGAATTTCAACCATCTTATCTTCGGGAATCTGAACACCCAGAAGCTCGATAATGCTCTCTGATTTAACATTTAAAATCTTGTCTTCGGGAAGACCGAGATTGCGGTCGAGTGTGCCGTCTATAATATCGCCTGCGTCAAGCTCGTCAATAAGCTGCAGCGCGCGGTCCATAGCAAAGCCAACGTTTACAACGTCAACGCCCTTTTCAAAACGACCGCTCGCTTCGGTACTAATACCAAGAGCGCGACCTGTTTTTCTTACGCTGTCGCGGCGGAACTTAGCAGATTCAAGGAACAAATCCTTTGTATCGTCTTCGATTTCGCTCTCTTTACCGCCCATAATACCAGCAAGGCAGGACGGCTTCTCGCCGTCGGCGATAACAAGCATATCGGGTGTAAGATTATAATCTTTACCGTCAAGTGTGGTGATTGCCTCACTCTCACGAGCGTTACGCACGATAATCTTTTTGTCAGCGAGGTCGTTATAGTTAAACGCGTGCATCGGCTGACCTGTTTCAAGCATAACAAAGTTGGTGATGTCAACTATGTTGTTAATAGGTCTCATACCCGAGGCAGTAATTGCCTTTTGCATCCAGGCAGGTGACGGCTTGATGCGAAGATTTTTAACAACACGTCCTACATAGCGTGGGCAAAGGTCAAAGTTCTGAACCTCTACATCAATATAGTCTTTTATGTCCTCACCTACAGTTTTATAGGTAGGAACAGGGGGATGATAAGCACTGCCAAGTACAACCGAAGCCTCTTTTGCAACACCCATAAAGCAGTTACAGTCGGGGCGGTTTGCGGTAATTTTAAAGTCGATGATGTAATCGTCAAGGCCCAATACTTCACGCATATCGGTACCAGGTTTCCACTCACCTTTAAGTATAAGTATACCGTGAACGGAAGCGCCCTCGTAATCTTCTTCGGTAAGACAAAGCTCTTCACCGGAGCAGAGCATACCGTTGGACTCTACGCCGCGCAGCTTGCCTGCTTTAATGTGCATACCGTTAGGCAAATCGCTGTTGTCAAGCGCGGCGGGAACAAGGTCGCCCTCTTTGATGTTTTGTGCACCTGTAACGATTTGTACGAGCTCGTCTTTACCTATATCCATCTGGCAAATCTGCAGATGGTCGCTATCACGATGCGGTTCAAGTTTTACAATACGAGCGGCAACAACATTTTTTATGTTTTCGCCTTCACACTCAATGCTTTCAACCTCAAAGCCTGCCATAACCATACGGTCACACAGTTCTTCTACAGGAACATTTATATCTACATAATTTTTTAAGTGATTTAATGATATTTTCACGAGTTTGTTCCCCCCTTATTAAAACTGGTCAAGAAAACGCTTGTCATTTTCAAACAACAAACGAATATCGCTTATTTTATAACGTGTGGTGGTAAGACGGTCAAGACCGATACCAAAAGCAAAGCCGCTGTATTCCTCGGGGTCAATACCGCAAGAACGAAGTACATTCGGGTGCACCATACCGGCGCCCAGAATTTCTATCCAACCGGCTCCCTTGCACACGCGGCAGCCCTTGCCACCGCACTCACTGCACGAAACGTCAACCTCAACAGACGGCTCTGTAAAGGGGAAGAATGACGGACGGAATTTAACCTTTGTATCAGGTCCGTAAATCTCGTGAGCAAACTGCTCGAGTACGCCCTTAAGGTCGCACATAGTGATGCCCTTATCAACAACAAGACCTTCTATCTGGTGGAAAACAGGTGAGTGTGTAGCGTCAACCTCGTCAGCGCGGAACACACGGCCGGGACAGATAACGCGGATAGGCGGCTTGCGTGTTTCCATAGTACGAATCTGTGCCGCAGAGGTCTGTGTGCGAAGCAAAATGTTCTCTGCCAAGTAAAATGTATCCTGCATATCGCGTGCGGGATGATCTTGTGGCACATTAAGACACTCAAAGTTGTAGTGATCGGTCTCTACCTCGGGGCCGTCTACAACGTCAAAGCCCATCGACTGAAAAATATCAATCATATCGCCCAGTACGGTATTAAGCGGATGAAGCTTGCCTGTTTTTGACACCTTTGCCGGCATTGTGATATCTATAGTTTCCTGCTGTAATTTAAGCTCGGTAGCCTTGGCATTCATCTCGTTGACTTTAGCGCCAAGCGCCGCGTCAACCTCTGCCTTTGCAGTGTTTACAAGCTGACCCATAATGGGGCGTTCTTCGGGAGAAAGGCCACCCATCATCTTTAAAATAGCGGTAAGCTCGCCTTTTTTACCAAGGTATTTTACCCTGATGTTTTCGCAGTCGGCGCTGTTTTGAGCCGCTTCTATAGCCTCAAGCGCCGCAGTCTTGATTTGTTCAAGCTGTTGTTTCATAATCTATCTCCTTGAATTTTATTAACTTTTTATATCAGTGCCGTAAGGCACACATTTTCTCTTCTCTTGTCTCTCTTATCTCTTCACTCGTTTTTCTGCAAAGAAAAAACAAAGACTTCGTCCTATAAACAGGACGAAGTCTGAATATCCGACTCCGCGGTACCACCCGCATTTTCGCTCAAAGAGCAAACACTCTCCGCAGTCTGTAACGGAACTGCATACCCGGTGTCACCTACTGTTATTTCAGCGGCACTGCTCAAAAGGGAACTTCGCGTTGCGGTAAAATAGGCGGCTTACAGCCTGAGACCACCCTCTCTTAAAGTTACGTGCAACGTTACTTTTCTTTATCAACGCATTTAACAAAAGAATTATAACACAGTTTCAAAAAAATGCAAGCACTTTTTTGATGCACTATTCATAATGCACAATGCACAATTAAAATTAATTAAGATTGTGCTTTAAAAATATGACTTTATTTTTAATATGTTCTATTAGATTATTTTGATTGTGCAAAACTCATTCTGCATAATGACCAGTTAAGTGTTGAATTTTTAACCTCTTCGGCTATATCCCATAAATTATCTACAATTCTGATTTCTACATTTCTTGATGCAAGTTCCGAAATCAAATCATTATATTTGTATTTTGCTATCGGTATTTGTGCGGTCTTGGACACATAATATCCCGCAATATTATCTTGCAATATAAAATCCTTTGTGTCAAACTCGTATACATATAATGTGGTGTTTTGCATAGCATTAAGCCACTTGCTTTCAACGACAACAACATGCGTTTGTGTTGCCGAGGAAAAGAATTTTTTGATATCTTGGGGTGTTGTGTTATCCCCTATATGATATGTCACTCTTGGGCAATTTCTTGGTGTTAAAAAATTAGGAAGTCTTGCTTCATCAATCGCCCAAACTAAACCTATATTTTGGTCTAAATCATTTCTTGTTGGAAGTCGCGGCTTGAAAATTTCAATATTTTCTTCTTCGCTTACGTGAAATAATCTCATGACGTTTTGCCTCCCCATATTGTAAATCTTTATTAAACACTTAATTGTGCATTGTGAATTATGCATTATTTAAGCGCATTAGCAAGGCTTGCTATTTGCTCCATAGTCAGCGTTTCGCCGCGTACCGTTTCACTGATGTTTGCTTCATATAAAGCTTTTCTAAAATCATCTTTGCCAATGTTCATAGTGTTACATACTGTGTTAAGCAAAATTTTTCTGCGTTGCGCAAAGCAGGCTTTTACAATTTTAAAGAACAGTTTTTCGTCTGTTACCTCTACAGGCGGTTTATCGCGTAAAGTAAGTTTTATAACTGCCGAATCAACATTTGGCGGCGGCATAAATGAGCCTCGCGGCACACCAAAAAGAGTTTCTGCTTTGGCATAGTAATTAACCGCAACCGTTACAGCACCTGCCGCACGAGAGCCAACCGTGGCGCAAAGGCGGTCGGCTGCCTCTTTTTGCACCATTACCGCTATTGTGTTTATGGGTAAGCGGCTTTCAAGCAGCATCATTATAACGGGTGAAGTAATATAATACGGCAGATTTGCGCATATATTTATTGTGTCGCAATCAGCAAACTCTTCTGCCAGAACAGTTTTTAAATCTATTTTAAGTATATCGTTCCAGATAATTTTTACATTGTCGCAGTCAGCGAGAGTCTGTTCGAGTATGGGTTTAAGACGGGTATCAAGCTCGACCGATACCACCTTTTTGCAATTCTGTGACAGTTGCGCTGTAAGCACACCCGCACCGGGTCCTATCTCGAGCACACCGACATTTTCTCCTGACACTGCCGCCGCCATACGCGGACAGACGGTATCGTCTATTAAAAAGTTCTGACCCAAAGATTTTTTAAAAGAAAAACCCTGTGATTCAAGAACGCTTTTTAAGTCTTTTTTGTTAGAAATTTTCAATATATCACCTGTTTTAATATTTCTCATAGCGAAAGAATATCCCTCCGCCTCGTACCTCGGCATCTCCCTTTAGGCAAGGGAGGCTCGTAATGTATTTTTATTATATAAAAAATATATATCGCTTTCAAGAAATTTTTAGATGACAAACACGATTTTTTATGTTACAATATAAAAAATATAATTTTTTGGAAGTGTTTATTTAAAATGGATAACAGATATTTAGAAAATGTAATCAAAGAAATGCAACCTTTTCTTGATGAAAACGGTTTTAAAGCAGTAGACGGTGTTTATAAGAATGATAAAAAGGCAGCCGCAGTTGAATACAGCGACGAGCGTCAGATGTATATTTTAAAAACTGCTGATATCGCCGAAGACGGCAGTTATGAACTCGCAGAGGTTAATGCCTGGCTTTTTGACGACAGCCAGAACGCAAAGGATGCCGAAGCTGTTGGTATTGACTTTACCTCTACACTGCGTGATGAGCTTGGCATCAAGCGTACACGCTCTGCGGCTGCGACAAATGCTATTGACCTGCCCACCGCATCCAAGGACGGCAGTTATAACATTACAGCATTTACCAAAAAGGTTCTTGATGTTTTCCCCGCGCTAAAGGATGAGTACAAGGCTCACGTAGCCGTTTACGGCAATTTCTTATACCTTAATTTCTTTGGCGAAAAGTTAGTACCGCAAATAAAAGCGGTCCTCTTAGAGAATAATAAAAAGAGCATTAAAAAGCTTTTTGATGTTCTTGGAAACGGATATTTACAGGGTGACCGTGACACCGTTAACACTATAGTTGCTGTGGTTGCTGCCGCTTGTGTAAATGATGAAACCGTAAAAGCAAACGCTATTGCGGCTCTTGGCGACAACAAGCATTTTATTGATTCGGTAACACAGTTTATTCCTGTTGTATCAAGTAACAAAAAGCTGTCTGCAGCTTTGTTAAAATAATTTATAAAAATTAAAAGGTGGTTATTTTATGGGTTGGCTTATTGCTTTAGCTGTAATCTTTTTAGTAATTGTTATTCCAAACGTTCGCATTGTGCCGCAGGCAACACAGTATGTTATCGAGTTTTTGGGTAAATACAAATGCACCTGGGATGCAGGTATTCACGTAAAAATTCCTTTTTTAGAGAAAATTGCTAACAAAATCACATTAAAAGAGCAGGTTATGGACTCCCCACCACAGCCCGTTATTACCAAAGATAATGTTACTATGCAGATTGATACCGTTGTGTTTTTCCGCATATTTGACGCTAAGCTTTACTCATACGGTGTTGTAAACCCAATCAGAGCTCTTGAAAACCTGACCGCTACTACTCTTCGTAATATTGTTGGTGATATGGAGCTTGACGGCACACTCACCTCACGCGATATCATCAACACAAAAATGGCAGAGATTCTTGACGAAGCAACTGACCAGTGGGGTATGAAGGTAAGCCGCGTTGAGCTAAAAAACATTATTCCGCCCGCTGAAATTCAGAACGCGATGGAAAAGCAGATGAAGGCAGAGCGTGACCGCCGTGAAACACTTTTGCAGGCAGAAGGTCACAAGGCGGCAGCCATCACACGTGCTGAGGGTGACAAGCAGGCTATGATTCTTGCAGCCGAAGGCGAACGCGACGCGCGTATTGCTAGAGCCGAAGGTGAAGCAAAGGCAATTTACCTTTCTAAAAAGGCAGAGGCAGACGGTCTTATCGCACTAAAAGAGGCAGGTGTTGATGCCGCTGTGCTTGAGCTTAAAAAGTATGAGGCATTAGTAAATATGTCAAACGGCACCGCTGCAAAGCTTATTATTCCAACCGATGCTATAAATACCGTTACTAACAACGCAATATTCTCTGAAACTACAGGTCTTGGCGATAATACACAATCCGCACCAAAACCTAAAAAGGCAGCTAAAAAGGACGAATGCTGCGATTAAATTAATGCAAAATTATCTAATGCAAAAGCCTCTGCTTAAAAAGTAGAGGCTTAATTTTTTGTACGGACGGGCGTCCTCGACCGTCCTTAAAACAAAATTATAGAGTATTATTAAATCAATGTGATACATATAATAATGTTTAATTACATTGATTTTTGTTTTTATATAATTAAATCCCAAACGGACGGTCGAGGACGCCCGTCCCTACAAGGTGAATTTATATTTTGTTGACAAAACAAATTTATCGCACTATAATAAAGAAAATTAATTTGGAGGTAAATGGTATGTTTTCTATCATCATTCGACGAGTGCGATGAGGCTTGTATCTTTTTTTGGTACAGGCTTAAATTGCTATGTGCCGAAAAAATGATGAAAAGAAATTTATACCTTTTTGTTGTACTGTTGATGGCATATAGCTATTGACAGTTTTTTATTTTTATATAAACAACTAAAAGGAGAAAATTTTATGAAATTAAATAAATCATCATTAAACCAAGCGATATATGAATTAATCGACCTGCCGGATAATGCAGCTATTATAGATTTGGGTTGCAGAAATGCGGGTTACTTAAACGGAATTATTGAGCAATTTCCCAATAAAGTAATAAAGGCTATAGGTGTGGATATATCTGATAAAAATTTCGGTGCTATACCATACAGCGCACCCGTTGAATTAAAGGTTATGAATTGTCAGGGGAAACTTCAATTCGACGATAACTCTTTTGATTTGGTGCTTACCAAGGATTTACTCGAATGCATTACCGATAAAGCAAACTTTGTGAGTGAAGTAAACAGAATTTTAAAACCCGGCGGCACGATTATCTGTGTTCACGCGGATTTTGACAGCGTGGTTTATAACGGTCAAAACGAAGAATTGATTACCAAGGTAATACACGCTTATGCCGTAACCAAACAGGGCTGGATGGATGACCTTGACGGTTGGATGGGAAGAAGAGTGCACGGAATATTTAACAACTCAGGACATTTTGAAAGTCAGATTTCTGTTTTTAGTGTAGTTGAAACCGAATATAAAGAAGGTAAGTTCGGCTATGAATTCAGCAAAAATATAGGCTGGCTTGTGGGCGAGAGTACCGATTGGGTTGAGGGCGAAAATACAGGTGTTATTACAAAAAAAGAATATAATGAATTTATCAACAATCTTATAGATGCGGATAAAAACGGTAATTATTTGTATTCAAAGCCTTACTATATTTATAAGGGTGTGAAGAAATAATTATATACGTAGTTCCGCGGTCGAGTACATAGGCTCGACCATACGATAAATACCGAAAGTGATTTGTTGAAAATTTAAATCACAAACTAAATATCCATTCATTTTAGTCTTGATAAAATGCGTATTATATGGTAAGATAATATGAATAGTTATCGTTTGAAGAAAGGGGAAACCTCAAGTGGCAGATAACCGCGCGATTGGCGTTTTTGATTCGGGACTTGGCGGTCTTACCGTTGCCCGCGAAATTATGAAGCTGTTACCCAATGAAAATATAGTTTATTTCGGTGATACGGGTCGTGTGCCCTACGGTACAAAGGGCCGTGAAACCATTCGTAAATATGCGCTTCAGGACGAAAGGTTTTTGCTTTCGCACGATGTAAAAATGATAGTTGCCGCCTGCGGTACGGTATCATCTGTAGCAGCCGATACGGCAGATGTGTTGCCCGTGCCTTTTGTAGAGGTGGTATCTCATTCGGTGCGCGCGGCGGTAGCGGCTACACAAAACGGCAAAATCGGCATTCTTGCTACCAGCGCGACAATTAACAGCGGCGCGCACAAAAAACAGATACTCGAGCGGCTTCCCGATGCCGAGGTTATAGAAGCGGCGGGAACTCTGCTTGTGCCTATTGTAGAAGAAGGCTGGACTGCAATTGACGATTCGGTTGCAATAGAAACTCTCAGGCGATATCTTAAGCCTATGATGGACGCTGGTATCGACACACTTATTTTAGGTTGTACGCATTTTCCCGTGTTATCAAGCATCATACGAAAAGTTTTGGGAAATTCGGTAACACTTATAAATATGGGTGAGGCAACCGCCAAGGCAATAGAGCAGATGCTGGCTCTTGGCAATAGTCTTAACGATGGTGTAAATGCAGCCGAATATAAATTTTATGCAAGCGATAAAACAAAGTCTTTTGAAAAGACGGTAAATATACTGCTTGGCGATTATAATAATGATTTTGAAATAGAGCAGGTTGACATAGAAAAAATATGAAAAAGGTTTTAGTAAAAATTAAAGGTATACAGGGTCTTGACGACGATAAAGCGGTTATTGAGCTCAGCACCGAGGGGACGCTCAGACGGTTTGAAGATGAATACATCATCACATATTCCGAAGACCAGACGGTTGAGGGTTCAAAAATAAAAACGCAGCTTACCGTAAAGGACTGCGGCACCGTTGTTTTAGAGCGCCGCGGCGACTTAAACTCGCGACTTATAATAACCGAGGGCGAACGAAACAACTGCCTTTACGCTATACCGCAAGGCTCTCTTACACTCGGTATTTACGGCAAAGAAGTAAAAAGCAATATGACCGAGCATGGCGGAACAGTTAAAATGGTTTATACAATAGATGTAAATCTCGAACCCTTAAGTGAAAATACGGTAGAGATTACAGTGGAGGAAAGATAAAATGTCAGTTTTAGTAAGCAAAGCAAAAGAACAAATTGAAAAAATACTTATAGATGCGGCAAACAAGGCGATAAAAAACGGTGAATTGTGCGAAGCCGAACTCGCACCCTTTAAGGTAGAGGTCCCTGCTGACCGCAAAAACGGTGACTATGCCGTAAACGCGGCTATGGTCTGGGCGCGCGGCTTTAAATCCGCGCCCCGTGCTATTGCCGAAAAGCTTATGGCAAACGCCGATTTTAAGGGTTCTTTTATTGAAAAATACGAAATAGCAGGCCCCGGCTTTATCAATCTTTTCTTGTCGGACAAGTATTACGCTGACATAATTGCCGATGTAATAGCAAAGGGCGACGACTACGGCAAAAGTAATTATGGCGAGGGTAAGCGCGTGCTTGTAGAGTTTGTCTCGGCAAACCCCACAGGACCTATGCACATAGGAAATGCGCGCGGCGGCGCTTTGGGCGACTGCTTGGCGGCGGTAATGTCTGCGGCAGGCTACTACACCGAGCGTGAATTTTATATAAACGACGCAGGCAATCAGATAAACAAGTTTGGTTTGTCACTTGATTTGCGTTACCAACAGCTTTACGCCGACGGTATTGAAATGCCCGAAGACTCGTACCACGGTGACGATATCGTGGCTCACGCAAAGGCTTTTGCCGAGGTAAACGGCGATAAATATATGTCTTGTGACGAGGCTACCCGCCGTGCCGCTTTGGTAGAGTTTGCGTTGCCAAAAAACATTCAGGGACTTAAAGATGACCTCGGTAAATATCGTATAAAGTATAATACTTGGTTTAAAGAAAGTACACTTCACAACAACGGTGAAGCCGCCCGTATAATCGAACTCTTAAAGGCAAGCGGTCACACCTATACCCAAGAGGACGCTCTTTGGTTTAAGGCTACCGATTTTGGTTGCGATAAAGACTTTGTGCTCGTGCGCGCTAACGGTGTACCGACCTATGTTGTGCCCGACATTGCTTACCACTATAACAAGTTAGAGGTTCGTAAATTTGATAAGGCTATCGACATTTTAGGTGCCGACCATCACGGCTATGTGCCAAGACTAAAAGCGGCGCTTACCGCTTTGGGTGTAGACTCAGACCGTCTTGACGTAGTGCTTATGCAGATGGTACGTCTTGTGCGTGACGGCGAGGTTATTAAGGCATCAAAGCGCTCGGGCAAGGCTATTACCCTTGTCACTCTGCTTGACGAGGTGCCGATTGATGCGGCAAGATTTTTCTTTAACCTGCGCGAGCCTAATTCTCACTTTGACTTTGACCTTGACCTTGCAGTCAGCGAATCTAACAGTAACCCTGTATACTATGTTCAGTATGCTTACGCGCGTATTTGCAGCATTTTGCGCAATCTTCAAGAAGACGGTGTTACAAAGCGCGACTGCACGGCAGATGAACTGTGCAAACTGACGGCGCCCGAAGAGCGCGAGCTTATTATTCACATTTCGGCTCTTACCGACGAAATTATTCAATCGGCAAAATCTTATGACCCTGCGCGCCTTACCCACTATGTAAACGAGCTTGCGACAAAATTCCACAAATTTTATGCCGCGTGTCGTGTTAAGGGCGACGATGAGGCGCTGACACAGGCAAGACTTAACCTCTGCTTTGCAACAGGCATTGTAATTAAAAACGTGCTTGATATGATGAAAATTTCAGCACCGGAGAAAATGTAAAATCAATGAATTGGCACTTGCGTGCCATGAATTGTGCTGTGCACATAAATTGAAACTTGCGTTTCATGAATTGCGTTACACGCATTTCGGTATGTCGCTAAGCGACACATATTTATATTTGTTTTCGCTTGCGAAAACTCCATAATGCACCTTTGGTGCAATTCATGCCAAAGGCAATTTATGAACAGTATATTCAATTCATGCGGCAAAGCCGCAATTCATTTTCATTTGGAGGGACTCAAAATGAAACAGGACAACCGCAATCTTACAATGCTTATGGATCTTTATGAAATGACCATGGCAAACGGCATTATGCAAAGCGATATGCGTGATACAATTACATATTTTGACATGTTTTTCCGCCGTGTGCCCGATGCTGGCGGTTATGCCATTATGGCGGGCATTGAGCAGCTTATAGATTATCTTAATAATCTGCATTTTGACGACAGCGATATTGAGTATTTAAAATCCCTTAATCTTTTCTGTGATGAATTTATAGACTATCTTCGTGACTTTAAGTTCTGTTGTGATGTATGGGCAGTACCTGAGGGTACGCCGATATTCCCAAATGAACCTATTGTTACGGTGCGCGGTCCTGCAATTCAGGCAATGCTTATCGAAACAATGGTACTGCTTACCATAAATCATCAGTCGCTTATTGCTACCAAAGCAAACCGTATTGTACGCGCTGCAAAGGGACGTCCTGTTATGGAGTTTGGCGCACGTCGAGCTCAGGGCGCAGATGCGGCATACTACGGCGCTCGCGCCGCTATTATCGGTGGATGTAGCGGAACATCTGATATAAAAACAGCAAAAGACTTTGCTACAAAGGCAAGCGGTACTATGGCGCACAGCTGGGTACAGCTTTTCCCCGACGAATATACCGCATTTAAGACCTATGCCGAGACCTACCCCGATAGTTGTATGCTGCTTGTAGATACCTACAATGTTTTAAAATCGGGCATACCTAACGCTATAAAGGTTTTTGACGAGGTATTAAAGCCCCGCGGATGCAGACCGCTTGGTATTCGTATTGACAGCGGCGATATTGCCTATCTTTCTAAAAAAGCGCGTAAAATGCTGGACGAAGCGGGCTACCCTGACGCTAAAATCTGCGTTTCTAACTCGCTCGACGAGCATCTTATTCGCGATATGGATATTCAGGGCGCGTGCATTGACAGCTACGGCGTAGGCGAGCGACTGATTACCGCATCAAGCGAGGCGGTTTTTGGCGGCGTGTATAAGCTTGTTGCCACCGAGCAGGATGGTGTTATCACACCGAAAATCAAAATCAGTGAAAATATCGCTAAAATCACAGTCCCTGGTGTTAAAATTCCGTGGCGCCTTTACGATAAAAAGACAGGTAAGGCTATTGCCGATGTTATCACTCTTAACTATGAAAAGATTGACGATAGCAAGCCATATGAGATTTTTGATCCAACATATACCTGGAAACGCAAGACTGTAACCGATTTTTACGCTCGCAAATTACAGGTCAAGATTTTTGAAAAGGGCACACAGGTTTATACCTCACCTACCGTTACCGAAATTGCCGCTTTGCGTGAGAAGCTTGTGGACAACCTTTGGGATGAGGTTAAGCGTTTTGAAAAACCGCACACCTATTATGTAGACCTCAGCCAAGACCTTTGGGATCAGCGCAACGAGCTGCTCAATAAGGCTAATAAAAAATAAAAGGATGATAAAAGTGAAACGATTTTTAAGTTTTGTTCTTTGTATGATTTTTGTGCTTTCACTTACCGCTTGCGGTGATAAATCGGGCGGTGGCAGTGACCACTCGGTAGATATAGAGTATTATGCTAAACTCGGTCAGATTTCTGACCTTGAGTATAAACTCGGCGACAGCGTAGAGGACGCAAAAGCCGTTTTGAGCGAAACACTTGACGACCACGGCGAGCCTATGTATTTTGACTACCAATCGGGCGACTACACCGTTATGACCGATGGCTCGGTTTGTTGTTCCTATAAAACCGATGATGAGTCGGCAGGTATTACCCACATTGTAAAATACGGTGATGCCTACGGCTTTACTGTGGGCGCGGTATCTACCCAGGTTCGCGACACTATGAGCGAGATGGGCTATGAGACAGAAGAACGCGAGGCAAAGAGCGGCGAACTGTTCTTCTTGCCTGCAAGCGCAGGTATTACCGTTTTAGAATACCAGATTAAAGACAATACCGTTTTGTTTGTATTTCAGGAACACGCGCTTAGCGCTACGGTAATAACAAAAGCATAAAACCGAAAAATTAGGAGTCTCTTTTTCTTATGATTTTAGATGAAAAACAAATTACGGGCACATTTCCCGCAATGGCTTTGCGCGGAGTTGTGGCTTTTCCCGATATGATGCTGACGCTTGACGTCGGCAGAAAGAAATCGGTGCGCGCATTAAGCTTTGCTATGGATAAAAATGTGCCGATTTATTTAGTAACCCAAAAGGATATCGCGGTCGAGGACCCAAATTCAACCCACCTTTATGAGATGGGCTGTCTTTGCCGCGTTCGTCAGGTGCTTAAAATGCCCGACGGCGGCGCCAAGGTGCTGGTAAAAGGCATTTACCGCGCCCGTCACCTTACATTTAACGATAACGGCTCGCACTTTGTCGCTACTATAGAAAAATGCGAGGATAAGCCAATTAAAAACCGCGAGGTTTATATCGAGAGCCTTATCCGCCGTATCAGAGCCGAATTTGAACGCTATGCCAATGTAGCTCAGAATCTGCCAAATGATATTATTCTCAATGTGGCAACCAATGAAAATCTTTCTAATCTTTGCGATTTTATAGCTTTCAATATTCCCGCGCCCTTTGATGATAAGCAGTATGTGTTAGAACAGTTGAATATCGTAACCAGAGCCAAAATATTGCTTGAACTGCTGTCGAAAGAGCGTGAGGTTACCGAAATCGACAACCGCATCGGTCAGAAAACACGCGCTCATATTGATGAAAATCAACGCGATTATTACCTT
The DNA here is from genome assembly GCA_017466905.1 of Clostridia bacterium. Lineage (GTDB taxonomy): Bacteria > Bacillota > Clostridia > Oscillospirales > Acutalibacteraceae > UBA737. The sequence goes on along the minus strand of JAFTTE010000019.1, from coordinate 4,073 downwards.
AAAGAGCAGATGCGAGTTATCAGCGAAGAGCTTTACGGCGATGAATCAGCAAATGAGATTGACGAATATCACGAAAAAGCGGAGCGGCTTAACGCGAGTGACGAAATCAAAGAAAAAATTCATATTGAAATAAACAAGCTTTCAAAAATGCCGCAGGGCGCTCACGAAAGCACGGTGTCCCGCGCTTATATCGAGACCTGTCTGGCTCTTCCTTGGAACAACTGCGATGACGCGGTTGTAGATATCAAAAAGGCTCAAAAAATTCTTGACCGTGATTTCTACGGTATGAAAAAGGTAAAAGAACGCATTTTAGAAATGCTTTCTGTATATGCTTTGTCACCCGAGTCAAAGGGTAATATACTCTGTCTTTACGGACCTCCCGGTGTGGGCAAAACCTCTATAGGCAAAACCATAGCCGAGTGTATGGGCAGAAAATATCAGCGTATATCTTTGGGCGGTATGCACGACGAGGCAGAGATACGCGGTCACCGCAAGACCTACATAGGCGCTATGACGGGTAAGATTTTGACTGCAATAAAAAATGCGGGCACATCTAATCCGCTAATCCTACTCGACGAGGTTGACAAGTTAGGCTCCGACTACAAGGGCGACCCTGCGAGCGCTTTGCTTGAGGTGCTTGACCCTGAGCAAAACTGCAACTTTACCGACAATTTCCTCGAAATTCCATATGACCTTAGCCGCGCTGTATTTATCACCACGGCAAACTCGCTTGATACTATTCCCGCGCCGCTTCTGGACCGTATGGAAGTTGTATCGCTTGACGGCTATACGCGTGAGGAAAAGTTTAATATTGCCAAGCGCCATATCGTGCCGCGCGAAATCGAGTCACACGGACTGACGGGCAAAAACTGCCGTTTTGCAGATAACGCGCTTTACGGTATTATAGATTTTTACACCCGTGAGGCAGGCGTTCGTAAGCTACAGCGCACAGTAGGCTCGCTTTGTGGCAAGGCGGCGCGTCAGATTGCCGAGGGCAGCGTTCAAAAGGTAAATATAAAGGGCACCGACCTTGAAAGTATGATAGGTCACAAAAAATACCGCCCCGAAATGATACTGCCGCACGACGAAGTGGGCATAATAAACGGCCTTGCCTGGACACAGGTGGGCGGCGAAATTATGCAAATGGAAGTAGCGGTGCTTGAGGGTAGCGGCAAAACCGTACTTACCGGTAACCTTGGTGATGTTATGAAGGAATCGGCAGAGGCTGCCATAACCTTTGTGCGCGCAAACTCGCAAAAATACGGCATTGATACAGAATTTTATAAGACAAAGGATATTCACATCCACGCTACCGAATCTGCCGTTCCAAAAGACGGACCGAGCGCTGGCGTTACCATCACCACAGCGCTTATATCAGCGCTTACAGGCAGAGCGGTTCGCCGTGATATCGCTATGACGGGCGAGGTATCTATCCGTGGTCGTGTACTCGCTATCGGCGGACTTAAAGAAAAGGCAATGGCTGCCTACCGCGGCGGTGTAAAACGCGTGTTTATTCCGCACGACAACATCCCCGATATAGACGAGGTTGACGAAAAGGTGCGCGAAAATATTGAATTTATACCCGTGCAGTATGTAACCGATATTATCGACCGCGCACTTTTACCGCTTGAAGAAGATACGGTGCAAAAAGATAATTATATTACAACTCAAAACACAAAAACCGCAACGATAAGAAATTAAAAACGGGCGTGCAATGCACGCCCCTACACAGTGAATATATAAACATATCGTATGGGCGACCATTGGTCGTCCGCAAAGAATCTGATATTAACCGAGGTGACTGTTTTGAACTGGAACAAGGTAGATTTTGAAGCCGCATTCGGCACACTCGACCAACTAACCGAATCCGATTTACCCGAAATTTGTTTTTCGGGACGCTCAAACGTTGGTAAATCGTCGCTTATAAATAAAATTCTTAACCGTAAATCCATTGCGCGTGTAAGCTCAACCCCGGGTAAAACGGTAACCATTAACTTTTATCGGCTGTCAGAATTTCGTCTTGTTGACCTGCCCGGTTACGGCTACGCAAAGGTTGCCGACCGCGACCGTGAAAGATGGGCAGAGCTTATGGAAGGCTATTTTCGTACAGGTCGCAACATAAAACTTTGCTTGCAGCTTATAGATATGCGACATCCTGCTACTGAGTTTGATATTTCTATGTTAGAATTTTTATCTCATTTTGAAATACCCTATGCGGTAGTTCTTACCAAGTGCGATAAGCTGAACAAGGCGGAATTTAACAACCGTCTTGCCGCTTTTAAAAAAGAGTTAGGTGATTTGGGCGACGAAATTTCAATCATTCCGTTTTCTGCGCTTAAGGGAACAGGCGCCGATAATGTGCGTAAAACGGTTGAATTGGCATTATCAAAATAAAACTTCACACAAATACTATAAGAAAATATACCTATTTTATAAGAAATGCATAAAAATTATTAAAAACCCTTGCGAATTTAATTAAATTATTCTAAAATATAGTAGCATTAATGTAAAAAGGATTATTGTCTCTTTTTTACAGCAATATATAATTTTGGGGATTAACCCCACAAGAAAGGATGATTTTTAAATGGCGAAGGTATTTAAAAACAGTAAGTCTGTATTGGCATTTGTTTTAGCATTTGCTGTGCTTGCAGTATCGCTGTTCACAGGCGTTGTTATCAATTCTGACGCGGAAAGCGACGGCTATCAGGTATTGCCGATAGCAGACAATGAAATTAACGCTGTATCTTACAGCGGTAAGGTTACTACTGTTGAGCTTCTTGATCCTACACAGGCAAACTCTGAAAGCAATCCATACATAATTACTGACCCGGGTCAGATATTTGCTTTGAGCAGAGATGAACTCAAATGTGGTGATGTAGTTGTAGGTCAGAATCACGAGTATTTCAAAGTAGAAGACGGCATTGACGCGTTTTATATGAACGGTGGTGAAACCGTTGCAAATCTTCCCTCTGCTGCAGAAGTTAAAACCTATTTTGAAGCAAATGGCGGTAGTAAATGGTGGTCAAACTCCAATTCCACCTTCAACGGTAGCTTTGACGGTAACGGTGTTATAATCTATGGTCTGTACTCTGACGGTACTTCAGCAGGCTTGTTCCCGTATTCAAGCGCCAACAGCACTACAGCTGCTCCGCAAACAATAAAAAATATTACTGTTAAAAACTCATATCTTACCGGTTCAAGCGCCGCCGGCGCAATCATAGGCAACTTTCGCGGTACCGCAGGAAGCACAATTTTTGAAAATTGCGCTTCAATCAACAACTATATAAACAGCACCAGTACAAGCAATATGACCGGTGGTGCATTGTTTGGTAAAGGTTACGGTATGGTTAAAGTCAACAATTGCCTGGCTTATGACAATATTGTTGAAAACAGTTACGTAACGACCTATAACAAAAATCTGCTTATTGGTTATAGTGGTGGTTCCACATATATAACAAATGTTATTGCGTTGGGTGTTACCCCGTGGGACTTAACGGCTCCGTGGTCACGAAATCATATAGATACAGGCAATTTTGTAAACATATTTACCGATCAGGATATACAGCCTTTGCTTGATTTTGCAACAACCCAGAACACCGAAGCAAACGCAATCAAGTATAACATTAACGGTAATATTGAGCCTGCCGATATGCTTGGCGCAAATGCCGCTGCAAAAACCGCAGAGCTGACAGCCGCAAACAAGGCTGTACGCGATGCAAACGGCTGGCCTTTCCCAGGCGCTGACCTTGACTGGGAAAACACTTGGATATGCGGCGCAAACGGCGAATATCCCGAGCTTCGTGTGTTCCACGATATTGACATTATTGACAATGGTGACGGCACACATTCAGAGGCTTGCGCTGACTGCTCATTGGCAGGCGCAGCATCAGCACACACATATGACAAAGAAGCAGCAGACGGCAAATGCACAGTATGCGGCGCAGGCTGCACACACGGTATGGGAGATTCAAACTACGGCGCATATGGCGCGTTCGAGTTTAGCGAAACAGTTGCAGGTGACTGCACAACAGCACCTAAGGGTAATATGATTTGCTCACTCTGTGGATTTACAT